>JBFMGH010000212.1:0-8819 GCA_040752795.1 Cyanobacteriota bacterium
AAATGCCATTTTCCGGGTAGTTATCAGATAAACAGTATAGGATATTAGTAGTATGACTAATTTAAAACCTAATTATAATTTGTTATATAAATATTTGTTTTACTGCTTAACCCTTGCTTTACTTTCATCCCCAGTATATTCACAGGTTTCAACAATAACTCCCGGCCCTAATACAAATGTTACCACCGTAGCCGGAATCGCTAATATTACAACAAATGCTCCAAATATATTCAACAATGTTGCAGTAAACAACTTTTCAGATTTTGAAGTTTATAATACCGACCTTAACGAAGTTAGATTCGTTTATCCAAATTCTATATTTTTTATGATGAATAGAATCTCTAATCCTGCCATATTAGATACACTTATAAATGGTATAATCTCTAGCCCATTGCCTCATGTTGGTGGAACTATGATGTTTGCCTCACCAAGCGGTATAACTATTGGGCCTAATGCTACTATAAATGTTGGTTCCCTAATATTAACTACTGCCAACCAGATTAATTATAATGGTGGCCTCTGGGATATGTATAATGACACAGACTTAACAACAACAAATGGAATTAATCCTGCCAGCCCACTTATATTTGTTAAAAGTTCTTTTTCTGGCCCAATTACAAATGCCGGTTTAATAAGAGCTGATGGCACAGATACATTCGCTGGTGCACCTCCAACAATATTAATAGACTCATTAGGGTTTACAAATCAAGCTTCCGGAAGTATTCACATTCAAAACAGATTTGGAGTTGATATTCCTGGTGGCTCTATTAATGTTGCTATTGGCAGAGAGGCCAAAATGGATCTTTCAACCTCTCAAGTTTATGACGTCTTTTCTACTGATTTTCCTCCTTTAGCATTTTTCCCTGCGATAGTAAACCCTGGAGAAATCCAAAATGCTGGCCTTATCCAGGCTAGAGAAGGAGAGATAACTCTTTCTGTCGCATCAAGTGAATCACTGACTGGTGGTTATCCTGGAAGAATCTCAAATTCCGGTGGTATTATTACCGAGCCAGCATTTGGTACCCCTGAAGCTTTTGGCGGTATTATAGCATTAAGGGCTGAAGACGACCCAAATTTTATTAATCAATTGGGAAATACATCGATTGTTAATACTGGCTCTATTCTTGCCAGGCCAACAATTACTAATCCTGCTGCTGCTTTAGTTAGTCAGATTTTTATGACAGCTGATATTATAACCAATGATCCTCCAGGATTTATTAGTGTTTTAGGGCAAAATGCAACATCAAAGTCCGGAGAATTTATCATAACAACAAGCCCAAATAACCTGCATCAAAACATTGAAGTGGGCTTTGATTTCTCAGGAGGCCCCGCTATACATTTAAATAATGATTTTTTTGCTGATATTGATAATAATCAGGCCTTTACCCCTCCAAATATAAGAGTTGCAGGTTACGATATAATAGCTTCAAATTTCAATTTAATAGAAGGTGTCGAAGTTGGGCTAGATGCTGTTAATAACATAACTACCAGCTCCCAGGTTATTTCTGGCAGTTCAATAAATTTCATGGCAGGTAACCAGATAAATATTAATGCAAATGTTATAGGTGTTTTTGATACAATACCTGGCTATGAAAAATATTTAAGATTTGAAGCTCCAACTATCAATTTAGATATAGCAGGAAATAGCGATATCGTTATTAACTCTGTAGGAGCTAATTACCCTATTATTATGAGGGCAGATGCAGTAAACAACTTAAATGTTGCAGGAAATGAAATTAGAAACTTTGATAATACAGGTAATGCAGGTATTTTTGCATTTCAACCAGATACAGTTGATCATAATATGATATTAAATGGTAATTTATTAAACATTACAACATCCATAGGTGCACCAGTTTCTACGGTTGACTTATCTAATGTTAACCTGGGCAACAATCAAGCATCTTTATTGATCGGAAACCCTGTAGAATTTGACCCCTATCTTGGAAGAATTACTATTAATGCGTTACCAGTATCAACCGCTTATGACAATGGAGTTTTTCTTGCATTTACTAATATAAATGCACCCGGCAATGCTATAACATTTAATAATATTAATTTTGCAGCAAGAAATATTGATGCTATTGCACAAGCGCCTGATGTTGGAAATGGAAATATTGGTTTACTTGCTAATTTAAATAATGATTTTAGCCTTCTAAGTATTATAACAAATGGTAATGCTATAATAGCAGATAGCTTTAGCGGTATGTCTATAGATATTTCTTCTAGGACTGGCTATTTTAATGATGTGAATATCTACAGTTTAAATTTATCAACCCCTATAGGATATGCTGGAAATTTAAACCTATGGGGGAATATAGCCATTGCCAATATACTTAATGCAGGAACTGGTAACATTAATCTTAATACAACATCTCCCAATCTAAATATTTCGGACATTATTGCTAATAATGGGCAAGCAAATATAATAAATAATGGAAATATAACATTACTAAATCTTGCATCTATTCAAGCTGATGATATATCAATAATTCACCCTTCTGGAACGCTTGGAGATATAATTTTATCTGGAAATATTCAGGCCGTTGGTAGTGATATTCTAATTTTTCAAGAAAACCCTGGATCAGATTTAAGGGTTGAAAACTCTGCCACTATTCAATCCGTTCCAATTGGAGGGCCTGCAGAAATTGCTCTTGAATCAGAAGGAAATTTATTTATATCAGGAACAGTTGAAATTGATGGTACATTGTCTTCACCAGATGATGAAGATAGAATTTTTATTTCAGCTAACACTCTTGAATTTGACAATTTAAGCCCGACTCCCCCCTTATTAAGAGTCATAACATCAGACCCTGATGTTAGCCCAATAATAACAATGAATGTAAATAATATAATAAATGGAACCTCTTTCTATCCATCAGCAATAATTCAATCATTCAACCAGAATACCCTTGAGGGAGGCGTTTTCGCTATATCGAGATTCACTGATGGTAACATAGCTGTAAATTCAACAGGAATTGATATTAATGGCGTTTTAAATGATATTTCCTTTGAAAATATCTATATTGGAAACTATGGAGCATCTCTTGCCGTAGGTGACCCTATTTATAATATTTTTGATCCACCAATTATTGGCAGAGTAAATGTTTTAGGCAAGCCGACCAACTCTTATGGCAGTTTTGATTACGGTTCATTTATATTTAGCTCTTATATTAATTCTGCTGTAATAGATGGTGTAAATATAGCAAATTCAGACTTCTCTGATTCCATGGTTGGCTTAAATGCCCCTTTTGCAACAGGTCTTGCTGGTGTATCAGCCAACGTAGCAAATAATTTCCAGGATGTTCTTGTAAAAACTGAAGGATCAGCCAACATAATTGATGCTGACGGCGGAATGAATATAATATCATATGTTTATATGGGCACAGTTCAAAATTCTAGAGCATCTAACTTAAATGTTCAGACAACAAATGGAGAATTATCTGTAAGAGGTGATTTTGATCAGGTTAATATGTCTGTTAACGGAGCAGGTAATATTATATTCACTGATTTACTTAACGGAATTGTTGTTAACAACGCTACCGCAAATAATGGCTATGTAAGAATAGATTCAACAAATAATTTAAGCGTTCCTGCCGGAGCTACAGTAGAAGGCGTGGAAATTGCTTTTAATAATGTTCCGGATCCATTAACATCAGCTATACAGGGTAATATTGTTATAGATGGCTACGTTCATTCTCAAGATGGAAATGTCGGAATCACAACAGCACAGGGCAGAGTAATTTTTGGCCCAAATAGTTTTGTTCAAATGGACGGAATATCATATTATGATTCTGGTAATTTATTAATTAGAAAGTCATTTGTTCCTGGCAACCTGGTTTTAGATTTTATTGACGGGTTTAATATTACATCAAACCCCATACCCGCTACCGATAACGGGTATATATCAATAGGCGATAATTTTTTTAATGTATTTGTGTATGCAAATGGTTCACAGGCAGGGGCTTTATCTGCCAGCAGTCCTTATGAATATAGCACTTATTTTAGTGGACCAACCGGAAATATAAACGTAAAGACAATTGCTATTGAAACCACCAATGGTGCACCACTTCCTCCACCGGAAGAAGACCCTGCATTAAACCCTTTTATTGTAGACTGGGGCTTTGTTCCCGATAACTCAACTCCAATTGTAATAGGGCCTGGAGATATTTTCCTTGTTAACAATATTACCGGAGAAAGAATATCATTAATTAATGATCCGGATTCTGATAATGTTATTCAACAAGATTTCTTTGATGGAACACCTCAAGATGAATTTACTGAATTTGGAGGTAATTATTTAATTGATGGTGGCTTCAACCCTGCTAATTCTGGTTA
The DNA here is from genome assembly GCA_040752795.1 of Cyanobacteriota bacterium. Lineage (GTDB taxonomy): Bacteria > Cyanobacteriota > Vampirovibrionia > JBFMGH01 > JBFMGH01 > JBFMGH01. Next base: position 4,339 of record JBFMGH010000212.1, read on the forward strand.
CTTTTTAGAACCACGAGATAATATTACATTTGATTTTAGAGAAACTATTAACGATAGTAACTTTGTTGCAGACAATGAGGATGGTTCATTTGACAACTTTTCTTCCCCTGATAATGATATTTATACACCTGATAAGCAATCTTTTGAAGAAGGAGCTGATAGAAAGCCGCCAGGTGATTTTAACAATAATGATAACCTTAAACCAAATTTCAAAGAAAGAGATTTTACCAGGAAAAACCACGCCAACCCTGACATAGTTGAGGCTATGAAATCTGATGATCCTATTGACTATACAAATAATAACGTAATGTCATCAATGTTTTCTGTTTGCCAGGGTTCTAATAGTTGTAATAATATTGTAAATACTGAAAATATCAAACTGGCACGACAATTGTTATTCGTAGGTAATGATAATGAATACATGGCAGATAAATTTGGCACATTATTTGCTTCTAAGTCTGGTTATCACCCAAATGGGCTGAGAGGTTTTTTGATGACACTTAATAAAATTGAAGAAAACGTTGATAATATAGCTGAAAATGTAGGCAAACAATACACCCCTGTCTTTAGCTACAGACATCCAAAAACTTCTGATAGAATTGATAAAGTTAAAGATCAAATTGAAGATGAAGATCTGTTAAAAATCAAAAATAAAAGAATAAATAAAAAGGAATTTAAATCGATTATAGATAGTATTTAAAAGATAAGGCATTATGAAAAGCAACAAGAAACAGGAAAAAAAGAAAAAATATTTTCAATATAGTATTTATTGTGGAATATTAAGCACTGCCATTAGTTTTATTCTATTATATTGTCTGAACCTTGCAATACCAGGAATCATCGACAAAGCTAATGGAGTCTGGCTTGATAGTTTATTTCGAACACGGCAATCATTTTTTTCTGGTGATAGTACAAAATTTGTATCAGATAATATTGTATTAGTACTGTTTAATGATTCAACCGATAAGAAACTCGGTAAATTCTGGCCATATCCCAGATCTGAAACAGCAAAAGTTATAGAATACTTAAAATATGCTGGTGCTAAATCTATAATGTTCGATATTATGTATCAGGTACCTAAAAAAGATACTAAAAGTGATATAGATAATGATAAATTTTTAGTTAAATCAACTCAAGAAGCTGGAAATGTTTATCTGGGGGTAAAACACACCCCATTAGCAAAAGATTTTAACCCTGACCCAGCATTACTGGAAAAATCAAGCATAGATATCAAGTTAGTTAATGATCAACCTTTAATTACATTCGATTTTAATGATGATAAAAGAATAATAACACCACCATTCAAAAAATTGTGGGAAGTATCGAAAGGAATTGGCTTTTTAAATAGCAATCAGGATTCTGATGGAGTTAAAAGAACCAATGATTTAATATTCTGCAATCAAAATAAATGCTATCCTTCTTTATCATTATCTTGTTTTTTAGATTTAAATAATACTAAACAAATTATCTTAAATCCGGGCAAATATTTTGAAATTAATAAAATAAAAATACCTGTTACCAGTGATAATAAAGTATACATTAACTGGCTTGGCGGTACTAGTGATCTTTCTAAATTAACTACTTCAATAAATAAATTTGTTGCTAAATCAAAATTAACTGAAGATCAACTTAAAGAAATTAATGATATTATTACATTACAAATATACAAAAACTATAAGAAGGCTGATATTAAAGATTATTATAATACTTTTGCTGATAACTATCCTGATTTTAAAAAGATGTCAAAATCAATAAATCTTGATATCGATTTATCTAATTCAGATTCAAAAATAATTGATACCTTTTTTCTTGATTCATTAAATAAACTAAAAGACATTTCAGGCTATAACAATAAAGAATGGAATGAATTAGTTACTTTAATATCTAAAAAAGCACTATTAACAAACTTTATCTATAATAAAAAAAGTGCCTGGAAATTATTAAGTGATTATGACACCATTTTAAATTACAAAAAAGATAATAACCTTAGCGATGAAGAAATATCAAAAATAATTAAATCTATTCCTGGAACAATTTTAGACCCTGATTTTTTCAAAGATAAACTTGTTTTAGTTGGTGTTACATCTAAAGGTGCTGAAGATTTTATTGGAAGTCCATTTGATAGAATACCTGGAGTATATAATCACGCTTATGTTCTTGATAGTTTGATATCTAATAATTTCATCAAACCATTAAATATCGGTTTTACAGTTTTAATTGTAATTTTGTTTAGTTTTATCACTTCATTAGCTGTATTTTTAGCTGTTTCAAAAGATTCTATAACATCTGCTTTATATCCAATTATCTCTATAATACTTGCTATATTTATATCAATATGGCTTTTTGGATCATTTAATATAGCACTGTTTATTAGTAATTTATTAATCGGTATTATTATATCTACTTTATTATCTGTAGCTATATATTCTATGACCGAAGGTAAAAATAAAAAGCAAATTAAAGCTGCAATGGCAAATTATTTATCACCTGAAGTATTAAAAGCCGTAATGGATGACCCGGAACAATTAAGTTCCGAAAAAAGTAGAAGAAAAGAACTAACGATACTTTTTTCTGATATAAGGGGCTTTACAACTTTTTCTGAAAACAACCCCGCTGAAATTGTTGTCAGAATGTTAAACGAATACCTCTTTAACATGACAACCATTATTTTCAATAATAATGGAACCCTGGATAAATTCATCGGTGATGCTATAATGGCATTCTGGGGTGCTCCAATAGATGAAAAAGATCACGCCCTTTTAGCTGTTAAAACTGCCCTTGAAATGAAAGATAAGGTTAAAGAACTTAACTACGACTGGGAAAAAATTTATAAACACAAAGTTCATATTGGCATTGGAATTAACACCGAGGAAGTTGTAGTAGGTAATATTGGTTCTGAAAAATTTATGGATTATACTGTAATAGGCGATGGAGTTAATCTGGCATCAAGACTTGAAGGCTTGAATAAAAAATATGGAACGACTATTATTATTGGAGAAAATACATATCGCTTAGTTAAAGATCACGTTAATGTTAGACACCTCGGTTCTGAAAAAGTTAAAGGAAAAGTAGAAGATACTGAAATATACGAGCTTATTGGTTTTAAAGTAAGTAATATAATTGAAACGGAAGGAGATTTTTCATGAGAAAAAAATATTTTGCTTTACTATTAGCTGTCTTATTTGGTTTAGTGCTATTAAATCCTGTTACTTTTGCTGACGACGACGAAGATTATACTGAAATGAATGAAACCTCTGGGGTCCAGGGTGTATCGTCTGATAAAAGTAGCATTCCAAAACAAAAACTTCAAGAAGCTGTTGAATCTGCTGATCAAGCTAAAGAAGGCCTTTATGATGACGCTGACGAAAACAATGAGGACAAACCAATAACAAAATCTCAAGCCTTAGACGACGAAGAGTATCAAGAAAATTCTGAAACCTCTGGTGTTCAAGGCGCAAAAGAAGGCAATGGCGTTTCTTCTGATGATACTAAAGTAATAAAAGCTGTAGACGAATCCGAAAAAGCTAAAAAAAGCTTATTTAACCAGGAGGATCATGATGAAAGCAGTGAGGTTTCAGGAGTTCCAGGTATAGCTGATCCAAATCATGAAGCCACTGAAGAAAATGTTAAAGAAGTCAAAGAAAACGTTAACGTTTTGGAAGAAAAGAAAGAACCTTGCAAAACTACCGAAGAGGATGAAATTGACGACGAAACAGAAGAATAGTTATTATTACTAATAAACTCTGTCATTAAATATACACCCTGAAACCCAAGGGGTGTATATTTTTGTGTTGGTTTCGCAATGCCTTTTCTTCGTAATATCTATGAACAACTCTTCCTCTGAACAGTCTAATTTTAAAGACTTAATAGAATCAACATTTTTTTATAGCCTATATTTGTTGAGTTTTAATAAATTGGTCTATTAATTTATTAAATAATAGAGGCTTTTAAGTGTAAAAAATCTTAATATTAATTTACAATAAAATTCTAATTAGTGTCAGGTTAACAATAATAGCTGATTGATTTTTCAAATCAACATTATTTTAAAACTACAACTATAATACTGATTAATGCTGTAATAGTCATCAAATCAACAATATAAGTAGCTATTAGCCTTTCGCAATAAGAGTTGTAATTGTTACGTAATTTAAATTTTATTTATTTTTAGGTTAATAAACTACAATATTTTCTTTTGTTCAATTATAATTTGCTAGTTGAATTTTATCGTGTTTTTACGTAAAAACCTGAAATCTGAAATATAGTTGTTAAAAGGAAGAAAATATGCAGCAATTTACAGCCGCTTGTGCACAATTTTTTATTGAACCTTTAAATATACAAGCTAATATTGAAAAAGCACTAAATTTTGTTGATAAGGCAATTGTTGAACATCAACCTCAATTAATAGTTTTTCCAGAATCCGTTACAACAGGTTTTGGCATTAACTGTTCAATTGAAGAGCTTTACAATATTATCGACTATTG
>JBFMGH010000213.1:0-6841 GCA_040752795.1 Cyanobacteriota bacterium
TTGTTTACTTCTTGTATTGTCACTATTAGAACTCCTTGTTTCATTTTTTATCCTCCGATTTTTTTTATTGAAAACCGGACATTTTTACTTTGTTCTAATAGGACATTTTCATTTTGGTTCTACAATTATTTCTGTATTAAGTATCTGAATCAATTGATATATAATTTTATACAGGAAATTAACAGAATTTATTGCTGATATAAGAAATTTTCTTGCTAGAATAATCTTCAGGATTTAAATATAAAGAAATTCTTTAAAAAATAAATATTATATTGACTTAAATAAAGCAATAAGATTATAAAAAATAGATATTTATTAATTATTAAAGGTTAAACAATTATGTTCGTTGATGAAAAAAGAATTATTGAAACATTTACCGAGTTAGTAAAAATATATAGCCCCCCGGGTAAAGAGAAATTGCTATCAGATATAATTATTGAAAAGCTTTCTGTTATCAATTTAAATTATATGAAGGATAATTTTGGTAATATAATTGCAAAATTGCCTGCAAAAGAAGGAATAGAGGCCCCGGTAATATTTTTTTCAGCTCATCTTGATGTAGTAGAACCTTGTATGAATGTTATGCCTGTTATTGAAGATCTTGATGGTCAGCTAGTTATAAGAAGTTCAGGTGAGACAGTTCTTGGTGCAGATGATAAAGCAGGGCTCGCAATGATTCTTGAGGCGATAACATGTGTTGTTGAAAGAGATATGCCACATGGCGATATTGAATTAATTCTAACTTTACAAGAAGAAACTGGGCTTGTAGGGGCCAAAAACGTTGATGTTGAATGTTTGAATTCAAGTTTTGGTTACATATTAGACCACACAGCTAGTATTGGTACTGCAATAAATAGAGCTCCCCAGCATGATAATTTATCTTTTACTTTTAAGGGCAAAGCTGCACATGCTGGTTTGCAACCTGAAGAAGGCATTAATGCTATTTTATTAGCTTCAAAAGCTATATCAAAAATGCCTCATGGAAAGCTGGGTGATGAAACAACAGCAAATGTTGGTACTATAAAAGGTGGTCATTCAACAAATATAATACCAGATGAGTGTGTAGTAACCTGTGAAGTTAGAAGTCACGATCAGGCAAAGTTAAACAAATATGTTGAAAGTTATATAGAAGCTGCTAATGAGGCAGTAGATGCGTTTCCTGGTACAACCCTGAAGTTTTCAAGAGATACTGAATACAAAAAGATTAATATTGATCCTGAAGAAGATTTATTGATGGTTGCAAAAAAAGCAGCTGAAAATATTGGTATAGAATTTAAGACAGAAGCAACATGTGGTGGAAGTGATGCTAATGTATTGAATTATCTTGGGCTTAAATCTGTTTGCCTCGGATGTGGATATGAAAATCCTCATTCTACTAATGAATATATACTGGTTAATAATCTTGTGCTGGGTGCCGAATATGTTATATCAATAATAAGTACCGTAATAGAGACTGAAGAGGAATAATAATGGTGAAATATACAGAAACAACCATTTCTTCTGAAATAATTTATCAGGGGAAAATAGTTAGTTTAAAAAGGGACTTTGCTAAGTTAGTTGATGGTCAGGAGAAATTACGAGAAGTTGTAATTCACCCTGGTGGAGTAGTAGTGGCTGCTTTTACTGAAAATAATGAATTGCTACTGGTTAAGCAATACAGATATCCAGCACAGGAAGAATTAATTGAACTGCCAGCCGGTAAGCTTGAACCTGGTGAAAATCCTGATGAAGCTATAAAAAGAGAGCTAGAGGAAGAGTGTGGATTTATGGCAGAATATTGGGAGAAACTGGCTGCGGTTTATGCTACACCTGGTTTTTGCACAGAAAAACTTCATCTTTATAAAGCTCATGGTTTAATACCTACAAAAAGAAATCTTGATGATGGTGAATTTCTTGATTATTTTAGTCTGCCAGTTAGAGAAGTATGGAATCTTGTTGTTGAAGGTAAGATTAAAGACGCAAAGTCAGTAGCTCTATTAGGGCTTGTTGGGGCTAATAAGTATTAATTTAGAGGATTAATATGTCACATAGCATTAAACTTCTTGCCCTTGATATCGATGGTACCTTAATGGGGCACGATTATATTTTAAGGGATGAAGTTGTTAATACAATAAAAAAAGTAGTACATGAATCTGAAATTAAAGTTGTTCTTGCAACTGGCAGAATGACACATTCTACAGTTCCAATAGCTAAGCAAATGGATATTACAAATCCATTAATATTATATCAGGGAGCAATGGTTAAAGATTATGTAAATAATAAAATTCTATTTAAGAAGCCATTACCAGCAGATTTAGCTGAACAGATAGCAGAAGAGCTTGAAAGCGAAGATATTCAGGTTAATTTATATATTAATGATATTCTTATGATGAAGCAAATAACTGAAGTAGCAATATCATATGGTTCAGCCAGATATGTTGACCCTGTAAAAATAAAAGATTTTAGTGTTATACGAGAAACATCACCTATTAAAATAGTTGGCCTGGATCGTAACACTAAAAAAATATCTCAATTGGTAACTAAATATGCTAAAAAATACGAAGGGAAACTTGGTATAGTTAGTTCTATTCCTGAATTTCTTGAAGTAACCAGTTGTGATGTTAATAAAGGTATTACACTTTTTAAGACAGCAAAAGAATTGTGGAATATAGAGCCTGAAAATATTATGGCTATAGGTGATGGTAATAATGACTACGATATGATAAGACTAGCTGGTTATGGAATTGCAATGGGTAATGCTACTGACAAAATTAAATCTGTTGCCAGATATATTACCAAAGATGTTATGGAATTAGGCTCTGTTGAAGCAATAGAAAAGCTAATATTTTTAGGAGTTAGGCTATAATGAATCAAAAAGTAGGCATTGGCTACGATATACATAGATTAGTAGATGGAAAACCATTAATTATTGGTGGTATTGAAATACCTTTCAACCTGGGATTGGATGGTCATTCTGATGCCGATGTTCTTATACATGCTATAATAGATGCCATGCTTGGAGCTATTGCACAAAGAGATATAGGGTATCACTTTTCACCAGAGGATATGGAATATAAAGATATAGATAGTACAATTCTCCTGTTAAAAACAAAAGATATATTACTCCAAAAAGAGTATAAAATTTATAATATTGACTCTAATATTTTTGCTGAAAAGCCTAAATTAAAAGAATATATTGATCCTATGAGAAAAAAGCTTGCTGATATTCTGGATGTTGAAATAGAAGATATTTCTATTAAAGCTAAAACAATGGAAGGACTGGGGTTAATAGGAGAAAGTAAAGCAATAGCTGCCCAGGCAGTTGTAACTGTTGAAAAAACCCCTGAGCCCTGGTATAAAGGAAATGACTCATGGATTAAAAAGCTTTAAATATGCAAATTTATATTTAAAGCTTCTGTAATGTTGATTAAACTTAGCCTCTGGTTTTTTCTTGAAGATAATTGATTTGAAGGTCAGCGATAGATGCATCAAGATATTTTTCTTCTTCTTCTGTCAGGTTTCCTTTTGTTTTTTCTCGAAGAAGTTCCAGAATATCAATTGAATTTTTTGCATGTTCAAGGTTGCGATCCAGCTTATTAGTCATAGGGTTAGGTATTTTGCCAAGTGCTGACCAGCCCGCTGCCGCATAGGTAGCAATAAGTCCGAGAAAATTTATTTGTTCAACATTTAAGTTTAATTTTTCACTCATAATTTCTCCTAAATTTTAGCTTTTTGATTGCTGTATAATAATTACTAAAAAATTAACAAAATTACAAATTCTGCTCTACTAGGTACCAGATTTAAATATAAAATAAATATTTTATTAGTAAAGGAACACAAATGCTTAATAATAGTCGTATAAATATACTTATAATTGCTATTATATGCTTAATTTTGATTATCAATACAGCTTCTGTTTATGCTAAATCAGATGAAGAAATAATCAAAGAGAATAGGAATGCAATTGTAATAATAGTAAACAACACAGGAAAACCTAAATATCTGGGTTTGGGTTTTATTATTAATTCTGAGGGGCTTGTATTAACTAATAGTCATGTAATAGGTTCAGAAAATTTTCACATAAAGGATTTGAAAAATAATCTTTATGAGGTTGATAAGCTTATATTTAGAGATAGCAAAAGGGATCTGGTATTGATGCAACTTGCTGATGTTTCAAATATGCCAGCAGTAGAACTTGGCGATTCTAAAACACTCAATTTAGGTGATAGGATAACAACTATTGGTAACTATAACTTTAAAAAAGGTAATTTTGTAAGTGCTAAAACAAATGTTGGTAAAATGGTTAATTTACCTTCACAGGAACAAAATAGGATTATGGTTGAATCTGCTCTGGCATTGCCAATGATTGTAGAAGGTTCTCCTATATTTGATAGGAAGGGAAAGGTTGTAGGAATCCTTACGAGATCAAGTGATTTTGATGATGCACTTGCTCCTTATGCTATTGCTATTAATGATTTACACAGGTATAGAAATCAAATTAGGTCATATTTAAAAGACTCTTCGCAGTCTGTAAAGGTGAGTAAAGTCAAATTTAAGGTTCGAGAAGAAGATAAAGAGGTTGAAATTGAGAAAAGAGAAAAAATAAAAGAAGAAACTACTATAAAGGCAATTGACAAAAATGATAATAAATTAAAGCAGTCACAAAAAGACCAAGATAAGCAAATAAATAAGAATACAAATAATAAATCTCCTTTGTTATCAAGAATATTTGATAAAAATGTATTGAAAAAAGAAGATAGAACTAAAGTAAATAAAAATAATAATAAACAATCTAATCATATTGACAAAAATGCTAAATCAGAAAGTATAATAAAACCAGAAAAACAAAAAAGTGAGCCGGATAAAATAGCTATTAATGATATAAAACTAGCAGAAAGATCTGGTAAAATTCCTAAAACAAGAAGTAACTTTGGAATAGATCTTTCAGGTTATTGGTTTGATGTTGCAACAGGTTTAAATCTTCAGGTTGAACAGAAAGATTCAACAATACTCATAACCACTGTAGTATCTGATGTGGCATCAAAAAGAATATATAATTTACAGGGCGTGTTTAAAAAAGATGGTAGTATATATGTTGGAAAAATTGAAAATACATTAAACTGTAATAACTCTTGTAAAATGTCAGAACCAGCCGAGATTTATACCTGGGATGATAGTAAAATTAGTTTACGTGTTAATACAGTATATGATTATAATTGTAAAACTTGTTCTCATCCTTCCAGTATTGATTGGCAAGATAGAGTCTGGCTAAGAAAAGCCGTAACAAAAAATTAATGTATGATTTCAGTAGAAATTTATGAATTATCTTCTCGTTGGGCTTCTTCTATTGGCAGGCTGCCAGGCCATTGGCCTGTTTTAAGAGGAATGGCCAGTAATTCGCCCTCTCTTAGAAGTTGAAGATTTAGCTCTGAACCGACTTTTTTTGACCTGACGATGCTTTGAACCTGGTCAGCGTCATTTATTTTATTTCCATCAATTCGTTGGATAATATCACCAGGCTTGAGTCCGGAATCAGCAGCAGGGCTTTCAGGATTAACCTGAACTACTATTACACCATTTATATCTTCATTCATACCCATGCTTTTTCTGATTGTATTATCAAGTGATCTCATGGCAATTCCTACCCAGGGTCTTTCAATGAACCCTTTGGTTATTAATTCATCACTTACTTCTTTTGCTACATCTATTGGTATAGCAAAACCAATACTGGTACCTATACCAGCAATAGCTGTATTTATGCCAATGACTTCACCATTTAAATTAACGAGTGGTCCTCCGGAATTTCCTGGATTAATAGCGGCATCTGTTTGAATGAAATCTACATTAGCGTTACTAATATGTCTTGACAGAGCACTAATAATGCCCAGCGTTACAGTATGATCATAACCAAGAGGGCTGCCTATTGCGATGGCCCATTCGCCAGGTCTGAGATCATCAGTGGTTCCAAGGCTGGCTGGTTTAAGATCTTTTGCGTCAATTTTTAAAACTGCTATATCACTGAAACCATCTTTGCCAATTACTTTTGCATCAAATTTTCTGCCATCTTTAAGTGTTACTTTAATAGTTTCAGCATTTTTAATAACGTGATTATTTGTTAATATATGCCCTTTATTATCAACAATTACTCCAGAGCCATTGCCAAGGGATTTCTTTTTAAAAGTTTTATTTTTAGGGTCCATATTAGGCTGGTTTGGTATATTCGGAACTGCTCCGAAGAAGTGTTCAAAAAACTTATTATGAAATGGGAATTCATTAAATTGAGTCTTGAATTCTTGAACATTCTCTACATCGATGTTAACTACTGATGGTGCAATATTTTCAGCAACGTTGGCAATTAAATCTGGTTTAAATAGAAGAGATTCATATTTGCCTGAAACATTTTTATCTGATAATGCTGAAGTATCTTTTTTTGTAATAGGATTATTATTTGAATTATCTTTGACAACTTCTTCAGCTAATACTTCTGCTTCTTCAACCTGTGGTTTAACTAGATTATTTGTTTCTGTATCAGCTTTTAAATAGTTGTTGTTTAGAAATAAGCATGTCATAAACATTATAATTAATACTGCTTTTGCAGAGTTGCTTTTTTGAATCATACTAACTCCTCCGGGAATAACAATAAAACAAGCCATATGTATTTATTTTTACAGACGACATTAAATTTTAAATGTTTCAGGAAAAATTTTATAATAAAAAAATTTTGAAAATTTTGAAATTTTGTTGCAGCAAAATAAAAATGTCCGCTTTTTAGCAAAATAGAAATGTCCTCTTTGGAGGATTTATTATTACTAACTTCTGAACTCTTTTAATCATTAAATTTCCTTTTTTCTTTTGAATTTAT
>JBFMGH010000214.1:0-2102 GCA_040752795.1 Cyanobacteriota bacterium
CTTGGGGGTTTTTACCCCCCCGCACGGCGGGCGGAAAAACACCCTCCTAAGAAGATCCAGAATCGGAATTATAAAAGCAATTTAATATAAAGTAAATTTTTATTGCTCCCTTTCACTTCTGATATTTTGCCCAGTCAAAAATATTCAGGCAAAGACTTATAGTTGTTGAATCCATTGAATAAAGCGGATTCTTACTGAGAAAAGTAAATTTATTAAGGGATTTCAGGACAAATAAATAGCATTAAGGATTTAAAAGGATTATTTAAGATTACGATAAGTGATAATTAATCTGTAATGGGTTTATTAAAATTGTTGAACTTTAAATAAGTAGCAATAGAGTTTTTATATATTTGATATTTTTATAAATCATTAAAACAAGGGGTATTAAATTAAATTTTTTTTTTTGTTAAGAAATATCTTGAAAGTAGTTGAAAAAAAATCAATATGCTGCGAATATTATTGTTAGATATCCAATAAATGGTCACCGAATAGCCAACAAAAAAATATTACTAATTTCTTTTGTTCCTAATCGATGTCTCATTAACGGAATACACAGTTAAATAATTAAAAAAGGAACTTAAAGTAATGGAATTTAACGACGTAACATTAGTATGTGCAGATTGTAACCAAGATTTTGTTTTCACAGCAGGAGAACAGGAATTTCACAGAGAGAAAGGTTTTGATAACACTCCAAAGAGATGTCCTGATTGCCGTAGAGCTAGAAAACAACAACGCCAAGGCGGCGGCGGATACGGTGGCGGCGGCAGAGGCAGAGGCAGATATTAGACCTTAAAAAAGGTATAAACCTCTGACTTGAACAGAAAATAAGGATATCTTAAAGTTATTAACCAATTTGGGCCACAACCGAATACAATTGTAGCTTATATATTGGTCTTAAGGTATTGTAAAGTACAAATTTGCTATAAATTTGTTTATTAGCAATGGTGTATTTTTATGCTTTACCAGGAATAATATCGTGGTTAAGTTAATATTATCTTAAGAACGGAATAAGTTTATGCAGGAACGAGAGAGTTTTTCTTAATTTCCTGCTCAATTTCATAATACCAGTTGCCCACTTTTTGAATAAATTTACTGATACCGAGTTTCAAGAAAAAGTTTTTCTCTTTTGTTTCGGCAGAAGTAGATAAGACAATGATGTCAGTTTTTACGGCGTTTTTCTTGGCAAATTTTTTGATTTCATCAATAATGCGAGTAGCGTCATTGGTTTTGCCGCTAACGTCAATTATGACAACGTCATGCAGGTTTTTAATATATTCAGCAAGGCCGTTATAATAACTTTCGACTGTTTTAGCTTCAATATGATTGTTGTTAAACATAATTTTTAGCTGGTATCTGATAATGCCTAAATCAGAAATAATAAGAGCACTTTTAATGCTTTTAAGTTTTTTAATTTTGTCATTAACAACAATAAATTTTTCCAGGTTTTTTTCTCTTAAGGATGAAGAAGCGATTAGTTTCATTTTTTTAGCAACTTGTTCCATATCATTGGAAGTAACATTGTATGGGATAGGTAAGCCTGCATATTTAAATAAATCTACAATGACCTCATACATCTTTTCGCTAACTTCGATTTCCCATTGTTGCATTACAAATACTCCTTTCGCCGAACTATAGTCAAGTTCCGAATATGCTGCCAAGCTATGCGATATGAAGTGTCAAATACTTTGAGAGTTTTAGTCTGCCCGGAGTGTTATAAACCACCTAAGAATAACTTTAATTTTTTTTTGTTAGAGAGAGAGTTATAAAATAAGTAAAATACACAGAGAATAAAAATTATCGCATGCCATTAAGTTTTCTTATTGATATAAAAACAATCAAGAATTTGTTTTAAACAGTTTGTGAAGAAATATAAATCAAAATAGGTTATTTTAAGTAATTCTACGTAAATGAATTTATTCATTTTTAGTTATACCAATCCACGTAAGTAAACTATATACCCGGTTAATTCGTAAATTTGTTACAAACTCTCAAGGCTCAAGTAATGACTTAAGTTAAAGATTTATGCATTTAACACACTGTAAATATTTAACAGGGATTAGGTTTCAGAGGATCGGGCTCAAAGGGCCCGCCCTGCGGGCCCT
>JBFMGH010000215.1:0-2218 GCA_040752795.1 Cyanobacteriota bacterium
TGATCGCTCTCCATTTATGGAATGGTTTACTTTTCCTAATGAACCAGGACAAGATTTTGATTTAGGCATTTTACCTCAAAACGATGCCGGAGATATTTTATACGATAAATTTGACATTGCTTTCGAAAATGCTCCTGTTGATAAAAAAGGCCAGTCAAACCCTGATTATGATGAAACAAAACCAACTTATTTAAAAGTTTTTGATTCACGTCAGGCAAAACAGGCTAATATTAGTTTTGACTCTATACAAAACTATAAATTTGCCGTAGACCCTGAAGAGCTTAAAGAAAAATTTGATTATGCTACAGAATTTGAAACTGATGGCAGAATATCTAATTCAGAGTTAGTTGAATGGGGCAATTTTAACCTTGCAACATCTGATTATGACTCTGGCAAACTATTATGGGATGGCAACCGTGACGTTCTTAAAATGAACATGCAAAACCCTGATGTTCGTAAATATATTATGGGCGCTGGTACTTACTGGACAACTAAAGTTGATAATACATTATTAAATTATGTCTCCTCTAACATTAATAAAGTTTTAAATGGCCAGGCTCCTGATGCTGATAAAGTTAAGAACGCCATAGCTCAATTAGAAAAATCCGGTGTTCTTCCTCAAGGCTCATCAGATTTAACTAAAGCTGATATTGCTAAAGCAATGGAAGATGAATATATTGCTAAAACAAACTTTACATTACACGGTTCTGTTAAAGCCTTCCCTCCAGAATCAATTGAATTACCCAGAGAAATTCTTGGCGTAGTAACTAACCCCTATTTCAAAAAACAGTTAGAAAGTTTAATAGATAGTAATAGTTTTAAATCATTATTAAAAGATATAATAAAATCATCTAAATTATCTGAAACTAATCAGCAAAAACTAGAATCACCAGAGATTATAAGACTCTTTTCAGAAGATATAGCCAAAGCTATATTAACAAAGGCCATAACAGGTGTTGATTATGTACCCGGCCAAACGCTTCCTGAAGGCTGGCACAAACAATTGGCTGAAGGGGCTGAAAAAACATTACCTCCACAGTTCTTACAAGCTGGCCCAAGCGTTGCAGCTGATTTATTAATCACTACTATCAAACAAAATATTAAAAATGTCGATAAAGATAAAATTGCTGAAGCTTTGAATCCTAAAGTTGAACAAGTTGATACATCAACTGTTAGAGCGGCTAAAGCTTTATTAACAAAAATGGAATCCGGACTTGACTGGCGTATTGACGCTGCTAAAGACGTAGCTGACATGGATGGCGTTAGAAACGGTAGAGTTTCTAAAGAAGAAGCCTTTAAATTTGTCAGTGAGTTCTGGGCAGAGTTCTGTGATAAAGTAAGAAACGTTAACCCTAAAGCCTTCATCGTTGGTGAAGTTACCGATGTGCCAGATAAAGATCTCCCTAATTTCGTTCAAAATGATGGGTTCTCAACATTATCAAACTATAGATACATGTTTGGCACACCTTATAAATTTGTCCATGCCCACCCTGAAGTTTTGGGCTGGCACGATGGCCCAACAGCATTCTTTAACGAATTAGAAAACTTCGCTAAAGCATGGCCTGTCACAGCAGTTAATACTGCTCACAACATGGTTGATAACCACGACAAAACAAGAGTTCTTCAAAACTTATTAATTCACCCCGGTGAATTTAAAGATAAAGGCCCTGAGTTTGCAATGGCACAACTCATGAAATATGCCTTAACAAGAGCTTATGACGTAGATAAGAAAAATAATACTATTGAAAAATTAACTAAAACTGATCCAACTTTTGCTAAAGTTTATAAAGCTATAGACGAAACAGCTAAAAGAGAAGGAACTCGCTTTGGTTACTGGTCAATGGACAGAGCTATTCCTGCCGTATTAGAAACTGCTGGCGTAAAAGATTCTCAACTGGCTGCCAAGATGTCTAAAGTTCTTTTTGACGATGCAACAGATAAATATCTTAGATGCTTATATCTGTTGGTCGGTGTTCCTGGCGCACCTGAAATTTATGCCGGTACAGAATTTGCTATGACTGGTGGCGAAACCATTTCTAAAAACGTCTTTAATCAAAATAGAAACCCAATTCCATGGGTCTGGTTAAACGGCAAAAATGCTAAATCTGAAGTTGTTGATTTTAATAACAGTGTTAAAGCTATATTTAATTTAAGAAATAACAAGAACTTAAGTGTTCTTAACAATGGTTTCATTAAAGACTTAAACCATAAAGATGAC
>JBFMGH010000216.1:0-3151 GCA_040752795.1 Cyanobacteriota bacterium
TTTCTCTTATCAAGAAAGTATTTCAGAGGTATCTATGTATAAACTCTATGATAATGTCATCTTTGGGATTCAGGATTTTGATTTATCCCTATTGAAAGAGCTTTTCACTATGAGTTAAATTTCAGTTATAAAAAGAGGATTATTTAGAAAAAATTTTCAAAAAAATTCAAACCTATTAAAAGTCAACTGATACTGTTTGTTCTATTTATATAGTTTCTACAAAAGTAAAATCGAAAATATATTAATAACAAATAGAAGCTTTTATGATAGGTTTGTGAGGATGAGGGAAAGAAAAATTAATAGGAATTTCTATGAATAATAATTCAAATATAAATGTTTTGGAAAAGAGTAATATAAAAACTGTTAAGTTGGGAGTTCTAAAACTAGACAATATTAACCTTAACCGAGGAGAAACTCATCTTTTAAGAGGTTATTTGGGTAATTTATTCAAAGAATATGACCTTGTTCATAACCATAATACTGAAACAGGAAAAGAAATTTATAGATATCCACTAATTCAATATAAAGTATTAGATAATAAACCAACTATTATAGCTATTGGTGGCGAAGCAATTGATGTTCTTACAAAAATGCTTATAAAAACTAAAGAGATTAATATCAAAGGGCTAATCATTCCAGTATATGAAAAGAATTTTACTATTTTGGAGCAAAACTATGGTTGTAGCGATGAATTAATTACTTATGAATTTATTAACCCCTGGATTGGTTTGAATCAACAAAATTATATTAAATATAAAACATTACAAGACGTAGCAGATAAAGAAGAACTAATTAATAAATGCCTTATAGGTAATATAATGTCTATTTCAAAATATTTAAATTACACTGTTCAAAACAAATTAGAGGCAAAGAATAATTTAAAAGAACATGCTGTAATTTTAAAAGGTAATAATGTACTGGGCTTTAAAGGCTATTTTAAAACCAACTTTAAATTACCTGACTATATAGGGCTTGGGAAATCAGTTTCAAGAGGTTATGGATGTATTAAAAAAGTTATATAGGAGTAATTTTGATGCTAAGTGCTGTAAAAGCAATTGGGGAGAATTTAAGCAAAGATAAAGAGCCTATTGATTCTCTAATTAAAGTACCACCAATAAAATTAAGAGATGATAAAACTTATTATACTTTGAAAATTATTTTTAATTTATTAACAAATAAGGTGGAAATTAATCAAGAAGGTTTGTCTGAATATGATCCGATAAATGATTATAAAAGACTTTTATATATTGGTGTTAAAGGAGGAAATTGTAAAAATTATTATTCTTCTGTGGATTTTAAAAATACTTCAAGGTTATTTGAAAAGATAATACCTGATTTTGCAGCGATAAAGGATAAAGAAAGTCCAATATTATTAGTAGCAAATAAATGTTTTGAGGTTTTTTTTACAAAAAATGACAAAAAATTTAAACTTGAAAGCATTGAAAATATTGAGAATATTAATCAAAATGCAATTAAAGACCCAGAGGGTAAACCTAAATGGAAAGAATTGATTGTAAAACTTTCCCAAATTGGTAAAACAGATGAAATAGTATTGTTATACCCTTCAATAAAATTAATTTTAGATGATAAAGAAGCAGAATATATTTTTGCTAATACATCTGAGTTTAAAACCTTATTAATTAAAACTTTTATTGATAAAAATAGGCAAAAAAAGAATAATGAAAATCAACAAATATGTTATATATGTAAGCAGTCTGAAAAACCTAATGCTTTACCTTCAATAGAAAGAGCAACAATAAATCACTCATTTGTTACGACAACAAAGAATCATAGTTGGAATTTTGAGGATAAATATTTTAATAGATGTTATCAAGTATGTAAAAAATGCAATGATGATTTAAATTTTGCAGGTAAATATATTAATGAAAGATTAAATTTTAGGATTGCAAATGTACAAACTTTACTTATACCCCAGTTCATAGGCAATATAGACTTTGATTATGAACAAGCTATCAATAAAATTCTTAAAACAACTGATATAGCATTTAGAAACGATACTTTAAAAACTTTTATTAGTGAAATAGAAAGTGAAAAGGAATATGTCGGATATAATTTACCATTTACCCTTAATTTCTTAAGTTATTCAACAGAACAGAAAAAAGCATTCAAAATCTTCAATTTTATTAAGGATGTTTCTAAACTATATTTTATAAACTTAATTGAAGTTTTAGAAGAAGAACATAGTAAATTAATTAATGAAGTAAAATTTTTTAACTTAAGCTCAATTTACTATTTAATACCAATTGATACTGATAAAAGTGGAGCTAATAAGGATATTAGAAATAAAATTCTATCATTTTATTCAAATATTTTTACGGGTAAAAAAATATCTAAAAGGTTAATTTATAAATATTTCACGGATTTAATAACTTGCTATAGATTAGATCGACAAAATACTAATATATATAAGCAAAAGTCTTTTAAAAAATGGCTATTTGAAAAAAATAATTTTGATTTTGCAATTAAAGATTCAATCTATAACTATTTAATTTTAATTAACACGTTAAATAGACTAAATCTATTTTTTGAGGAGGATAAAATGGAAACAACTCTACTAGACAAAAATATTGAATTAGATGAAAAAGAAAAATTCCTTTTAAATCAAGGATTTAATGAACAACAGAAAGCTCTATACTACTTGGGAGATATGATTAATCAGGTTGGGTATTGTCAATTCAAGGCTGGACATGACCATAAACCAATATTAAACAAAATAACCTATCAAGGTATGACTGTAAAAGACATAAAAAGATTGTATCTTGAAGTATTTGAAAAACTAGTTCAATACAATAAAAGAAATAGTGTTCTTTTCTTTAGTGAAAAATCCAATCAAATGTTTAAAGAGTACTTTGATAGAAATGAAAAAAACTGGAAATTATCTGATGAGGAGAATGTTTTTTATTTGTTATCAGGTTATGCCTATAATATAAAGAGTAAAACGAATTTAGCAAGTCAAGATAGTAATAGTGAAGGAGAAAACAAAGATGACAAACAATAATAATGCTATAGTAAACCAAAATTCAGATTTTTTATTCATATATGAAGCTAGTATGTGTAATCCAAATGGCGATCCTGACCAGGAAAATAAACCAAGAATGGATTATGAGACTAAAACTAATCTAGTGAGCGA
>JBFMGH010000217.1:0-4075 GCA_040752795.1 Cyanobacteriota bacterium
ATTAATTTTTTTTTTTTTTTTTGTGCGCGCCCCCCCGCAAAAAAAAACCCTGCCTCTATAATCTGGAATCTATAGATTACTTTCAAGGATAAGTTTAAGCGATGGCAGATTGAATTGTTTCATCGAGAAGCTAAACAACAGCTGGGGCTGAATTACATTCATATGGAAAGTTATTGATCTTTGAAAAATCACGTAAGATTTGCTTGCCTTGCATTTAGTTTGCTGTCTTGTCAACAGAAGAGCAAGAAAGTCAAAATCGGTAATATCAAAAGAAAAATACAGTATGGATTGCACTCAACTCACCATTATATCGACAGATTTATGGAAATAATGGTATCGTAAATCTTTGGATTATATAGTAAAAATTTTTACATTTATTTAAATAACTCGATTTCCGTGTTAACTTTTTTACTCTTCGTATTTAAATTATTAAAGAACACTATTTTCAAAAATCATAAAGAGGTATTTATTAATGTTTAACGCAATAACCCACAACATAGTTAAGAGTTTGCCAGTATTTGAGGGTAATAAAGCATCATCGAATCAGGTAAAAATAAAATTTAATACAGGACAATTACTACAGGATACCGTATCTTTTACATCTAAAGTAGCTAAAGAGCAAAGAATTGAATATGCTACCAAACATCAATTTCAAGAAAAATATGGTATAAAACCAGAAGAAACAACATCTACCCAAGTATTAGCTCATAGAGAGGGGTTAGACCCTAGGACTTCTACACATTCAGATATTGCAGCACATAAGCTTGGTTTAGATATAGAAGCTTTAAATGATAAAGCTAAAGAACTCGGTATTGAACCAGAAAGATACAAATCTAAAGTTGTTAGAGAAGAACCCTGGAGAAGACATGAGGAAATAGACGCTAAATTACTCGGAATAAAAACAGATGGAGTAGATTTAAAGCAACTGTCCTCTGAAGTAAAAAATAAAAAAAGTGAAATACACCGCCAAATAGTTGAAGAAGTTCTAGCAAAAGAAGGAATCTCTGTACCAGAAACTTATAAACCTCTTCCACGTGGTGATTTTTCAGGTATTTTGAAATCTGATGTTACAGTAGCTGAAAGACTTGACGTCATGTCTTATGTACTAGAAAACAGAAGGGAAGAAATTAACCCTATATCAAAAATAATGCTTGAGGATTCAGATCTTGTTGATTCAACTAAGAAAGCGGCAGAGAGAGTTCGTGAACAAACTGATGAGCAACCAATGACAGCAGAAAGAAGAGAAAAAATCTTAGAGCAGGACAGATATCATGACCAATTAGAATCAATAATGACAAACTTATTCAGGGTCAGGTCTCTTGGTATGAATGAGGAAGTAACAACTTTTCAAGAAGCTAGAAATTTGGAAAGGCAAATAAAACAATTAAAAGATAATTCATATAGGATGAAGCGGGCCAATTTTGATAAAGCATTAGCTAATTTAAAACCTGAATAGAATTATATAAAATATTAACTAGTGCTTATAGATATTTAATTTGTAACTGGATCCGCCAGTTATTAGTTCAATAGCTCCAGAATTAAGAGTTGAAAGATAATGTATTCCATTATTTTTCAAAAGTTTTAACAGTTTCTTCGACAGATGTTTGTCTTTCTTAGCACCTGATATAATAGCAAGTTCAGGATTAATGACTTTAACAAGCTTATTATCCAGTGCCTTTTTACTGCTATGGTTACCTATTTTAAGAACATTAACTTTTAATAAATCAGGATTAACCCAGTTAATTCGTGAATTTGTTATAAACTCTCAAGGCTCAAGTAATGACTTAAGTTAAAGATTTATGCATTTAACATACTGTAAATATTTAACAGGGATCAGGTTTTAGAGGGCCTGGTTCAAAAGGTCCGCTTTGCGGACCTTTTGAACCCTCAATAAAGATCTATTTCCGAAACTTTGTGAATAATCCGGGTTAATATTGTATAGTGCTTTTTCTTCAGCATCAAAATCTTTATATGTAAGCTTAAAAAATATTGAGTTATTATTTAAATCATTATAATAATTGATTTCTTCAGGACTTAAAACAGTTATACCAATCCACGGAAGTAATCGATATATGGCTTTAAATTATTCTAGGGTGTTGTTGCTTACCATGCAATCAAAAACACAACCTACAACCCCCTCACTGATTCCTGATCTGTAAGCAGGGTTAAAGATTCATAATTAGTTTTTAAAGAACCGATTAAACAAACCAAGAAAAGAATCAAATACATCTTTAATCATTGGATTGGCTTCTTTTTTATAACTGAATTCCCATTCTTCTCCAATGATACCTTTTTCGTTGGGTTCTTTCATAATTGTTGAGTAAGTAAAAATATCCTGTCCATCAAATTTAAATTCCTGAACATTACCATTAGAAAAAGCAAGTTTTACTTTGTTAAAACCAGCATCTTTTTCAGGAACAACTGTTTTGTCTTCAGATTTATCTGCCAAAATACCGCCGAATGTATTAATTAAAACTACATCAAGAAAAGGAGATGTTTCCTTCCAGTCTGTTTTTGTACCATCTGATAAAAACTTTCTTGTTTTGCCTTCAAAATTTACCGGCATCAAATTTATTTTATTAATCACTAATCTCTCCCTAATGCCCCTAAGGTAATTTAAAACTGAAAATAAATAATCTGCAATTGATTTAAATAATAATTTTACAATTGAAGATACAAGA
The DNA here is from genome assembly GCA_040752795.1 of Cyanobacteriota bacterium. GTDB lineage: Bacteria > Cyanobacteriota > Vampirovibrionia > JBFMGH01 > JBFMGH01 > JBFMGH01. The sequence continues at coordinate 2,682 of JBFMGH010000217.1, forward strand.
ACATCTTAAATTATTATTAAACAGTATAAAGATTATTATTGAGCAGCACCTTTAATAATAGCTTCAAGAGCTTGTTTATAAAACCCGGCGTTAGTATTCTTCAGAATTTTTTCTTTGTTAATTTCAAGCTCTAACTCAAGAAGCCTTCTTATTGGTTTCTGTTCACAAATTAATAATTTTTCAGCAGCCATAAACGCCAACGTTTTATCATTAGATATCTCTAAAGAACTACAAATTTTTGAGGTAAGATTAAACAACCACTTATGTTTTTTAGTTCTTTGATAATAATCTAAAAATGATTGCATTGCTTTTTGATGCAATTTATCTTTACGAGTTAATGTTTCAACTATTTTATCAACAATAACAACCGCTGCATTATTAGGACAAGAATATTCTCCATATGCTAAAGAGCTGGCATCTCTTGGTAAAAAACTAATATGCAATTTTTTAATTTGTCTAAGATTATTTATATCTTTTTCTGATAAATTTTCGGATTCTTTTAATTGCTTAACAAGATTATCTCGTTCTACTTTTAAATTTTCAATATTGTTAACAGCAGAACTAAATGTAATAGTATCTCTGGTTAAATGTCGACAGCAATTAGTTTTCTTGTTACAAACGGGTTTAACATGAAAATTATTCAAATTATTAATAATCATAAAATTTCCCCCTGCCTCTCTTCTTTATTTAAATCATATAAAGAAATAATTTAAAGAACCTTATTTATACCTGTAAGCTGTAAAATGTTTTTACACAGTGTTTAGCACCATATTGAATGGCTTTAATATAAATTAATGATTTGTTTAAGAGTTATACTGATCATTGAAAGTAATTTATAGATTCTAGATTATAGAGTCGGGTTTTTTTGCCTGCTGCGCGGTAAAAAAACCCTATTTGTTCTATCACGATAAATTATTTTTTATCAGTATTTTTTTTAAACTTTATTTTGCCAGCATCCGGGTCAAAAGGTATTTTCAACTTAACTATATCACCACTTTCATTTAAGTAGAAACTTACTGGCGTAATATTACCATCATCTCTAAGAATAAAAGTATCATAATTAAAGTGTTCTAAAGGATATACCATATCATTATAAGTAAATTTTAACTGATTATCATGATAATCAATTATCAAATTTCCATAAGCTTTATTAAAATAACTACCTGCATAATCATTTAATTTATGAGTAGGTTTTGTATCAGATTTTTTAGAGGTCATGAAATCTTTATTTTGTTTTATAACAGCTTCTTCAGTTTCTTTATTTTGCTTTTTAAATTTCTCTGACCAGTTTTGTTGCTCAAGACCTAATAATCTTTCAATAACATTCCAGTTAATAACATGTGGCATTAATGTTTTTCCATTACTAAGAGAAACTACACCTATGTTATCATCAG
>JBFMGH010000218.1:0-11869 GCA_040752795.1 Cyanobacteriota bacterium
TGTCATTTTACTTGTTATACAATTATTTCTAAAATAATAATTCCATATACTTAATAACAAAATACATAAGCATATAAATAAATAGTTAATAACAATAATTATATTATTTTAATGCTTAATTAATAACATTAGCGTATGATGCACTAACTTTTCTTAATCTTAAACTAAGTGTATGAGCAATTTTTCTAATAATATGAACTGCCAGATCAGGTTCATCCATCATGAATTGCTCAAAATTTTCTCTTGTTAATTCTGCTGTACTTAAGTCTGATTGGGCAACAACTGTTGCAGAGCGTCTTCCCCTATCAATTAATGCCATTTCGCCAAATATTTGTGGTGCACATAAAACTGTAAGTAGCTCCTGTTTACCTTTGTTATTCCTTTTAAGGATCTGAACATCGCCTTCAAGAATAAAATACATACCTGACTGTTCGTCTCCTTCCTTGAAGACGACCTGCTCATTTTTGAATTCTTTTACAGTTAGTATATTTGCTAACTTATCAAGGTCTTCACCTTGTACATCGTAAAAGAATGGTATTTTAGCTACATCAGAGGCAAACATATCAAAAAGTTATATATAACTACCTTACTACCCTCTTTTCTACATAATATCAAAATATCTTGCTTAAAAGCAATTTTAAAATAAAAATAAGTTTATTAGAATGATTTTAAATCAATTGTAATGATTTTAGCAATAAGTTGGTTTTTCTTAACAGTATTGTTACTTTTTATTAGTAAAATTAAAAGAAAATAATCAAAATTAATTCTTGAATGAAAATTATAACTTACACCTATTTATTTATTATCAAGACAATTACAATTCTAAATACTACCGAATATCACTTTAGGAGTTTAAAATGGAAGACAACCCTTACGAAGATTCTTTAAATGAAATATTTTCAGAAATTGATTTATTCATTAATGATAACCCTTTAGAAAAAGTTGACATTTCTTTAAAAGCTGAAGAATTTAATTACATAAGTTTAAAATTGCCTCAAATTGAAAATTTTGATATTGAAAACTTATTTAATTATTTTGATGAAAAAAATAGTGATAAAATTTATATTGTTACAACAATTGTTCCTTATTTAGATTCACCTGAACTTAAAAAGTACTATATACCACACTCAAGACTGAACGACTTTTTCTATTATATTAATGACCCAGAATACGAAGAACAGGTAGTGTCAATAGATCAGGCTATGCAAGAATGATAGATATTACAAAATTATATTGTGGCTCTTCCACTTTTGCTGACGGATTAAGGTATGGAGAAAAATCTGAAAATAATTATTTTAAACAAGAACGATCAGCCAGAGAAAGAAAGCCTATCGTAGTATGGAATATAACAAGAACATGTAATCTTTCTTGCATACATTGTTACAGCAATTCAGAAAACATTGTTTACCACGATGAACTTAACCACTCACAGGCCCTAAAAGTTATAGATAACCTTGCAGAATATGGAGTGCCTGCTGTTTTATTTTCTGGTGGCGAACCATTAATACGAAAAGATATTTTTGAACTGGCTGATTACACAAGATCTAAAAATCTGAAGTTTGTTCTTTCTACTAATGGAACACTTATAACAAAAAGTTTGGCCAAAAAGATTAAAGAAACCGGTTTTTCATATGTTGGCATCAGCCTTGATGGCATTGGTTCAGTCAATGACACTTTCAGAGGAGCCCGGGGGGCTTTTGAAAAAACAATGAATGCATTCAGGCTTCTTAAAGAACAAAATCAAAGAGTCGGTTTAAGAATGACTTTAACGAAAAATAATATTAATGAACTTGAAGCAATTTTTGATTTTATCGAAACTGAAAAAATTGACAGAGCTTGTTTTTATCATTTAGTTTATGCAGGAAGAGGCGATAAAACAGCCGATATAACTAAAAATGAATCTCGAAATGCTATAGAAATAATATTAAAAAGAACAAAAGATTATAAAAATAGGGGATTAGACATAAATATATTAACTGTTGACAACCATGTTGATGGTGTTTACATATACTTAAAGCTTTTAAAAGATGCTCCTGAGCAGGCAAAAGGGGTTTACGAAAAACTTATCTGGAATGGTGGAGGAATGTATAGTTCAGGTGTTGGCATTGGAGCAATTGACCCTGAAGGAAATGTTCACCCTGATCAATTCTGGCAACACTATAACCTTGGTAATATCAAAGATAGAAATTTTAGTGAAATATGGCAGGATACTTCTGACCCTGTGTTAAAAGGCCTTAAAAACAGAAAACACCTTTTGAAAGGCAAATGTTCCAGATGCAAATGGGTAGACTTATGCGGCGGATCATTAAGAGTAAGGGCTGATCTTTTCTACAACGACCCATGGATGGAAGATCCGGCCTGTTATTTAACCGAAGAAGAAATTTCATAAAGATAATAAATTTATCTCATATTTGATAAAATATTAACTTTATTCTTTAATATCGCTACATCTTCTTCCAGACGCTGAATATCAACTTGCATAGAACTTGAAATGCTATATAATGAAGCACCTCTATCTCTATCTGCAGCTGGCGGAGAAACTGGTCGATCTATAATTTGCTGATTTAATTGATCTTGCTTCTGTTCAAGTTCTTGTTCAGCCTTTTTTATCTCCGGGTTTGCAGTAGGTGTTGCGGGTGCCTGATTATTTTGGCTTACTACAGGCTGGTTCTGTTCATTTGGTGCTTTAACTATAGCCTGAACATTTTCAATATTAACACCAATGAATAACCCGGCTATGAATGTAAAAGTTAACAAAATAACTAATTTAATTTCTTTAAACATATATTTTCTCCCAATATTGATCACCTTTCCATTTGATTATATAGTATTCATTCAAAAAAATATTTAAAGACTCCATTTGTTTAGCAAAATTTGATGATATAAATTCCTGAAACATAAAGCTTAACCCTGTTACTTCGTGAATTTGTTACATTTACGAAAACCTGCTTCTAATGACAGAAACCACTGCATAACTAATGTTTTATAAAATATCAGGGAACAGTGGTTAATGAAGGGCGGGTCTTTTAAACCCGACACTATTTCGCTGCTAGCTTAGTTTTTTTGAGAATATATGCACTTATGCACAAATCTTTGACATATTTAAAAAATATTATATTTACACACTGTTAAGATGATAGTTCTCAAAAGAAGAGAGGGGGTGTGTTTTAGCTTGTGCAGCAAGCTAAAACACACCCTGCAAGCTCCTCGCTGATTCCTGATTTGTGAAGTGTCCGGGTTAAATACATTTTACTATTCCAGATAGTAATCAAAAACTGAATACTACCTGTCTGTTTTTTCATTATTATCAGGTATTTCAGGCAAACAAACATTAATATTATCACCTGGTTTACCTAAAATCATTCTGGGTATTAAGAACCGTTTAGTCATAGTTCTTCCAATTTCTGTTGTTAGGCAGTTTAAATTTTGCAACCCGGTGTTAGAAAAATGAATTATGTCTTTTATATCATTTTGCGTACTTTCATCACCTGCAATTTGCTGAACATCATTTAAAATTGCACTAAATGACTCTGTTGATTGAGTCAAGTTAGTTTTAAATTCGTCCGTCAATAGCGTATTATTTATATCTAATGTTGTTTGATTAATTGTTCCAACTGTTTCAGTAGATTTATCAATCAGTTCAACAGATTTTTCGGCAGATTTATTGATATTATCTAGTGCAGAACTAATATTTTCAATATTATGTTGATCACTAAGTATCCCATTAATGCTTTTTGTAGCAGAATTAAGATTATTAGTAATTTGATACATATTCTTAATAGAGCTGTTTAACTCTTTTTCATTTTGTTTATTAAGCTTAACGAGGTCATTCGTTAAAATACTAACATTCTTAAAACTTGTATCGAGATTGTTAACAAGATCCTGAAGTTTTCCACCCTGTAATAAGCTTTTCATAAAATTATTGTAGCTTTCATCATCGTCATCAATGTGTTCAATTAAAATAGAACCTTTAGGCAAAAGATCTTTATTTTCATATTTTTCAGGCAAAATGATTTTTAAATCTTTACCTAAACCATTAGAAAACTTACCAATTTTAGTCCCTTTATACAATCGGACATTAGGGTTCTCAATCACAAAAGAGGCTAAAGCATACCTTGCATCTTCAGAAATTGATAAATCAGTAACTTTACCAACTTTGACACCTTTATAATACAAATCTGTGCGAGTACTAATAGATGAAGCGTCATCAAATTTAGCAATATAGTCACAAGGGGTTTCTTTAGAGCTTGAAACATATATAGACCAGCTAAATAATATTATTACCGTTGCTGCAAGCAAGATAGTAGTCAGAATTAATATTTTTATACTCTTTTTAATCTTTCCTCTAGAAACATTCATAAGGTTGTTTTCTTTGAAAAGGTATAAAAAAGTAAAAAACAACCCATAAAGAGATACAGCAACTAAAAATCCAATAATTAATTCATACATAATTAAAGCCTCGAGTTTTAATAGTCGCATTTTAAACTAAACAAATTTTATTTAAAAATTTAATGATCAAGAAACACATCTTATTTTTTGCTTATGTGCTCTCTACACTAACTATCACTTTTTTATAGAATACCGTTTTAATATATAAGAATCTTTTCGTAATAAAAAACCTGGCAGTATTTCAATTTAAAAACTAAATAATTTTTTGTAACTCAAAAAATGGGAGAGTAGTATCTATGCTTGATAAAATTAAGGATTTCTTTTTTGGCAGAGAGATTTTTAACCTTGGCGTTATTTCAGAAAAGTTTTTATTATTAACTAGCATGACTTATAGTGCAAAAATTATTTATAAAGGCTCAAATTATTTTATTTCAATTTCACAAAAAGCTTATTCTTTATTTGGATTTAGTTATTCAAATTTCAAATTTAGAATTCAAGATCCAAAATCTTTTTCTTTATTATTAAATAAAACCATTGAAACAATTGAGAAACATAAAACAGCCGAAGTTAAAAGTTATTATAAATCAAGTTCATTGCTTGATAGGATTTTTACCGGGAAAATAGTTAACGATTTTGGATATTTTACTGATTATCCCCAAACAGGTAAGATTATAATTTCTGAAAGAAATGGTGAAATAAAGTTATATTTTATAGCAATATCTTGCTGTTATGTGCAATATTTCCCTGTAAATTATGACGGTTTAATACGTATCATTAAAGCTTTTGAAAGTTTATCTTAAAATTATTCTGTAATATTAATATTATCACTACATTTCCCTGAATTTATTGGGTATTGTCTTTTTGTTTACCAAATAAGCTAAACCTGAATAAACAAATAAACTATAAATAGCTCCAAATATACTACCGAAAAAGCTTAAAGATGGGTTCAAGCAGGAAAATATTGCACCTCCAAAAGTTCCTATAACTACTAAAGGAATAACAAAAGCCCTTTTAAGATTTTCATCGGTTAATAATTCTGAATTATTAGCATGCTTTTTTATGTAAGATGCCCTTAATCTATTGGCAACAAAAAAAGCTACATAAAAGGTTATAAAATAACCTGTTATTCTAACAAGCATCCATAACATATATCTAAAATTGTTTTTTTCAAGCCACAAATCATATCCTGTTTCATAAAATATCTTATCAAGATGATATACAGGAGTATACATAAATATACCTGTTGTTAAGGCAAAGAGTATACCACATATTACTATATTCTTTAGTCTTGAATACTCTTTAAAACACAAAACATAAAATGCTATATTTATTGATATAATAAATAATATAGCCCTTGCCATACCTGCCCAACCACTTAAACCAGAGGTTATTAAAACACCAAATGATAAAAATATTATTAAATAAATTCTACTTTTTAACGGTAATTCTGTCATAATTTATCTTTCTTTAAAGGAGTTTATTGAAAATTATATATTACTTTTGACCTTTTTTAAGAAAATTTATTATTGCTTTAATAGCTTCCGGATCATTCATTATAAAAGTATGAGAAGAATTTACAGTAATAAAAGATTTTGCATTTTTCATCCTGGCTTCATCAAGAGTTATTATAAAGTCATTATTTGTTTTAATAAAAGCATTATAACAATTGTCACCTGCTATAATTAAATATTCACAGGGTAGATCAGGTATCCTTTTTATACTTTCTTCATCAGCAAGCTCTGATAAAGTATCACCCAAAATGAATATAGCTGGTTTAAAGTTTTCAATAATTTTAGCAAAACTTGAACCATTATTTGGTGGGGCCAGTTGCACTACTCTACCATACTTAATCTTTTCTTTCCATGGGCTTTTTCTAGACAAAGTATCTCTTAAAATAATTCCACCAAGGCTATGGGTAACAAAAGAAACCTTAGAAATACCTTTTAAGTTATTTAGTATTTCTTCTAATCTATCAGCATGCTCACTAATACTTCCTTTTGTGCTTGCATATGAAATCGCTATAGCATTATAACCATATTTATTAAGCTGTTTTCGTAATTTATTAAATGAATGATGCGTTCTGCCAAGACCATGAATCAATATGACCAGTTCTTTATCTGATTTATTATTCTTAGTATTAACTGTATGCTTATATAATTGTTTATAACACTGACTCTTTGATCCCCAGGTAAGGCTTATATTATTTTTGTCAAGAAGCCTGTAATGCCTCAGGCAAAGATTCTGCTGAATCCTGCTACCATCCGGGTTAATATAAATATCTGACCACAATTGTATTCCACCAAATGTTGGTACTGGCATAAAAAATGGTGGAATTAATAATATGGAAATTAAAATAATTATTACAAATATGATAATTTTAAAATTCATGCTTATTAGTTTATCATGCAATTATTGTATATTCAATCTTTCTCAGATTTGAACTTTTTCAACAAATATTTATATTTCTATAACTGATCCTTAAAAGTAATTTATACCTTCCAGATTATGGAGGCAGGAATTAGTTAAAGGCATATATCGTTTATTTCCGTGGATTGATATAACAATTAATTAGACTTATGCATAACTTCTCAAAATAACCAAGGTAGCACAGAAATATTGTTGGGTTTAGCCGCTGATCTCTGATATTTTATAAAACAGCAGTTATACAGAGGTCTCTAATTGTTTAAAAAAACCACAATTTATAATTATTCTTATTTCTTTATTAAATTTTATACATATAGTTAATTATTGTTAATATCATATGCTAACAACCTCAAGAATAATAATAATATATCGAATACTAATTAAAGGATAAATACAGCCATTAAATTTAATGTGTTATTTTTATTGCGAATTAAGTTGTGAGGGGACCCATGAAACATCTAAAGTATATTGATATACTAATAATTTTAGTATTTTTATTCATATTTAACCTCCCAACATATGGGCAGCAAATAATTATAGACGGTAAAACAGATACTAAACTAAATGTCAATGGTAATTCAACAGATATAACAACTTCAACTATTCGCAATAATAACGCATTCAACTCTTTTCAACGTTTTAACGTAAATCAAAATAACACAGTTAATTTAATTGTTCCGGGAGAGGCACAAAATTTAATTAATGTAATTCACACAGAAAGATCTTTTATTAATGGCACACTTAATTCGCTTAAAAATAACATTATTGGCGGTAATGTATATCTGATTAACCCATATGGAATAACAGTTGGGGCACAGGGAATTATTAATGTTGGAAGCCTTACTGCTATTACACCCACAAAACAGTTTTCTGACAGCATATTTGACCCACAGGGGCAAATAAATGACTCATCTATTTCAATTATTTTAAACGGTAATACTCCTATTAATGATGCGTCTTCGATTGAGGTTCAAGGCAAAATTAACGCCATTAAAACAGTTACCCTGGACACAGGTACTTTTAGCAATTCCGGCCAAATTAATAGCGGTGTTAAATTTACAAACAATATTGAAACAGAAGATATTATCAACTCTGATAATATTGAAACAGAACCTCAAGTTAATGTAAAAACAGATGGTATTTACATTACCACTACTCAAAATTTTTATAATGATGGTATTCTTGCATCAGGCACAAATAATAATTCAGACATTAGCAATATTAATATTAAATCAAATGCTAACATTGATTTAAATTCAAGTTCAACTGTATCCAGCCTTGCAGAAAAAAATAATGTTATTATTGAAGGAAATTCTTTACAAGTAAGTGGAACTATATTAGCAACTGGTAGCTCTGGTGGCAATATAGATATTACTGGCAACTCTATCAATGTTTCGTCTGCTACAATTGATGCATCAGGCCAGGAAAATGGCGGTAGAATTAGAATTGGTGGAGAATTCCAGGGTGGCAAGAATCTTGTTATTGATGAAATACCAAATGCCAGAACATTAACAATCGATGAAAAATCAAACATTATTGCTAGTTCAACAGGTAACTATGGCAATGGCGGAACAATAATATTATGGGCCGATGACAATACAAAGGTATTAGGTAACCTTGACTCTAAACCAGGTTCATTATCTGGAGCTGGTGGCTTTATTGAAGTATCATCCGGTGACAACCTTTTTTTTAACGGCTCTGCTATTTCAGGCATTAAAGACAGAAAAGGTACTTTTTTACTTGACCCAAAAAATATTTTTATATCGGCTCTCGGAATTGCAGATATAGCTAATAATGACCAATATGGGGAAAACTCTGGGAGTGATGTAACTTTATCTAATGATGTTATTGCTTCACTATTATCCAACCCTCAAGATGTAGTTTTGCAGGCAAATAATGATATTCACCTTAATGACCCAATTATAACTAACAACCCACTCGGCGATGGTGGAGATTTAACATTGCAGGCCGGGCGTACTATTTTAATAAACAAGAACATTGACACAGATAATGGTAATTTAAACATTTATGCTAACGATATATTAGCTAATGGCGTTGTTGACGGAAAAAGAGATGCAGGTCCCGCTAATATAACTATGACTGCTATGATATATCTTAATGCAGGCTCAGGTGCTATAGACATTCAACTGAGAGATGGAGCAGGCAAAACTTTTACTGAAAGCGGCGATATTATGGTAAATAGCTTATATGGCAGCACAATTAATGTTCAAAATAATGGGCCTACAGCCGGATCAGATGTTTTTGTCTGGGGTGGTTCTGTTATTTCATCAAGAGATATATTAAACAAACTGGGTGGTGATCATCTTATAGATAATTCTGTAGGCAATTCTGGCACTATAAATATAGAAGGTGAGACAATTACTGTTGAGGCTGATGCTCAAATTCTATCTTTTGCTAATAACGGATTTACTTCTGGAGATACTAAATTAATTGCTAATGACTTTGTAATAGACCCAATAGGCGCTAATACAAATATTAATGCTGGTGATAACGTTATATTAAGTAGAAAAACAGCTGGTGACTTTTTAAATAATATTACTCCTGATGAAGCATACCAGTTCACAGCATCAAATTTCTATTTCGGTAACCATTCAAGCAGTAACTACCTGGCTAATCAGGTTGAATTTAATAATGGCTTAACCTATGACTTTATAAATAACTCTTCTATAACGAATGTTTTCATTACTGGTAAATTATTGGCAGCTATAGACTCATCAACAGACTTTTTAATACCCGGCAATTTAACAATATTTGCTAATGACCCCGGAAGCAGAGCAGAAGCATTTCTGGCTAGTTCTAATACTACAGTCAATGGTGATATTAATTTATCTATTGTCACTGGCGGACCCATATGGGGTGGTGCTTACATTACTGGTGGCGTTATTAATGTTGGCGGATCAATAAATATAAATTCTACTGGTAATGATAATGCCTATACTGAAGCCTTTATTGATGGAGGTGTTATCCTCAATACAAACGGAAACATTGATGTAATTGCCAGTGCCAATGGAGATTGTTCGGCTTATATTGATACAGCAACTGTTAACACATCCTTAAACGATATAAATATATCATCAACCTCCATAACCGGTGATTCCTATTCCTGGATAGATACTGCTACATTAAATAATATTAATAAGCTCAGCATAGACAGTAACTCAAACAATAACACAGCAGATACATCTATTATAGCTAGTAATATTACTACACTAGGTGATATTAATATCACTTCTAACGCTGCTGGCGCAGGCAATGCAGCCACATATATTACTAATGGCTCAACTATAACAACTTATGGAAATTTACGACTTCTTGCTAATGATGCTCTTAATACAGCAACGGCACATATTAGTGATGGTACAGGCATCACAACAATAAATACCGGAAGCCATACCAGAAGATTAATTGTTACTGCAGTTAATACAATTGACCCATCAAGCAATATTTACGCATCAATAAACGGTGGCAATATAAATGTTGATGACATAGATACCTGTAGTATTTTTATAAATGCTGATACAGTAACAGGTGATGCTGATATTAACCTTGTCAAAGGAAATTCAAATGTAACTATTAGTAATAATTCTTTAAATACTCTTTTAATAAACAACATAGATTCTCAAATTAATGGTAAATTTATGGTCAATGATATAGACGTTACAGCAGGTCATGACTCTTTCAATATTGTTTCAACAAATAACACTTCCAATACATATGTAGATGTTGTAAACAACACTATATCAGATATCATTCTTCAGGAAACCATTCACAATTCGGCATATATCATTGACATTAACAACAGCGATGGAAATATTTTAAGCGATGGAAGTCAGTTATTAGATGGTTATGAAATATTATTATATGCTAATAGAGGTGCAATCGGCACCATTGTAGATAATGTCGATGTTAAACCCAGTTATAAAGTAATCTCCAGTTCAAAATATAATACTTACCTTAAAGCTTCTACTGGTGACCTGAATATCTATTCAAACAGTGCCAGCATGGGCTCACTTTACTTTACTTCAGACAATGGTAATATTAAAGACAGATCACCAGGAGGCGCGGCCTGCGTTACAGGTATTAATGCTACTTTTGATGCTCCTAATGGTTTTGTAGGAGGAACATCATATACTATTGGTCTTGATATCCTTGGAACACTTAACGGTTCTGCTGCAGGTTCATTTATAGTAGATCAAATAAACGGCAACCTGACAATTAGTTCCATTTCAGCTGGAAGTATATTAATTAAAAATACCAGCTTATTACCTAATGGAAATATAACCATAGGCTCAGGAGGAAGCTTAATAGCCTCTGGATCTGGAAATAGTATTGTATTAACATCTACAAATGGTGCTTTTAATAATGCCGCTGGCGCTGGCGCACTACAAGCCCCCGCAGGCAGATGGCTAGTTTATACCTCTAATCCGACTGACACTAACGAAGGATTATTAACATATAATAAGCTCTATAATACTACTTATGCACTTAATCCTCCTGGATCAATACCAGCTGGAGATTATATGCTTTATAGAATAGCACCATTTTTAACAGTTACTGCTGATACACAGACAAAATTATACGGTGACTCAAACCCTACCCTAACATATGCTATAACCGGATTTATTGATGGTGACACCCTTTTAACTTCTCTTACTGGTACACCGTCCCTATCAACTACCTCAAACACAACAAGCCCTGTAGGTTTATACCCTATAAATACTTCTACAGGAAGTTTAAGCTCAAGCCTTGGATATCAATTTAATTTAGTTGATAATTCTTTAACGATAGATCCTGCACCATTATCAATCAACGCAAACAATACCTCTAAAATCTACGGTGATGCCAACCCTGCATTCAGCTCTACTTTTACTGGCCTCAAAGCCGGTGACCTGCCTGCTGACTACACAGTTAGCTATTCAACTCCTGCTACTATTGCCTCTAATATCGGCAACTATTCTATTACACCTTCTGGTGTTGTTGACAGCAACTATAATATAACTTTCAATAACGGCATTTTAACCATTGATCCGGCTTT
>JBFMGH010000219.1:0-4035 GCA_040752795.1 Cyanobacteriota bacterium
ATGCAAGGATAAGATTGTTAATTCCAACTTTGAAAACTTTTTAGGCTACAAAAAATTATTTAAATTAGTTTTTGATGCATCTAATAACCTTTCCAATGAGGAATTTAAAGCTTTTTGTAATGATATCAACATCAACCATCATCAGGCCAGAGAATATTACAGGGTATATGATAAATTATTTAGCTCTGACAAAAAAGATTATCGTATATCTGATGAACTCGCTAAAAGAGCAATGGCTTGGGATAAAAGTATATGGATTGAGTTCTCAAAAATATATTCTGACGATAAAACACGTCGAAAAACTTTATTTTACACCCTGGTTAGCAAAAAGCTTAAATATGGCAACATTACTATTCCTGTGGAAAGTTTAAAGCTGAATGACGTTAAAAAATTCAGGCAATATGTCAATAAATATAAACCCAATAAATATAAAAATATCTCTTCTACTTTTAAAAGCCTGAGAACACGTCTTAATAACTTCATTAATAAAGAATTTAAAAACTATACCAAATCTGATAAAGCTTTAATGGAAAAAATTAAGCTGCATCAAGAAACTCTTATTGCACTCATCGAAGAACACTTAGAACAAGATCAACACCTTGATACTCAGCTGCACGAAGATTTATTTGATGATTCTCATTATTCTGCTAAAATCTCTTCTTTCGATCAGGATAATAATGAATTAATTAATCATGATCATGATTATAAACATGCTATTGAAAAATTAGAACAAGATTATGATTTTACATTTTGCTCTTCTTTCACTGACAACAACAATAAAGACTCTGATTGGAACCACAAGGTTAATAAATTCACATCTACTGATATTTTTGAACTTTATAGCAACGGCAGTAAAGCCAGAGTCAACTGGGAAAATCCTTATTATACTGTTATTTTCCTGGGTCTTGATATTTTCAATCTCCCATCTAAAGATGAATACCGCAAAATGTATAAGGAGCTTGTGCTTTTATTTCACCCTGACAATAAATCTGACGAGCAAAAACCCATCGCTAATATTCTATTGATTATTTTAAATGATATCAACTTAAATGTCTGGGGTATTGGCGGTGAAAGATATTTCAAGTTTATTCAAAGCATCAAGTTCAGTTTGCTTAATCTAGGTGTTAACTAGTTATCCTTTACCCCTTGTACCTTGCAACTCATAACCGCTTTTTATACTACTGGCAAACAATCACTCAAGCCAGAGCAAATAGCCCTATGGGCCCATAGGGCTATTTTTTTCTAATTATGTTTATTTTTTGTGCGAGGAATCGATAATGTCTCATAATTTATATCAGAATAACTTTTCAAAACATTGTAAACCATCCTCTAATTATCCCGGCATGGTTCAACTATTTGATGATAACATGGCGGGTTGCACAAATGACAGTAACGATAAATCTGAAGCCACCCACACAAGTGAGTTTTTAGATCTTAGTAATGTTGTGCAATCCGTCATTAATAATAAATCTAGCTATCAGGTAAAAAAGCTATCTAAATTTTATCCTTTAGAGCCCTGTGGTTTATGCAAGCTTGCATCTAAACCAGACAATATAAACTCATATATTAAAGATTCTAATCACGATTACAAAAGATTAGTTAATGAGCTCAATTCTAAAATAAGAAACTCCAACGAACTCTTATTTACAAGGCATCATGAACTAGAGACATCACTGGAAATTATTAAAGAAAAAGATTTAAAAATTTCTGATATGGAAGATAATCTGTATCAGGCGTTGAAAATGATTCTCGATTTTATGTCTAAATACGAAAACTCTCTTTTGACTGATTAAGTTAATAGTCCCTTTGAACCGCTATTATTGCCCTGATTAATTTTTAAGGGCAATTTTTTTGCACTCTTTCATATGCATCTTTTGAAATATCAAGAAATGACCTTATTAATGAGCTATCCCATTGTGTTCCAGAACCGTTTTGTAATATTTTTACTGCCTTATTATACCCCAGAGAATTTCTATACGGTCTATCTGTTGTCATCGTATGGAATGCATCAACTATAGAAACTATTCTGGCACCTAGAGGTATTTCATCTTTTTGTAAGCCATAGGGGTATCCACTACCGTCCCAGTTTTCATGATGGTGTTCTACAATAGGAACCAGCTCCTTAAATGCTGTTATTGGCTGTATAATTTTTCTTGCCCCGATTGTTGGGTGTTGTTTAATAATCTCCCATTCATTTTCATTTAGCCTGTCTGGCTTACCAAGAACATTTTCTGGCACACCTATTTTTCCTATGTCATGCATTAAGGCTCCCAGACGTATTTTTTCTGTTTCATCATAGCTAAGGCCTATGTTCTGACATATCATTTCAGCATATTTTGATACTGCAAACGAGTGCCCTCTGATATAACTATCTTTTGCATCTATTGCTGCTGCCAGTGAACTGATTATTTGAAGCAACAATGTCTGATTATCTTCAAGATCATTCATACAATAAAGATGGCTGATTAGCTCATTAGCAAAATCATTGTTATCTGCAATTATTGAATGTTCAATATTTAGACGACTATCAACATATTCAAGATAGTTATAATTAACTATATTTGATTTTTTATTATGGCTACTCTGCTCCATAGCTGCTGCCAAAGATTTATCTGCATGCCTTAAAAGCTCTTCTTTCTCATTTGAATTACCAGGTAGACTTGATATACCTATATTTATTACTATAGAGTCTGAATCAATTATATTAGTATTATTAATATCATCAATAAACTTTTTCGCTATTAATTGAACCTGATAAACCCCTTTATAAAGTATTACTGCCAGTTTACTATGGCTTATTCTTGCAATTATAGCATTTTTTTCTACACATTCTTTCAACACACTGGCAATATAAATTATTGTTTCTTCTTCTATATCATCCATCTTTGTATTAATTGACTTGTTCTTACTGCTTATATTCATCAATAGAAGAGTTAATGTATTCTTTAATTCTTTAGCTTTATCAACTTCCAGAGTTAGTTCTTGCTGAAATTCAATATGGTTTAGCAAATAGTTTTCAGTATCAATACTAATAGTTTTTTTAAGCTTACTTGTTAGGTCTTTATTTGCAATAACCAGGCCTATTTGCTGGGCCAACAAATGAAGAATGCCTTCTATAAGCTTGATATTTTTTGATAATCCTATACATATATAACTTTTAACTCTATTTTGCAAACGTATAGGTATAAATAAAACTTGTTTAACTTTTTTATCTACAGAAATATTTAACGTATTATTGATATTTTTATTTATTTTTACTGTTTTTTGGCTATTTAATATTTTTATTAGCTCATCATTAGAAGAGTCGAGGGGTATATTATATTTAACCGAACTACTATTTGAGCTTATTAGATTCACTTCTATATTATTCTGATAGTTATTTACCGAACATAACGCACAAAAAATACAACCGAGTTCTTCAATAATAACTTTTTTTAACACTTCTGAAAGATTTATGTTGTTAATTTGACTATTAACAATAGAATTAAATTGTTCAAGTACCCGTAATGCATCATATTCTTTTTGATAAACAAACCGTTTAAGTTTTAAATACTGAAATGGACGCCAGAACAATGGTTTTACATCAACCTTATCTTTAAAAAGCTTTTTTATTTTATGTGTCTTAACGCTCACAACCATCCCTCATTAAGGAGAGCACATTATCTTTCTACTTTAGGAAGCAGAAAAACTTTTTTAATAGTTAATTTAATTTGAGAGAACCAGATTGACCCACACTCTCCAATCAATAACAGTACTTTTGACTTGGTAATACTATTTTATCATTGAACAATACTTTAGAAATTAAGAACATATAAAGTTTTTTTAAACGCTCTATTAGTAGCTATCAACAGGTTTTTTTCTACTAATTTTATCATTGTAGAATTTTAAGTTTTATGAACATAAATTTCTTTTGTAGAACCAAAATGAAAATGTCCTATTAGAACAAAGTAAAAATGTCCGGTTTTCAATAAAAAAAATCGGAGGATAAAAAATGAAACAAGGAGTTCTAATAGTGACAATACAAGAAGTAAACAA
>JBFMGH010000220.1:0-3173 GCA_040752795.1 Cyanobacteriota bacterium
CCGATCCTCTAAAACCTGGTCTCTGTTAAATATTTACAGTGTGTTAAATGCATAAATCTTTAACTTAAGTCATTACTTGAGCCTTGAGAGTTTGTAACAAATTCACGAATTAACCGGGTTAATAAAGTTTTAGAATATATAAATTAAAAGCTACTGTTTAAACAGTAGCTTTTAATTTATTAGGTGTTTTTAAATTATTTTATTATGGCTTCAATTTCAAACAAACGGTTCCATGGAAACCTGAATGTAATTTCGCCATTATAATCAAATTTTCTAAGTAATGGATCAATTATTTTATGCATTCTGTTGTTAAGTTCTACAACATCAGGTTCATCAATTTTTTTACGAATAATAGATTGGTAAGCCCAATCATCTACTAACCTGGAGATAAGAAGCTTTTTATGAGCCAGTTTATTAACTTTGCCTTCTTTTTCGGCTTGAACTCTCATTAGTCCCATTGATATAGTAGAACCAATACTATTGCTTGCAGTGTTCCATCCTGCATATCCATATAAATATTTAATGTCTACTTCAGGATCAAACATTTTTTCAATCAAATTAGGGTCAGATCCGTTAGCCCATAGAATATCGGCTATAGCTACAGGCTTATTAAGTGACTGAAGCAAGCCAAGGCATTTTGATAAAGCATTTTCAGAGGTGCCTTCTGGTTCAATGTCAAATATATGATCTCCCTGAGAAATCTCTGGCAGGTGAATAACTAGAACTAAATCTGCAGAACCTATACTATTGGATTTTTTCGCCCCACAGATTTTTATTTGTCCTTCAACTGACTTTTTAATTGGTCTATCTTCATAATTTGCCAGAATTTCTTTGCCAGCTTCAAGAGTATAAATAGGATAAATAGATAAAGAATTAGGCCACATAGCTGCTCTTACAAGAAGACTGGCGCCAATTTCATCTGTTCCAGGGTGGATTAATATTTTATTTTGTAATTTATTCTGAACCACGGAGTTTCTTAAACTTTCAGCTTCTAAAACGTTGATACCCCATTTTGAAGTATCATCCTGGCAATAAACTAATAGTTCAAATGAATTTTGTTTGGTTTTTTCAATATAATACTGGTTAATTTCAAAATTTCTTTCACGAGTACTTACGTAATCTTCAAGAATTTCTTGAGGTATTTCTTTAATAATCTGGTTAAGCTGTTCTTGAACAGCGGGTGTTTCTAGCTTTTGTACTTTATGAAAAAGGTTAGAATATTGGTATATTTTGGTTCCATATTCACTCCAGTAGTCTTTTTCTTCTTCGTTATTATTATTATTAGATATACGCATAACGCTAGAATATGCGTATACGTTAATATTATTCATCTTAAATAGTTGTAAGAATGTATTGATACGATTAATAATATCTTCAAAATAATCTTCAGACCATCTTGAAGGCACTAATCCCCCGTAAGCAATAGTATCTAAGGCAATAACTGCAGATGAAAGCCGCCTGCTTTTAATAGTAGAATAAGTCCATTCTCTTAGTGATTCAAAATCAGCCTGGTAAGTTAACCCGCCAAGCATTTCTTTAGGTGGCATAGAGATATTAATTCCACCTACTTTTGCAATGTGTTGTGCCAGATCATAACTGACAGGGCGATTATCAATTGGTATGAACAGCATAATAACTACCTACCTAAATCTTTTTCATCTATATTCTGTAACATAAGATCTCGTTTCTCCACGCTATCAAGATAAGCGGGAGTTTCTCCGTCATCGATAAGTTCAGGGTTAATACTTTTATCTTGAACAGCTTTAACATGTTCTATAGATCTCATAATATCCTGACCTAAACCGGGTATAACAGGGCTAAATGATGGAGATTTACCTGACTCTGGGGGAAGTGAAATTTTTATTCCATTGTTTCTAGTCTCCTTACCAGAGGGTGAAATGGTTGTAGCAATTGAAAGATCACTGAAGTCATCGTTTTTCCATATTGCTACTTCAAAATATCTAATTTGTTCAACCAGGCTATCATCATCAGGCAATGGATATATAAGTTGAACAGCACCAGTTGGGGAAATAACTCCTTCAATTGTTTTTTCTGTCTCCCCAAGTCTAAGGGGGTTGCCCATTAAAGGGTTTGAGCCTCTGTTCGCTTTTGATATTGCCAGTGATACTTTACTTCCCGGGGTTCCTTTGACTATGAAAATATTGTCCTGACCTATAATCAACTTTGATGGTAAGAAAACACTTGGTTTATCAGATACTTTTAACTCAGGTTGAGAGCTTGCCTGTAATGTTATTTCTCCAAGTTCTTCTGCATTCAGACAATGATTAATTCCGCTGAAAGCTAAGATTAATAATATAAAAACTGATAAAAAACGCTTAGTTTCTACCATATTTAATTTCTCCAGTTTTTAATATCTATATTTTGAATTATGGCTTAATCTATCGATAATATTTATGATTACATTAATTTAACACAATCTAAGTTTAATAGTCTAGTTAAAACTCAAATATGATAAAGATTGCTATCTTTGATTTTTTAAAAATTTATTAATCAAAATAAGCCAGTTTGTTAATAAATTCTGGAATATAAATAAAGGAAAAAAATTACAAAATTATTGAATAAAAAATTAATTTTTTAAAACATCTTAATATTAATTAATACTTCTCTTAATTTAGGCAATTTTTTCAAATACAAAGTTTTTATATATACAGAAGATATAAAAAGTATATACTCCACAAATAGATTAGGGGATTTGCTTAAATGACATTCAATCAATTAAATGAATATACTATTAAGAAGAATTTATATAGTTTTCTCGTTGATAAAACTGATGAATCCAGACTATCATGTTTATTTGACGAAAAAGATGAAAAAGTTATTAAGTTATTTCTAAAGAATTAATTATTTTACTTGCTTTCTTCGACTTATTTCCGTGATTTTAAGTGCTCAATAAGAGCTCTTTTTTTTTGTTTATACAATACCTTGAAAGTAATGATAGATTCAAAATTTAGTCCATATATCGTTTACTTCCGTGGATTGGTATAGTTATGCAGAGGTTTTATAAATTACGGTTTAGTCAGTCGATTGAAGCCTTAAAATCATACTGATAAAAACATTAATTATATGGAATGAGCTATTATATATATAAAAATGTTTAAATTCTTAGAATACACTTAATAGCAGATACAAATTATGATAATTTAAAGTATTAA
>JBFMGH010000221.1:0-2219 GCA_040752795.1 Cyanobacteriota bacterium
TCTCATTTAATTTAAACCCGTTTATTGTTGAAGAGAATGAAGGATTAGGAGACCCATATATTTTATTTGTATCATTAACAGTAACGATTATGTCTGCTGGATTAACTGTTATATTTCCATCTACAAAATTAATAATATAATTTGAACTTGACACGCCTCCAGGAGAAACAGCATAAACACCTGCATCAGAAGTTGTGGTAACAGGTGTTGAAAAAGCAAGTGTTCCATCAAGATCTAAAACACTTTGACCGAGGACAAATCCGGAACAGTTTACTGAAAATACTGGGGTTGAATCACCATATATTTTTATTGCATTATTTACAGAAATTGTTAAAGTAGCAGGATCAATAGCTAAAGTTCCATCAACATAATTAATATTATAATTATAAGACTCAAGACCCGATGCGCTAATATTATATAACCCAGTATCAGAAGTTTCCATGGCTGGTGTAGTGTATATCAAGGAACCAGATAAACTTGATTCATTATCAGCTAATTTATATCCTGTTATAATTGAAGTAAATACCGGATTTGATGCCCCATAAATTTTACTTGTATCATTAACATTTACTATTAAATCAGCTGGGTTAACTGTTAATATAGCATCATTCGATATTATATTATAATTACTGCTTGTCAAAGCAGCTGCAGTGATAGGGTAGTTACCTGCATTACTTGCCAATGTTGCCGTAGTAGACAAAGCCCCACCAAGTACTGATTGACTCTGGCCAAGGACAAAGCCTGTATAATTTGCTGTTAACGCAGGATTAGAAGAACCATAGGTCTTTATTTTATTATCAACATTTACTATTAAATCAGCCGGATTAACTGTTAATATAGCGTCATTTGGTATTATATTATAATTACTGCTTGTCAAAGTAGCTGCAGTGATAGGGTAGTTACCTGCATTACTTGCCAATGTTGCCGTAGTAGACAAAGCCCCACCAAGTACTGATTGATTCTGGCCAAGGACAAAGCCTGTATAATTTGCTGTTAACGCAGGATTAGAAGAACCATAGGTCTTTATTTTATTATCAACATTTACTATTAAATCAGCTGGATTTATTACTAAACTTCCATCAACAAAATTAATTAAATAATTTGCACTTGTTAAACCTTGTGGTGTAACGACATAGAGACCTGCGTTTGAAGAATTTGTTGCAAGTGTTGAAAAAGATAATGAACCACCAAGGGAGGAATTATCCTGTCCAAGCACAAAACCAGAATATGAAACTGAAAAAGCAGGATTAGGAGAACCGTATGCTTTGATTTCGCTACTGCCAGTAACTGTCAAAGGAGCAGGATTGATCGTAATATTTCCATCATTATAGATGATATTATAATTTAAACTGGTTAAACCAGAAGGTGTTATTGCATAATCTCCAACATTACTTGATTGAGTTGCTGGCGTATTATTAGCTAAAGTACCAGATAAAAATGTCTCATCCTGGGCTAAAACAAACCCGGTATAAGTGACATCAAAAGAAGGGTTGACTGAACCATATGTTTTTGTCTTATCATTAGCAGTTATATTCAAAGGTGCTGGATGTATATCTAGGCTTCCATTAGTAAAATTAAACTGGTAGCCAAGAGGGGATAAGATTGTACCATTGGAAACAGTAACACTATATATTCCAACATCACTTGCTGATGTTGCGATAGTAGCAAATGATGGCGAACCAGCTACAGATGTTTCTAATGTGTCACCATCAACAAAGCCAGTAATAGTTGTTGTAAATGAAGGATTCGCATCACCATAATTTTTAATTAAATCATCTCCATCTACAGTTAAGAATGGGGCATAGCTATATAAAATATGATTACCTGCTGAAACAGAACCAGGTGGAGTAGATGAATATGTTGAATTATATAACTTATTATAAACAAGGCCATTTTCAATTGTATCTGTGGGGTTTGAGGTATAAACAAGCCATCTTTCACCTGCATTAAGAGCACTTGCATTATAGTTATTTATAAAATTACCGTTTTCTAAATTTAATACTAATCTATTACCAAGGCCACTTGCAGTTAAAACACCGCATGGACGAATAATAATATCTGAATTTGCTGTTTGGCCATAGTTGTTGATTAAGATTCTATCTGCTATAATGCTATATAAAGTTATATCTCCCGTCTGATTATAAGTTTTCCCTGCATCGTTTCTCATGTCAATTAATACATCATTGATGCCAGCCTGAACAGTTGAACATGTAGAAATA
>JBFMGH010000222.1:0-2751 GCA_040752795.1 Cyanobacteriota bacterium
CTTATTCTCATTGTTGGATTTAATCTTTTGGTATAATTCATATTGGTGGCACTCCTTTTTAATTTTATTTTTATCAACTTAATTTTACTTAAGAAGTGTCACCCTTGTTTTAACTATTCACATATAATTGATTTAAATAAATAATTACAGTTAATAAGGGATGTAGATGTCATTTAAAAACAAAACAATACTAATAACCGGAGGAATAGATTCTTCAGGTAAGGCTTTTGTTAAAAAAATTATAGAATAATGAAAAATGATAGAGCTTTTTAAAAGAAAATCTTTTGATAAAACGTTACCAAAAATATTTGTAATAGAAACATCCCTCATATGCGATCTCAAATGTCCTGAATGTGCTCTGGGTTCTAGCTTAATTAATCGACCTAAAGGGGTTTTATCATTTGAGAAGTTTGAAATAATTGCAAATAAGATTAAACCATTAGCAGAAAAAACATATCTTATTATTTGGGGTGAACCATTACTTAATAAGGATATTTTTAAAATAATTAAAAAAACTTCAACATTTTCACAGACAAATATCAGCACCAATGCAAATACCCTAACAGAAGAAAATGCTATAGAAATAATAAACTCTGGTTTATCAGATATTGTTGTATCGATTGATGCTGTTACTCAGCAAACTTATGAGAAATACCGGGTGGGAGGAAATTTTGAAAAAGTTTTATCAAATTTGAAAATGTTAAATGAATTGAATATAAAACATGGGCAAAAAGTTAGAATAATACCTCAATTCATTGTTTTTAAGCACAATCAACACGAATTAGAAGAATTTAAGAACATATGTAAATCTCTTGAGTTGAAACCATTTATTAAAGCTCCATATATAAGGAGGAATTCAATATTTGCTAACTCTGGTGATTCAAAGTTTATTCGAAAAAAATACAAAAATGAAAAACAACTAAAAAAGGCAATGAAACAATGTCCTGATGCTAGAAATACTTTTACCATTTTATTAGATGGTTCGGTTGTTTTGTGTTGTTATGATCATAATAGTATTATGTCCTTTGGTAATATATTCGAGCAAGATGTGCTTGAAATATGGAATAGTGATAAATATAAAGAATATAGGTGGAATATTTTAAATGGAAGCCCACCTCATTTTTGTATGGAAAATTGTCTGCAATATTGTTTAGAATGATCAGACTTGTTATTTATTTTATGTTTTAATAGCATCCAATATAATGGAAGTGTATTTTAGAGGTGTTTCAATATTTCTTGAATCAAATCTTTTAGAACGTTCAATCATTCCATCTTCTGGTTGCCAGTCATTAAAATGAAATTGTTTAGTTTCATCAAAATATTCCAGTAAATTAACTTTGAAACCTGCAGATTCAAAAATTTCTTTAAGTGTTTTATAAGTATATAAAACTTTATGATCTTCAGACCCAGCACCGATGCCACCTGGTTTAACCCATTCAATATAATCATTATCAGGATGTAAACCATCAGGTACAGCTATTCTTATATAGCCACCTCTTTTTAAAAAATAGAAGCAGGTTTTAGCTGCAATAATTGATTCTTCTGAAGAAAGATGTTCCCATACATGTTCGGCTAGTAGTGCATCAATGGAGCAATCTTTGAAATAAGCTTTCCATAGAGAGGGTTTTAATAAATTAAGTAAATTAATATCTGATGATACCCAGTTTTTTTGTTTTGTGCCTGACGCACCGATAATTATTTTAACCGGTTGATTAAAAAATCTTTTTGAAAAAAGTTTATACTTGAATACAATAATCTTGTAAATTAATTTTATATTTAGCATTTATTCAATAAATTCTCAATTTGTTTTATTACAGGTTATTCTTTTAAACTAAAGATCATTGTACTAAATGTTTTTGAATAAGGATAATACCCTAGATCAATTAAGAACTTGTATATATCTGTATGTATTACCTTTAAAAAGTCACATTCTAAAATTTCAATTACAATTACTTTTGGCTTGAATTTATTCCAGTCATTTGATTTTAAGACTTCAAAATCTAAACCTTCAACATCTATGTTGAACAAATCAATTTGTTGAGAAGGTTGTAAGTATTTATTAAGTATTTCATAAAGTGGAAAGGTTTCAACTTCAAGCTGATTAATAATTTTGTAGTCTAAAAAACAATTTCGTTGCTGTGAAAGTTGTTTTGAAAAACCATTTAAGGCCGGGTCATTAAACATATAATATGTTTTAGTTTCTTTTTTAGAAGATATAGCACATTCCAAATTAATATCTCTGGATCGATACTTTTTAAAAAGTTTCATAGAATCTGGATTTGCGTCAATATTGATACCATTCCAGCCAAGTTTATATAACAGGTAAGTATTGGAGTACCTCATAGGGTGATAGGCACCAATATCTATATAAAACCCTTTATAATTTGATGAATATTGACTAAATATTTTGTTAATAATTAAATCTTCACCTTCATGAGAAAATGATTTATTTATAAAAAATGTTTCATATAATTTTACGGGAATTAGATTTTTAATATATTTTTTCATAACCAATTAATATGATAGTAAATGTAACTAATTTATCATAATTTCTTTAAATAATTTTAAGAATAATAATGTTGTATTTATTTTGTAAAACGACATCTATCACAAGTTTCTTATTGATATTACTCCGTTCATAAAATGTTTGACAGATAAAGCTCAAATATGTTAAAATTATTAGATGAACGAGAAGAATGATACCAGAAACTTAACCCAAAAAGAACAGGATATAATCCGAGAAAAAGCTGT
>JBFMGH010000223.1:0-1166 GCA_040752795.1 Cyanobacteriota bacterium
AAGTAAGGATTTGCTTGATAAAAAGGTGTGTTGCTTGTAACATAATATATACCTCTATTTTGGAGTTTGGACACTTCTAAAATAGAGGTTTCATATATTTTTTGCAACCTTATTTAAAATTCAGTATTAGTTCTTTAACTAAATTAGTTTGGTCTTTTTCTTTAAGGTTTTTATAAATAACACTTAAAGCTTCTGGATGTTCATTTTCGGGTAAATCTATTATCTTTTTAATTTTTCTGATATTAAGAAATAACATTCTTATAATAAAAAATGTTGTAGGGTTGATTTGTGCTTAATATCACAACAAACAGGTGTCCATTGTCACAGAATACTTGACTTAAATGCTTTATGATAAATACAGTTAAGCAAAGGCAATTAAAAACAAAGAAAAGGAGGTGTGGCCTAAAATATATTAATAAAAAATAAGTGTTAAGGGAAATAAATAAAGCTAAAAGATTTATACTACTATAATCACACACATTAAAAAAGTTAACTACACATAATCATAAAGAATAACGGTTTGTATTAAATTGAAGTACAGGAGTAATAAAATGTTTAAAAAAAGTATCTTTAGTTTATTATTAATGAGTTTACTTGTATTACCCGGCAATGCATTTGCAGATGTTATATATTCTAAATCAGGTAATGTTTATCAGGGTAAAATAGTTTCTGTAAGTTTTGATGGAACCGAAATAGAAACTAATAATGGTAATGTTAAAGTCGATAAAAATGATATTGAAAGAGTTTCTTTTGGTAATGAAGATTTAGATAATTTAGAGTATGACTCATTACAGAATGAAAATAATCAAGATTATAATTACTATAACTATACTGCATCAAATACAGAAGGGGTTAAACTTCAGAGTGGAACTGCTGTAAAATTACAGTTGTTAGAAAAAGTTACCTCTAAAAAGAATCATGACGGTGATGTAGTTCACTTATCAGTAATAAATGATGTTATAAAAGATGGAAAAATACTTATTCCTAAAGGTTCAAAAGCTTTTGGTGAAGTTGTGGAATCTAAAAAGAATGGTATGCTTGCTAAAGGTGGTAAATTAGGTCTTCAAATAAAATATGTTGTTGCTGCTGATGAAACAGTTGTACCTTTAAGAGGTTACAAAAGTAAAAAAGGCGGAGACTATAAAGCTGAAATGATAACCTTATCA
>JBFMGH010000223.1:1176-18425 GCA_040752795.1 Cyanobacteriota bacterium
TGGAAATGCAAAACTAAAAGAAGGAACTAAAATTGAAGCCTTTGTTGACAAAGATTGTTTTATAAATGTTCAGTAGTTATATATATAAGAATAAAAAGCGGGTGCATAAAGCATCCGCTTTTATTAATGCTTTTGGTAAGAAAAAAGGGTTAATTCACAATATTAGTAGACACTTATGTAAGAGATAATTAAATGTTTTTGTTTAAACAGGTTTGTAAAAGTTTAACGCTCGTGACAATTTGACTGTATTTTGAGGGTGTTTTCCTCCGCGCAGCGGAGGAAAACACCCGAATAAACTTCTGTCACCTGAAAAACCTCACTTTCATTAAACTATCGAAGTGGGGATCTTTGTTTACAATGATTAAGTATATACTCTCCGGGTATTTGTTTGATACGTTATCCGATACAGAAATCAACGCTAATGATGCTCTTGAAAAGCTGATGCCCTAGGAATAATCTTTACCAGTCAACTGCAAAGTTTAGAATCAAAACTGTTCCTCTCTTTTCATCGTGAGTGCTATTTGACGCTTACTTTGTTTTAACGCACGTTTTTCATGTTTGGAATCTGTTCGAGGTTTTGTTTTTTGAATATGCTGATTATCATGTCAAATATTTTTAGAAAATATTTATGTTTTCAATAAATTTTAATTTTTTTCTACTATTTTTATATGCTTTTGGTAAAATCTCATAAGTAAAAATATGAAGGAGTTATGTATGCCTACACTTCGAATTGATAGAAAAAAGTGTTCGCAAGGTGGTCGTTGTGTGGATGAATGCCCTATTTATTTAATTGAAATGGGTGATGATGGTTACCCGGAAATGGTTCCAGAAGCGGAAGAGCTTTGTATTAATTGTGGTCATTGTAAAGCGATTTGTTCTCCGGGAGCACTTTATTTGAATGATAAATGTGCACAAGATTGTCAGATGGTTGATGACAGCTTGCATGTTTCTAAAGAAGAAGTTATAGAAATGTTTAAGACACGTCGTTCAATTAGAAAGTATGAAGATAAAAAAGTATCCCGGGCAGAACTTGAGCAATTACTTGAAATTTCACGCTGGGTTCCATCAACAAGAAATTGTCAACCTGTTCACTGGCTTGTTATAGAGTCTGAAGAGACAATGAAAGATCTGATAAATATGTCTGTAGACTGGCTTAAAAAGCATGAAAACTTTTCCAGAATAGCTCATAGACATGAAAGAGGGGAAGATGTTGTTTTCAGAGGAGCACCACATCTTTTAGTTGCTTATGCATATAAAGACAACTGGAACCCGGATGTAGATTGTGCAATAGCGACAGCCTCTATTGAAGTGGCCTTACCTTCATTTGGTCTGGGTGGTTGCTGGGCGGGCATCTTTTTGTATGCTGTCCGCAATAGCCCTGAAATTGTTGAATATCTCAGGTTGCCAGCACATCATGATATTTATGGAGCTTTAATGCTGGGTTACCCGACGTATGAATATAAATATATTCCTTCAAGAAATGAAGTTAGGGCACGCTGGTTTTAGTAGCTAGAAATTGAATAGGTAGAGTCCTAATATTTTTTTGAAGTGATTTTTCTGTATACTTATGCTAGCTATACACTGTAAAGGTTTCATTGTACTGAAAACATTTACTATATTGTTTTCTGTCTTAATTATTATAATATTTTCACTGGCATTAAAAGAATAACACCCAAATAACATTTTGTCATTTGAATATGCCCGATCTCTGTTTACAGAGACCTCTGCATAACGAATGTTTTATAAAATATCAGGGATCAGTGGTTAATGAGGGGAGGGTTTAAAAGGCCCGCTGCGCGGGCCTTTTAAACCCGACACTATTTTTTTGCTATCTTGGTTATTTTGAGAATTTATCCAGTTATGCATATGTCTTTTAATGTTTTGATAAAACCTAAATAAGAAACAGATACTTCCCACATGCCCAACAAACAAATTGGTAATTTATTTGTTGAGCATAGTAATTTTAACCTGTATTTTTTTGTAGTGTTTATTTATAATTTCATTAATAAAAAGTTGTTTGAGGGGTTAATAATTATGATAAATATTAAACTTACCATATTATTTCTGTCACTTATTATTATTCTATGCGCAAATATCTCTAACGCTGAACAGGTTGAACTGGGAGGCATAAAAAATATTAAGCCATCAACTCAAGGTATTACTGCTTATGGCTACACATCAGAAGGTTTAACGCCTGTAGAAAAAGCTGGTCGATGGGGATATGTCGACCAGGATGGAATTTTTATTATTAAGCCCAAATATATTGAAGAACCATGCTACTTTAGCGAAGCGCTGGCTGCTGTTAAAGATTTAAATAATAAATGGGGTTTTATTGATAAAACAGGTAATTTTGTTATTAAACCCACTTTTAATTTACAACCAGGTAATTTTTCAGAAGGTCTAGCATATGCTGAAAATAACGGTAGATGGGGATTTATTAATAAACAGGGTAAATTTGTCATTAATCCTCAATATAATGACACACCCGGCATTTTTACTGAGGGTCTGGCGGCAGTAGAAAGAGGTGGAAAGTGGGGATTTATCGATCATAATGGTAAATTTGTTATCAACCCACAATTTGATATAAAACCGGGTTATTTTTCAGAAGGCCTGGCTGGTGTTTATAAGAATAATCGCTGGGGTTTTATAGATAAATCAGCAAAATTTGTAATAAACCCCAGATTTATTGAACAACCCGGTTATTTCTACAACGGTGCTGCAACAGTTAAAGAATTCGGTAAATGGGGTTATATAAACAAAGATGGGAATTATATTAAAAGACCATATACTTTTATTTATCCGGGACCTTATCAGAAATAGCATTATAAATTTTAATTATTAAGCTCAACTCTTTGTGTTATATTACTAAAATTCAAAAGTATAAAAAATTATTCTATGACATCAAATGAACTAAAATTAAGTTTCAACGACCTATTTAAAGAAACTTTTACGTATAAACTATTAAGAGTAATGGCTGGAGAATCAATTCCGGCATTGTCTCTTGTAGGAGAAATTGGCCATAACCTTGTTAAAAGTTTTAAATTAATTATATCCGGAAAGATACACTGGAAAAATTCTATTGAACAGATGGCTTTTCTTGGTATAGATGCTTTATTTATAACTTTAACTCTTACTGCAGTTGCCGGAATGATTATAGCCTTACAGGTTTCATACGAGATGGCCAAACAGGGTGCAGGTGCATATATCGGCATGTTAGTTGCTTTAGTAATAGTTCGAGAACTCGGTCCTGTAATGGCGTCATTTGCTGTAACTTCCATGATTGGATCTGCTATGTCTGCTGAAATAGCAACTATGAAGGTCACAGAACAAATTGATGCCATGAAGGTATTTGGTGTTGACCCTATTTATTATTTAATTGTTCCAAGGGTAATAGCAGGAATAACAATGGTTCCACTACTTGTTATATTAGGCAATGTTCTTGGTATTCTTGGAGGCATGGTAATAAGCAATTTAATAGCTGATATTAACATGCTTAATTACCTGGATTCTGTATGGTCAGGACTAAAAACAAAAGATGTTTTAGTAAGTGTATTCAAAGGTGCTGTCTTTGGATGCCTAATAACACTTATCAGCTCCTCAGTTGGCTATGCTACCAGAGGCGGGGCCAAGGAAGTTGGCCAGGCAACTACTACAGCTGTTGTTTGGTCATTTTTAGCTCTAGTAATATTTGATTACCTGATTTCACTTATCTTCTTTGTTTAGTAAGAGAGAAAATAATAATAATTGTAAAAAATACACCTATTATCCTTTACATAGTTAGTAGTTTAAATAATAATAAAATACAATTACACAGGAGAGGCATACTAACGATGGGACCATTAAATAGTACTCGTTTTACAGGTCATAAAATTAAATTAGCTGGCAATATTATTAAAGAATCAATTCTTCATCCAAGAAGCACAAGTGTTTTAAATAAAACTACTGGTGATGTTATTACCAGAACAACCAGTTCTCCATTAACTGTTAAAGTGGTTTTAGAAAGATTAAAAAGTATATTTAGTCAACTTTTTAAACCATAAAATGCTATTTAAAACCAAAATAAAATGTCAAAGTTCTATTTTCCTTTGACATTAGATGTTTTCCCCACTAAACCTATAAAACTAAAGTAGCTATTGCGATTGCTGAACCAATCAGGCTTGCAACCTGAGAAGCATATTGAAGGGTTGTTCTAACTATTTGCTCTGGTGAGGGTTTTGGTTTAATAAACGCAATAACTTTTTCTAATAATGTCTTCTGTCTGAATAAAGACATCGATGTAAAACTAACGGTATCAGCTTTCAGGTTATATTTTGGTAATAATGTAGTCTCTTTTTTCAGTGGCTGATTATTTACCAATCCAACATTATAGTTAAATGTATTAACCTTAAGCATAAAATACCTCATTTTTCCCAATTAATTAACCTAATGATTTACGAATGTTTTGGCAATCTCTAGATACTTAAGCAGGTTTTGAAAGACTCTGCATAATAAATGATTGAACTTTACTTGCTGCTTCTGAAGCACCAAACATAGTTAATATAGCTATTACAGCATTAATAAGAATAACAGCAGCTTTCAAAATTTTGATTGCTTTTTGTGAATTAACGTTTCCTGTTTTTAAAAGGGTATTATTAAGAGATTGATTAATTTGCTTTGCAGCAAAATAACCACCAACAGCACCAATAAACTTACCAATCAGATTTTTTTTAATTACAGGATTCGCTTTAGAGTTAACAAAACTATCTTGTTCTAATTTAACATCTAATTGCTGAGCCTTATTCTTAAAAGGATTTTCTTTACTTTTAAAAGAAGTATTCATTGAACCAATGGTATGCAAATTAACCATTTTAAACCCTCTACCCCAAATAACTTAAATGTATTATATCATCAACATGTAACTTTTCTTCATAATTCGAAATAATTGTTACAATTAAAATTTTGTTCATTTTTTCAAAACTCTCTATATAAATGAGTTTTCATCTTTTAATGGGCTGTATCGTTTGTAACAATTATGGTTTTGGGGAAGTAAATGTTTTTTTGACACTTAGTACTGTTTCAGCATTTATTAAACGCTTTAAACCAGCTTTAATTAATTAATACACCTATATTAACAATTAAATTTTTAGTAAAAATTCTGTCAAGTGTTTTCAAATAAAGATTTTATAAAAAATTTTTAATCTGAAGTTTAGTATAGTCATTAAACCAGTACCTACTAATTCTAAGAGTTAGTACGAAGCTATTTGTAAATTATTATTCAATATCAGATAGTGTAAAGTAGTATATAAGTTATATAAACTGTCATAGCTTTCATAAAGATTGTGTTAAATTAATTCATAATAGGATTTTTGTAAATTTACAGAAATTAAAGAATTTATACTGATCCTTGAAAGTAATTTATAGATTCTAGATTATAGGGCTGGGTTGTTTTTGCCTGCGCAGTCAAAAACCCATATTGCGTTCCTATCGGAACGATTCATTATTTATGTAAAATAGTATAGTTATTAATTTTGTCCGCTATCACTATTCACTTAAAATCAGTAACATCTCTAAAAAATAAAATGTTGTTATAAACATTTGCTGGTGTTAACAAATAGTAGAAATATTTTTATAAAGATATTCTAAATTAGAGAACTTTATAGTTATTTCTTTTGAAATTTTTATTGTTGAATTAAAATAATTTGAACAGTTTATTTGAAAAATGATTTTAGGAATATATGAATGAGCACAAACGCTAAAGAAGGAGAATTTATACAGGGGTTAGGGCTATTTGATGCAACGATGGTTGTAGCAGGTTCTATGATTGGCTCCGGAATATTTATTGTGTCTGTTAACACAGCAAAAATTGTTAATAACTATTGGTTACTATTGCTGGTATGGTTATTAACCGGTGTTATGACAATAATAGGGGCATTAAGTTATGCCGAACTAGCGGCGGCCCTTCCAAAAGCCGGGGGTGTTTATGTATATTTAAAAGAGGCATGGAACGAACTTGTAGGATTCGTTTTTGGCTGGACTCTATTGCTTGTTATCCAGACAGGAACGATTGCTGCTGTTGCTGTTGCCACTGCAAAATTTCTGGGGGTAATGTTTCCCTGGATTTCTTCAGCTAATATGCTAATTAATATTGGCAATATTCATATATTGTCTACAGAACAATTTGTTGCTATCTCAAGTTTAATAATTCTGACTGCTATCAATTGTACTGGTGTTAAGTCTGGTGCTATGGTTCAAAATATATTTACAATAGCTAAAGTAATAGCCCTATTGGGACTTATAATTGTTGGATTGTTTTTTGTTTCAAATGCTGGAGTTCCTGAATACATCGCTAATGCAAATACATATGCCCAACCAGAGTTTAAACTTTTATTTGGAGTTGCTTCACTTATTGCTATCGCATCAGTGGGAGCATTATTTTCTTCTGATGCATGGTTTGGAGTAACATTTATTGCAGGCGAAATTAAAAACCCGGCAAAAGTTTTACCTTTAGCTCTATTGCTTGGAACAGGATTAGTTACTGTATTATATATTTTAGCTAATGTAGCTTATTTAAATGCTCTGGGGCTTGAGGGAATTCAATTTGCTCCTGAAGAAAGAGTAGGAACAGCTATTATGCAGCATGTATTTGGCCCTACTGGAGCAATTGTTATGGCTATTATTATTTTAGTTTCGACTATTGGATGCAATAATGGGTTAATTATGGCCGGTTCTAGAGTTTATTGGGCAATGGCCAAAGATAATCTATTCTTTAAAATGGTTGGAAAAATAGACCCTAAATATAATACTCCAATAATTTCTCTTATCGTTCAATGCACATGGGCAAGCATACTATGTTTAAGCGGACAATATAATGATTTACTAGAATATATAATATGTACTGGGCTTGTTTTCTATATCCTTACAATACTTTGTGTATTCAGATTAAGGAAAAAACAACCTGATCTACCCCGCCCATACAAGGTTATAGGATATCCTTACCTGCCTATAATTTATATATTTATGGCTGGTTTTATTGTTTTGAATCTACTTGTTGATAAACCCAAATATTGTATTGGAGGCTTTTTGATTGCTTTAACAGGTATTCCAGTGTATTTAATTTGGAAAAAAGTAAATCAGAAGAGAGAAATCAATGAATAATAAACAGCAAAAATTTATGAGATGGTATGATAAAGATCCTCAACTCAAGACGATAATTAATTTTCTTGAAAAAGCCCCTGATGAAATGAGAAATGACGTTGCTATGGATCTAATTCAAATAATTGTTCAGGAAGATTTCACTACTTCTGATGAGTTAATCACCTTTGCTAAATCTAATTATATAGGCAGTGGGCAACGCTGGTATGACATTGATGAACTTGTACATACGGCTATTGAAATGATTAAATTGCTCAATGATGACGAAAGAAGAGTTGTTTTATCTGAAGTTGCTCAAACTATCTTACATATAAGTGCTCACCAAAGGGAATATTATGAATGATATTCTTCTTGGCACAGATATATGTCAGATTAGCAGGGTTAAG
The DNA here is from genome assembly GCA_040752795.1 of Cyanobacteriota bacterium. GTDB lineage: Bacteria > Cyanobacteriota > Vampirovibrionia > JBFMGH01 > JBFMGH01 > JBFMGH01. Next base: position 8,694 of record JBFMGH010000223.1, read on the forward strand.
TCTGCAACTGATAAATATGGTGATAAATTTTTAAATAAAATTTTTACTAACAACGAAATCAATTACGCAAAACAAAGCAATTTAAGCATTTATGAAAGGCTAGCTGTACGTTTTGCAACAAAAGAAGCTGTTTCAAAAGCTCTGGGAGTTGGTATTAACAAAATGGGGTGGAATAAAGGTATCAATTGGAAAGATGTTGAAGTAATAAGGCAGGACTTTGGCAAATTAAGTATTGAATTGTATGGAAAAGCAAAAATAATTGCCACTGAAGCTAATATTAGCAAATGGAAAGTTTCTGTCTCTCATATGGGTGATTATGCAACCTCTACTGTTATTGCTATTAAATAAGTTTTATTTTGAACTATAGTTGATAAGCGTTTTCAAGATGTGTTATCTCTGGAATCTTTTTTAAAATTACACCTATGGCATCAAACCTAAATGAAAAAGTTTCAGGAAACTGATTCTTAGAAATATAAATTTCTGCAAGGTTATATATTTGTTGTTGTTTATTTTCATCAATACTTTCGAATGGTTCTCCACAATTGGTTGTTGATCTTGTTTTAACCTCTACAAAAATTATTTCCTGGTTTTTCTGTGCAATAATATCTATTTCACCTGTCCTTGAATAACGCCAGTTATTTTGAAGTATTTTATACCCTTTATTTATAAGGTATTCTGTTGCAAGCAGTTCTCCCTGTCTGGCGATTTTATTTTTTTTCGATACCATCAATTAACACCTTTAAGCTTCTTTAGGATATTAAAAAACAAAATATTACACACCTCAATAGGTATGCATTTTTTGCAAAAAAATACACGTCTGCCAAAGTTATCAGCAAAATGCTGACATACACATGGGCACATTTATAGTGTTATTACGCTGCTGCAAAGCCTTTTTTGTTTAATAAATTTTCTGAAACCGTAGTTCTGTCTACTGCATCAAAAGCTATACTGGCTACTACTTGACTTGGTAATTGTTTAAAAGCTCCAATAATCTCTGATTTATCAAGCTTATTAAATGAATCTACCATTTGAACTTTTGGAAGATTTTTAATCTGATCTTGTATAGTATACCAAGGCATATCTTTAACCATATCTTCTTTTGCTTTACCATGACCAAGGGTCAGCTTTACCATATCACTTTCGTCCATATGAGGAATTACAGCTTGCTTAAGTAATTGTTGTTGATGATTATAAAGAACTGCTACTGCAATCTTAGCACTGGCTAATGAATTAACATTATCTAATGAATCTAAAAATTCACAGGCTTCTTTATTACTTCCTCTTTTTGCTCTTAAAGTATCTTGAGATTGATCTTCTGTAAATTCATCAACTTTGTCTTTTGCTAACTCTAGTAATTGACCCATGGATAATAATTCAAGTCTTGGTAATCTGTTTTTGTTTTCATTGCTGAAATCAACTTTGTTGTCTCTTCTACCCGCTGTCTGGTTTTCGTCTATATCATCATTATCAAGGCCCAAGAAGCCTGCCACAAGATCCTTTTTGCCATTAGCTAATTTGTTAACATCTTTATCAACAAGCTTATGGAAGTTTTCTGATTTTGGTTTGCCGATATTTTCAGTAGCTTTTAATGCATCAGCTGCTTTAGGTGGTTTATTAAGTAACATATCAGCTACAAAAGGAACTATTTCTTCTTTGGCTCTTGTTTCATTTGGAGATTTTTCTGCTTTGAAGTCACCAACCATAACACTTCTAATTAATTCCATTCCTGTTTGACCATTTGAAAGTCTACCGGTCATCATCATTACTGGTAACATATCTTCAGCTTTAGGAAGTTGTTTCTTTGCGTTGGATTTTGGAATACTTCTTAGTAAAGCTTCAGGGTATCTTTGTTCCATTAACATTTCACATTGTTTTTCGTGAACTTGATTTAATAAGATTCTCTTAAGAATGAATTTAGGAATAGAAATCAATTGCTCAACTAAATTATCTTTTTTCTGATCTTCTAATATGCCAAGAACTTCTTTACGTCTCATTTCACGAAGCATATCCCATCTGGTAAGTTGCTTCATTTCTTTTTCTTGAAGTTTCTTATCATCTGGTCTATCTTTGCTTACATCAAGATTAGACTTGTAATTATCTGAAATGTTTTCATTTGCAAATTTATTTCCAAATATGTTTCTTATTGTATTATTATAAGATGAATCAAGAGTTTCTTTGTTAGCTTCAATTTTACCTATTTCTGCTAATCTCTGTTGAATTTCATCTTTATTGTCAGCACTGGCTAACTCATTGCTAGCATTTCTAACTTGCTCATCAAGGTGGTTAACTTTCTGGACTAATTCCTGGAAGAATTTAACCATACCTAAAGAGTTATATTGCTCTTTCTTTTCTTCTTTATCTTTTGTTTCAGACTTTTTAGTATTATTCTGGTAAGCATTTTCTATTTTCTTTTTAGCATCAATGTGTTTTAAAGATATTTGTTTTACATAATTTCCAAATAAATCTTCTAATTCATCTGTAGAAAGTTTTTCTAAAACTACTCTGTTAACAAATTCTGTTGCAACATCTCTAGAATTATCATCTATTGTTGTTACAGGTTTAAATGCATTCGGAACTTCTTTAGATAATATACTTTCTAATTGTCTCCAGGCATCAGGATAGTTAATAGATATTTCTCTGGAGAAACGTATAAATAATTCTACCATTTGATCTTTTGTCATTGAAGAATTAATAGTATTCTTAAAGTTTGATATAGCATTTTTTGATTGACCATCAATACTGGTATCAAGTTTGAAAGCTACAGGAAGCATATTGTCTAATATACTTTCAAGCTGATTCCAGGCTTTGGGAAACTTGATAGAAATTTCTCTGGAAAAACGTACAAACAACTCAACCATTTCATCTTTGGTTAAGTTTGAATTAATTGTTGATCTAAAGTTAGAGATTGCATTTGATGATTGGCCATCTATTGAATTGTCAGGAACATATGCTAAAGCTAGGCTATTTGCTAAAACGCTTGAAAGCTCTTTCCAAGCATCAGGATATTTTACTGATATTTCTCTGGAAAAACGTACAAACAGCTCTACCATTTCATCTTTTGTTAAATCAGAATGAATTGAAGATTTGAAATTAGATATAGCACTTCTGGATTGACTATCCATTGAGTTGTCTACCTGGAATGCACTAGAAAGATTATTTGACAATACTGATTCTAATTCTTTCCAGGCTTCAGGGAAGTTAATAGAAATTTCTCTGGAAAAACGTACAAATAGCTCTACCATTTCATCTCTGGTAAAACTTGCATCAAGGGTGGATTTAAAGTTTGATATGGCAGATCTGGATTGATCATCCATTGTTACTACTGGTTTGAAAGCATTGAACAAAGCGCCATGAAGAGCTGTATCTAATTTCTGTTTTGATTCTGGTGAAAGATTTGAAACTTGAAGATTAAATTGTCTATAAAGAGTTATTATTTCTTGTGGAGGTAATTGACTTGATTGTACTATGCTTTCAAAACAGCTGACTGCGTATTCGGATTGAGAATCTGCTGCTTGTGTTGTAATGTTTGCTTTATTGAATTCTGATAAGTTGTCTAAATCTTCTGATAGGTTTGTATTTTTAGCTTCTTGTCTGGGTGTTTCATTCTTTAGTTCTTTTTTATTATTCTCTACAACAGCTTTATAACCACTATAGTTATTTAGTGGTCTGTTGAAAATATTAAAGCTATTGTAACCATTTAAACTCATGTAACTCAATCCTGGGATATTATTGTGTGACTTAAGTTATGAATTCTTGTGCGGAACCGGGTATATACTTTTTATATCCTACTTATATAAAGTCTATATACCGAACAGAATTGCCTTTACTGTTTGTAAAGTTTTGTCAAGAAATTACTCCCTGTTTTGTTGAATATCAGCCCAAAAAGCTTACTATTGCAGCATTTAAGTTTATTAAAATAATAAATAGCTCTAAAAAAAATCTGAACAATTTGTTTTTACAAAAATTAATATTTATTCGGGCTGAACAATTGGCTGCTAAACAATAAAATGATCAATTAATTGTTGATCATTTTACTCATGCTAAACACTCTGACAAAAAAACACACTTTTCTCATTTAAACTTTAAAAGCCGGGATCTCGTCCCGGCCTGGTACCCTTAACGCTTCTCATACCCTACCTTATGCGATATTCTGGTTTTTATAGAATTGATCTTTAATTGTGTCTCTATTTAATACATCAGAAGCTGTTCTCGCAAGAACCTGACTTGGTAAGCACTGAAGTCTGTTCATTATCATATCTTTACCGACTTCTTTGTAGCTCTGAATAAGCTGTTCTTTGCTAAGATCATGCAATTGCTTATGAACTACGTGAGCTGGCATTTCTTTAACCATTTCTTTAGGGTCTCTGCCATAATTTTTATTAATTTTTAAGAGTTCTTTATCTGCTAATGCAGGAAGAACTAGATCTTTTAGACCTTGGGCCTGACTATTATATAAATTTGACATTGCCATTTTACCAGCGTCAACAGAATCAACTTTTTTCATATCATCCATAAACTGCATCAAGTTTTTAGATGTACCACGTTTAGCGGATGTTGCAGCAGTATTATCATCTTCATTAAATTTTGTCATAGCTTCTTGAGCTAATTCACTTAGTTGATCAGGTTGCAGATCTTCAATCTTATTAGTTTTGATCTGTTGATTTTGAGCGTAATGCAAACTGCCTGGACCCTGGAAGTTTTTAATTTGTGCTTCAACAGGTGACATATTACCTAATGAAGGGTGTATTGCATCAGCCATTCTTGGTGTTTTATTTAATAACTGTTCCATTATAAATGGTAATAGTTCTTCTTGTTGTCTTGTTTCATTTGGTTTTTCTTCTACTTTTTTACCTTTAACCATTGCATCTTCGATTAAGTCTGTACCAAATCTAAAACCATTTTCTGTTTTACCAAGCATCATTAACACTGGAAGCATTTCATATGCATCAGGTAATTGCTCTATAAGCTGTTTTCTTGGCATTTCTCTTAATAATGCATCTTCAAAACGATTTATTGTAAGAGCTTGAATCTGTTGCTCATGAGGTAATAATGTTAGACCATTAATTAAGTGGAATTTAGGTACATTATAAAGTGCTTCGGTAAGAGCTTCAGTTGGAACTTCTTCCATCATTGATTTGAGATCATCTCTTCTCATGGTTCTGAGCATATCCCACTCAGTTTTCTTAGCGGTATCTCTATCTATCATTTCTTTTTTATCAGGTGCTGTTATATCAGCAGACATATTAAATAAATAGTCGTCTTTAACTTCATTATTAGCTTTATTATTACCATTTGTTTGAGCCATTAGATTAAAGTATTGATTATCAAATTGAGATTTTGTATTCATTAATTTTTCTATTTCAGCTTTTTTCTGATTTTGATCATCTTCATTATAGATGCCTTGAAGTTCACCACTGGCTGTCTGAACTTTAAAATCTAATACATTGACTTCATCAACAAGTTTTTCAAAGTGTGATTTAATTTTATTGCCTTTTTGATTGGAAATATTTTCAAATTCAGTTTTCATTTCAGATTCACGGAACTTTGGAGCTTTCATTTCATTCATCATTTTTCTAGCTTTAGTTAAATTAAGGCTTATTTGTTTAAAATAATCAGCAAAGACATCTTTAAAGCTGTCTTTATCAAGGTCTTCATTTTGAATAATGGTTCTAAATTGGTCTACAAGCTCTTCTGAATCTTTATCTATTGTTGTATCAGGTGTATATGCATTTGGTAATGAATTATTTAATATACCAACTAATTCATTTTTCTTATCTGGATACTTAATTGAAATGTTTCTAGAGAATCTAAGGAACATTTCAATTAAATCATCTTTAGTGTGATTTTCTGCTATTGAAGTTTTGAAATCATTAACAGCTTGCTCAGATGCAACATCTGTTGTTGTATTTGGCTTAAATGCATTAGGAACATTTTGATTTAAAGTTGATTCAAGTTCTTTCCAAGCATCAGGATACTTAACAGATACTTCACGGCTGAATCTTACAAATGTTTCAACCATTTCATCTTTTGTCATATTTGAATTTAAAGCAGTTTTAAAGTTAGCAACTGCATCTCTTGATTGAGCATCCATTGATGTATCTTCTTTATGAGCCTGTGGAATATAGTTGCTTAATATACCTTCTAATTCATTCCAGGCTTCAGGAAACTTAATAGATACTTCACGACTAAATCTCAAGAATGTTTCATTCATTTCATCAGCTGTCATACCTGAATTAATAGCAGATCTAAAGTTTGAAATAGCATTTCTTGATTGCGCATCCATTGATGTATCTGGTCTATATGCATTTGGCAATGAATTACTTAATATAGATTCTAACTCTTTCCAGGCTTCAGGATACTTAACAGATACTTCACGACTGAATCTAATAAAGGTTTCCATCATTTCGTCTTTTGTCATTGATGGATTAATAGCTGTTCTAAAGTTAGAAATAGCATTTTTGGATTGCGCATCCATTGTATTATCAGGGGTGTGAGCATTAGATAATGCATTGGCATAAGCACTATCTAACTCTGACCATGCTGATGGGGAATTAATACTTATTTGTCTGGAGTAACGTAAATACATTTCACTAATTTCATCAGCAGTTAATTTTTCACCGGAAATAGAACCTTTAAATTCATTAACTGCTAACTGTGAAATAGAATCATTAACTTGTTTTGGAGCATGTTTCTTTTGTTTTGGCTCATGAGTCTCTTGACTGGCAAAATTTTCAAAAGGCTTAGGATCTTGTGCAGCATATGCTAAACGCTGATTTTGTTCAAATAAAGCGTTAGCATTATCAGCTTTGTTTTTAAATTCTTGAGCTTTTTGTTTTAATTCGGCAATTCTGGCAGATGACTGTAACTGTGCGGATGACTCTTGCTCGTTATTAAGGGTTTCAATAGTTTCTAATGTTGAAAAATAGGACTTAAGGGCTGATTCTCTTGCTTGTTTGTGCTGTTGGGCTAACTGTGTAAAGTAGTTGACTTCTTCTGCTCCTGGGGCCTGAAAATGACTAATTTCCCTCTGATTTCCAGAGAGATTCATTAATTTCTCTAAATTGTTATTAATGTTTTGTGTCATCTACTTTGCCAATTGCCCCAAGTTATATAACGCGTTATTTCCCCTTATTTTTATAAAAACAATTTTATTTATTTGATTGTCTGAACAATGAATATGTTAAATGTATAAATAATCGAATTTAAATCAAATTTATTTAAACCGTATTTATAGATTATATATTTAGTATATATTTTATAAATACAAAGTATTTCAGATGGCCTATTGTAAATTATTGTAAAAGATTTCAGGCATTTTTAACATAATTTAACTAGTCAAAATACTGTTGAACAATGATTTGTTGCATATTTTGCCTGAACAAGAATTTATATACATGTATTATAAATATATTGTTATTAGCAAATATATAAAATTACCGATTACCAGGTTCCTTTTTTTTTCATGTACATTATTTCAAAGAAAAGTATTATTATTAGTATGATAATAAAAAACGCCGGATAAAACAGGCTATCAACAAAAGTATTAATAGAAATATTAAGCTCTTTTTGAAGTTTATGAGCTAAAAAATTGTTTATTTTGTCAGCAATTAATTGTTTCTCTTCAGTTCCTACAGTAGGAACTGAATTAATTCTAACTGGCAATGAATTTGTTAACAATTCAATTCCATAAACATTAAGGGATTTTTGCTTTTCTGAATATATTTTTGCAGTAATTATATTATTTAATGATATATCTATATTTCTTTAACCAATAATCTTTAATTCGCTTATTTTACAAACTCCATTGTTAACGTCATTCTTTTTACAGTTAAAATTAACAATTGAAAACTGCCATATAAAGAACCCGATAGAAAGCATAAAACATACTATAATTTGTGCAATAAGGTCAACCCTGGATTTTGGCATTTAATTTTTTCACCCTATCTATTTCAATTTCAAAATTCAAGAATTTATATTACATTTTAACTATAGAAGTTGGTTTCTATACATAATAAAATAAAGATAAGTAATAAAAACAATTATTTTCGAAATAAGGGATAATTTAAATGAATAAGCATAGTGGAAATTCTCTAGCTCAATATGCCATTATAATAGCACTTGTTGCTCTTGCTTTGGTTCCAATATTTTTTGTTTTTGGCAAAACAATTTATGACAACTTTGTTCATTTTTATAATGTTTTTACTAACAAAGAAATCACATCTGTTTCAACCACAATACCTAACAACAATAACCTCATCCCCGGAAGCCTTGGCGGAACACCTAAAAAACCTGTTTCTCAATGCGATGGAAATATTTGTAATATTGATTTTGGAGAGTTTGTTTTATCCAGCGTACCCCAAGATTTTGGTGAATATGTTGAAACAAATGGTAATTCTGGTGGAACTGATAGCTTATTAGCAATTATTGAACAAATTGCTGATCAATTAGAGGCAAAAGGTGATACTGCTGGCGCTGAAGATTATAGAGACCTTGCCAATCTTGGACATTTTATTGCTGATGGTATGGAAACCAATGAAAATCTCGCTTCACAATGTAGTGACCTTGTCTGTTATAAAAATGCTATTGAAAATTCATTTATGGCTACACCATTACCTGATAATATATCTAAGTTTTTACCAGACTATAATTCAAATCAAGTTACTTCAGTAAAAAATATTATTTCAAATTTTGGAGATATTGGCTATGCTGCTTTTTTATCTAATACACCTGATAGAATTGATGAATATAATTCAAAATTAACACAAAACCCGGCTTTTGCAGCTTACAAAATTTATGATGATATACAAACAAACCCAAATTATTCTGACAATTTAAAAAGCATTACCAAAACATTAATGAATCAAATTACCTATCTAGCTTATCAGGCTGATGATTTAACAGATAATGTTTTTGATAATAACACCAATTCTGGTCCATCTTATATGGATATTGATGGGAACAGCTTTTCAATTGATAACTCAATTAATAGCGTTACTGATATAAAAGATATTACTAACCCACAAATTGCGCTTGGCACAAATTTTAAATCTGCTTTGATATGCTCTACTGGCAATTTTGATGATAATGGTCAGGCTTGTAAATAAATTTTCAAAGACAAAGACCAGGGGTTAATCCCTGGTCTAAGCTTAAAATTTCTTAGTCAAAGTTTAAATGAGTTTTCTCTCTGTGGTATCACTCCTTAAATAACTTAATTAATAGTAACTTGTGAAAAAATTTCTTCTAACTAAAAATAGTACTGGAATTTTTTCTCTAGGTTCTTCCTCCTATCCAATTTTGTTACCCTGGTTGATTAAAACCTATGCTATAAAAATTTTTGACAGGAAACATTAAAATTTATAGACTCATAAATCTATGGGGTCGCAAAACATAAATACTATAAAGATAGTGTAAAGCAGTATATTTCTTAACAAACCTTAATAATTTAAAAAAACAAATATTATCGTTTAATAATTGCAAAATAGCAACACATAATACTTTGATTTCTTATTCTAAGGTTTAAATATAATTATAATATGATAATTTATCTTTTCTCTGGTAACTATAACACATTATAAAACCTATTATAATGTTTTTTCATTATAAAGCCGCTTCAAAATGAATCATTTATTAATTTTATACTTTTCCTTGAAAGTAATGATAGATTTCAGGGAATTAAGGGGCGGGGGGTTTTTTGGGGTGTTGGGACGAAAAAACCAACAAAGAAAAATAAAA
>JBFMGH010000224.1:0-12930 GCA_040752795.1 Cyanobacteriota bacterium
CTATGTCCAGAAATATCGAACCTGGCGGTACTTGTCCTCAAGCAACCATGGCTAATCTTATAGCTTTAACAGGTAAGTTTGATCCAGAATATTGGAGAGTTAATGGAGAGTATGAAGTTCTTGAGAATACAAAATCTATATGGTTGCCAGATTATAATGTACAATTAGATCTATTAGATAGTGTAGGTCACTTTGAATATACAAAATTAGAACACCTTTACCAATTTTATGGTAAAGATAAAAAAGATCTGTATAATGATTTTATAGAATCATTTATTGTAACAGATCCAAAAGTTAATGGAAAAATCAGTCCATTTTTACTAAATCTTGTGGGTAATAAATTAAGTAATATCCATTCAGCATTTGGAGAAAAATTACAAAATACAACTGGCTTAAATGATGTTGAAGAATTAGCTGCATTATCAAAGTTGGCAAAAGATTATAATATACCAAATTTAGAAGCAGAAAAAGCTTTTAAATTGCTTGATCAAGTTAATTGGGCTAGTGTTTCAAACAAGGTAAAAGATGGGCATGGAGCTATAATAAGAATAGGAAATGTTCCCGAGTACCTTAAATCTTTAGGAATATCTAATTGGAATGATGAAAAATATAAAAAAATTGGCCACTCAGTACTTGTAGAGCATGTAAGAGAAGAAAATGGATTAATAGCAGGTTTATATGTAGTAGATAGTGAATTTGGACATGGTAAACCTCTATATATACCATTTGATGTCCTTAAGAAACTTACAACATTAACTCAAGGGGATGTACTAGTTACAAAGAAACCTATAAGAGATCCATTAGTAGCTCAAAAACTTTTAACTGAAACCTGGAACCCTATACCACTGCTAGAAGAATTGATTACTCCTATAACTACTATCAATCCAATTGCAAATATAATAGATCTTTTTAAACAGGCTTTGGGCACTATCTCTCCGTTGATCCTTGACCTCGACAACGACGGCGTTGAAACCCTCAGCATCAACGAAGGCACCTATTTCGACCACAACGCCGACGGCTTTTCTGAACTAACCGGATGGGCCAGCCCTGATGACGGTTTATTAGTGTTAGACATCAACGACAACGGCCTGATAGACAGCGGCAGAGAACTGTTCGGAGAGCATACATTATTATCTAACGGCGAAGAAGCCAGTGGTGGTTTTGAAGCATTAGCAGAATTAGACAGCAATCTTGACGGTAAAATAGATGCTAATGATACTCAATTTAGTGACCTGAAAATATGGATAGACGCAAACAGTGACGGCATAACAGATTCTGGTGAGTTGCACACTTTAGGTGAGCTTAATATAGAATCTATTAGCCTTAATTTTGAGAACGTTAACAAAGAAGATGCAGAAGGTAACTTAATTTCACAGGCTGGTAGCTACACCACAACGGATCAGGTCACACATGACCTATCTGATATCAAATTCCAAGTTAATAATGTGTTCTCTCAGGCAGTTGAGACTATAGAAATATCACCTGAAGTTGAAGCATTGCCGAATGCCAAAGGCTATGGCGTTGTTTATGACTTACATCAGGCAATGGAAAGAGATACAGACGGTTCACTTCAAACACTTGTAGAATCATTTACAACTGAAACAGATCAAGAAAACAGGCTTGATCTAGTTGATCAGATATTATTTGAATGGACAGATAGTCAGGATATAGATCCTAATAGCAGAAGCCGGTATTTTGATTCCCGTAAATTAAATGTTTTAGAATCATTTATGGCAGAAAGGTTTAAAAACGTCAATAATTATGTCGGCCCTAATGCGACAGCACTGCTGAAAACGACATATGATTACCTGCACAGGCTGGTTTATTCACAATTGATGGTTCAGACACATTTGAGTGATATATTCGACAAAGCAAGTGTTGAGACAGATATATCAGGCAATCAATATATTAACATCAGTGGTATGATTGACGAAATAAATATTCAAATAGCTATAAATGAAATAGAAGGTAAAGCATTACTTGAAGAAACCCTGATATCCATTTTGGGATTGGGTTATGAGTATTTATTTAGTTATTCAACTTTTTATGACACTTTTGTTCCGCTGGGTGAAGACTATCAGGCTATTTTTGATGATGTTGAGGCCTTGTATGAGTCAGATGATACCATTGTAAGCAATGGCCAGCCGGGTGGTTATGATGAAATTATTGTAGGCGACGACCAGGATAACATTATAAACGGTTATGGCGGAAATGATGATATACAGGGAATGGCAGGTAACGACACAATCGATGGTGGCTCTGGTGATGATGGAATACTGGGACAGGAAGGTGACGACATAATAACAGGTGGCACCGGTAACGACTTTATGGATGGCGGTTCCGGAAATGATACATATATCTTTAACATTGGAGATGGTGAGGATATTATTAATGAAAATATCAGTACGTATGATTTTTCTATTGATAAGGTAGTATTTGGGGCAAATATTGCAATTGAAGATTTAGAATTTACAGCTTCTGAAACACATTTGATCATTAATGTTACAATTTCTGGTGATAAGCTGACAATTTTGGGTCAGTTTGATCCTGCTGGCACTTTTACCATAGAAAATTTTGAGTTTGAAGATGGCACAGTTTTAAGCGATCAGGATGTTATTGCACTTACACAAATACATGGAACATCTGGTGATGATGATATAGAGGGTTCATATACTAATGACACCATTTATGCTGATGCAGGTAACGATACGGTATCAGCTTCAACCGGTGATGATGTAGTTTACGGTGAAGCCGGCAATGATGCATTGTATGGAGAAAAAGGTGATGACATACTAATTGGTGGAACCGGTAATGATTTACTTGATGGTGGATCAGGTACAGATCAGATGTTTGGTGGCACAGGCAATGATACCTACTTTGTAGATGTTACAAGTGACAGTATAACTGAAAATACTGATGAAGGTATTGATTTAGTTAAATCATTAGCTACATATACTCTCGGGAATAATTTGGAGAACTTAGAATTACTTGGAACAGATAATTTAAGCGGAACAGGTAACGCTATTAACAATACAATTACAGGAAATTCAGGAAACAATGTGTTAAATGGCCTTGCTGGAATAGATCAACTTGCTGGTGGACTAGGCAACGACACTTATTATGTTGATGATTTAGGTGATACAGTTATTGAAAATACTGATGAAGGATACGATACAGTCAGGATGTCTGTTTCACTTGCTACTACAAACAATATAGAAAAATTTATTTTCACCGGTACAAACGATATAGATTTAACTGCTAACGATCTTGATAACACGATTACAGCTAATAACGGTATTAACGTTATTTATGGCGGTGGCGGAAACGACGCTATTTATACTTATGACGGTGATGATACATTGTATGGCGAAGCTGGCAATGACGTTTTAGACGGTGGTACTGGAGCAGACCAGCTTTACGGTGGATTAGGCAACGATACATATTATACAGATAATGTTGGTGATACAGTAATCGAACTTGCTGATGAGGGCTATGATACTGTTAGGATGTCTGCTTCACTTGCTACAACAGCTAACATTGAAAAATTCATCTTTACCGGTACAAATGATATAAACCTTACTGCTAACGATCTTAATAACACAATTACAGGCAATAGCGGTGTTAATGTTATTTATGGTGGTGGCGGTAATGATGCTATCTATGCTTATGATGGTGACGATACCTTGTATGGCGAAGCTGGTAATGACGTTTTAGACGGTGGTACTGGAGCAGACCAGCTTTACGGTGGATTAGGCAACGATACGTATTATACAGATAATGTTGGTGATACAGTAATCGAACTTGCTGATGAGGGCTATGATACAGTTAGGATGTCTGCTTCTCTTACTACAACAGCTAACATTGAAAAATTCATCTTTACCGGTACGAATGATATAAACCTTACTGCTAACGACCTTGATAACACAATTACAGCCAATAGCGGTGTTAACGTTATTTATGGCGGTGGCGGAAACGACGCTATCTATGCTTATGACGGTGATAATACATTGTATGGAGAAGCAGGAAATGATGTTTTAGACGGTGGTACTGGAGCAGACCTGCTTTATGGTGGGTTAGGCAACGATACATATTATACAGATAATGTTGGTGATACAGTAACCGAACTTGCTGATGAGGGCTATGATACAGTTAGGATGTCTGCTTCTCTTACTACAACAGCTAACATTGAAAAATTCATCTTTACCGGTACGAATGATATAAACCTTACTGCTAACGACCTTGATAACACAATTACAGCCAATAGCGGTGTTAACGTTATTTATGGCGGTGGCGGAAACGACGCTATCTATGCTTATGACGGTGATGATACATTGTATGGAGAAGCAGGAAATGATGTTTTAGACGGTGGTACTGGAGCAGACTTGCTTTATGGTGGCTTAGGTGATGACACTTATTATACAGATAACATAGGGGATGCTGCTTTAGAAAATGCTAATGAGGGCTATGATACTGTTAGGATGTCTGCTTCTCTTATTACAACCAGTCATATAGAAAAATTTATTTTCACCGGCACAAATGATATAGATTTAACAGCTAATGACCTTGATAACACAATTACAGCCAATAGCGGTGTTAACGTTATATACGGCGGTGGCGGGAATGACGCTATCTATGCTTATGACGGTGATGATACATTGTATGGAGAAGCTGGTAATGATGTTTTAGACGGTGGTACTGGAGCAGACCAACTTTACGGTGGATTAGGCAACGATACGTATTATGTAGATAATGCAGGAGATAGTGTAATTGAAAATGCCGATGAGGGCTACGATACTGTCAGAATGTCTGCTTCTCTTACTACAACTGCTAACATTGAAAAATTCATCTTCACAGGTACGAATGATATAAATCTCACAGCTAATGACCTTGATAATACAATCACAGCCAATAGTGGTGTTAACGTTATTTATGGCGGTGGCGGTAACGACGCTATCTATACCTATGATGGCAGCGATACGATATATGGTGAAGCTGGTAATGACGTATTAGACGGTGGTGCTGGAGCAGATCAGCTTTACGGTGGCCTGGGCAATGACACATATTATGTAGATAATGCGGGAGATAGTGTAATCGAAAATGCCGATGAAGGCTATGATACGGTTAGAATGTCTGCTTCTCTTACTACAACAGCTAACATTGAAAATTCATCTTCACAGGTACGAATGATATAAATCTCACAGCTAATGACCTTGATAACACGATCACAGCCAACAGCGGTGTTAACGTTATTTATGGCGGTGGCGGTAACGACGCTATCTATGCTTATGACGGCAGCGATACGATATATGGCGAAGCTGGTAATGACGTTTTAGACGGTGGTACTGGAGCAGATCAGCTTTACGGTGGCCTGGGCAATGACACGTATTATGTTGATAATGCGGGAGATAGTGTAATCGAAAATGCCGATGAGGGCTACGATACTGTTAGAATGTCTGCTTCTATTACTACAACAGCTAACATTGAAAAATTTATCTTCACCGGCACAAATGATATAGATTTAACTGCTAATGACCTTGATAACACGATCACAGCCAATAGCGGTGTTAATATTATTTATGGCGGTGGCGGTAACGACGCTATCTATACCTATGATGGCAGCGATACGATATATGGTGAAGCTGGTAATGACGTATTAGACGGTGGTACTGGAGCAGATCAGCTTTACGGTGGCCTGGGCAATGACACATATTATGTAGATAATGCGGGAGATAGTGTAATCGAAAATGCCGATGAGGGCTACGATACTGTTAGAATGTCTGCTTCTATTACTACAACTGCTAACATTGAAAAATTTATCTTCACCGGCACAAATGATATAGATTTAACCGCTAATGACCTTGATAACACGATCACAGCCAATAGTGGTGTTAACGTTATTTATGGTGGTGGCGGTAATGACGCTATCTATACTTATGCAGGTAATGATACAATATTTGGCGATGCTGGTAACGATGTTTTAGATGGTGGTACAGAAGCAGACCAACTTTATGGTGGTCTGGGCAATGACACGTATTATGTAGATAACACTGGAGACAGTGTATTTGAAAATGCTGACGAAGGCTATGATACGGTTAGAATGTCTGCGTCCTTCATTTCTGGTGATAATATTGAGAAATTTATTTTCACCGGTTCAGATGATATAGATTTAACCGCTAATGATCTTGATAATATAATCACAGCTAATAACGGTGCAAACATTATTAATAGCGGTGGTGGAAACGACATCGTATATGCCTATGATGGTGATGATGAAATATATTCAGGTTCTGGAAATGATCTTTTATATGGATACTCCGGTAATGATACATATTACTTCAATACAGGTGACAATGTTGACACCATAAATGATCAAGATTCTACACCAGGAAACTTTGATACTACTAAGTTAGGAGAAAATATAACTAAAAATGATGTTGCTATATTCATGAACAGAAACGAATCAACCGGTGAATTAATTGGTGATCTAACTATAGACTATGGCAATGGTGATGTTATAAATGTTAAAAACCAGGCATTGTCTGACTATGGTATAGAAAACCTTGAACTTTCTGATGTCTATAACTCATATATGCACGAAATTGATATTAACCAGGTCATTCAAGATATGTATACCTTTGCTAACGGAGACCCATCAGTTGATTTGACGGGTATAGAAGATGTAAAAAATAATCCTGACTTAATGAATATAGTCATTCAAGGCTGGAATACATAAGGGGATAGACACACAGTGTCGAAAGGGGAAGAATTCCCCTTTAAATAGTCCAGTGCGGTCACGCACTTTTGTTGGAAAAGGACGATGTTTACTACAAATAAAGCTATAACAACTGTACTACTTATATTTATACTGTTTTCTGCTACTATTAGTGTTTATGCTGAAACTTTAAGCTTTGATAATGTTTTAGATAAAAGTATTCATAATTCTTTTGATCTTAAAATATCTGATATTAATGTTGATTTAAGTAAATCGGATTTAAAAATTACCAGATCTGAATATTATCCTAGAATACAACTCCATTATAATAATGAATATGAGAATAATTTAGGACCCAGAAATGCTCAATTTGCTTCAGTAGGAAGTACTTTTATTAGTTCCAGCACACGTTTTCAAAACCTAATATATTTTGATTTCAGGTATAACTTGCTTGATTTTGGCATCAGAAGAAAAAAAATGCTCATAGCTATTAATGATATTGAGCAAAAGGAATTAGTATATAATCAAACCCTAAGAGATCTAAAGATTGACCTGATAAAACTATATACTGATGCACTATTAAGCTATAAAGATATAAAATTATATGAAAATACTTTGCCGATATATAAAGAACTATTTTCTATTAAAGAAAAGTTATATACAGCAGGCACTTCACCTAAACTAGAATTAATGGAGGAGGCAATAAATATAGCCAGGACTCAAGACAGAATTGATAGTTCAAAAGCTGCTTTAAAAACCGTTCTTAAGGACCTCTCTTCATACACTTTTGAAGAATATGACGTAGAAAAAATAAAACTTGAAAACTTTAAAAAGTTCGAACAGGAAGAACATGAAATAACAGATTTTAATATAAATCCAATTTTCAAACAATCTATTGAAAAGAAAATTATCTCTTTACCTCAAATTAAAAATAATAGAACTTTAGAAAAAAAAATATATGATTTGGAAATTACAAAGAAAAAATTAGAACTCGAAACACTTAAAAGGGAACGGTTTCCAAAATTCGAGTTTTATACAAACTATATGTTTTACGGGTCTGATGAAAACAATCCTCTAGAGTCATTTTCTGATGTAAGAAGCAGGAATGTATCTGTAGGTATTTCTGCGTTATTGCCAATTTTTGATGGCTTCAAAAATTCAGCTAGCAGGGAGAAAATAGCTCTGGAAATACAAAAACTTGAATTAGAAAAGCAAAAAGAACTTAACAGGATCAATACTGAATATAATAAACTCTATGGGGAAGCATTTTCTCGTATTGCAGAGTTAAATAATAAAGAAGATCTATTATTCAACGTCAAAGAAAAATTATCAGCACTTAAAAGAATGACAAATGCTAAATTAACAGAAGAATCTACTGTTTTAAATCAAAAAGCAGAACTTCTCAATCAAGCCTCAGATCTTGAAAAGAGTATTATTAAAACATTATCGTTAATAAAACAGCTAGAAATATTATCAGAGGAATATTAACTATGCAAACAGGCCTAACAGCATTTGAAATAGTAGCAAATATCAACCAACAAGACGTTGATCTAAGGGCAATAGTTAGAGAATACGGAATTGGTGAAGGTGAAATTTCCAAACAAGAACTACTTAGGATAGCAAAAAATTCCAGTTTTAAAGCCAAATTAAAAGCAATAAATATCGATAAGACGATTAATTATCCTATGCCTGCCATATTTATTTTAAAGGATCAAAGCTATGGTGTTCTTTTAAAAGTTAATTATCATGATAAAAAAGCCCTTATACTAATTCCCAGTGATAAAAAAACATCAGAAATATCTTTTGATGATTTTCAAGAACTATCATCAGGTGAATTTATCATTATCAGTCATAAAACACTTTCACCACAAGTTAAATTTGGTTTTAAGTGGTTTTTTATAGAGATACTAAAATTCAAACAAGTTATAGCAGAAGTACTAACAGGATCATTCATTGTTCAATTATTTGGGCTTATCACGCCACTCTTTACTCAGGTAATACTCGATAAGGTTATTGTCCATCATAGTATGACTACACTAGATGTCATAGCGGTTGCATTCGTTGTTATTGTACTGTTAGAGTTCTTTTTAAATATAACAAGAAAATACATTTTTATTCATACGGCAAACAAGATTGATGCAAAACTTGGTGCCAAATTATTTAAACATTTATTTGCACTACCTTTTGTATATTTTGAGAATAGAAAAGTTGGTAATATTATTGCTAGAATCAGAGAACTTGACACCATCAGGGACTTTATCACACATAAGTCCGTTTCTGTTATTATTGATCTTTTCTTTTCGCTTGTATTCGTGCTGGTAATGTTTTTATACAGCGTAAAACTAACACTAATAGTCTTGGGATTTGTATTTTTAGTTGCAATACTATATCTACTAGTTACTCCTGAACTCAGAAATAGGCTTAATTATAAATTTCAGACAGCTGCACAATCAAATTCATACCTTGTTGAATCTGTAACAGGAGTGCAGACTGTTAAATCACTTGCTATTGAAGGTTCCATGCAAAAGAAATGGGAAGAATATTTGGGCAATTACGTTCACTCCAGTTTCAAACTAGGTAATTTAAGTAATATATCAGGATCCCTATCCAACCTATTTCAAAAGTTAATGACACTTTGCATACTCTATTTAGGTGTTAAGCTTGTTATAGAAAACAAACTCACCATTGGTCAACTAATAGCTTTTCAGATGTTTGCTAATCAATTTTCTGGCCCGATATTAAGGTTAGTCAATCTCTGGAACGAATTTCAGCATACGCTATTAGCTGTTGATAGATTATCAGATATTTTAAACCACCCACTTGAGGTTAAATCATCTAAAGCAATAACATTACCAACAGTACAAGGTAATATTAAGGCTGATAGTTTAACTTTTAGGTATGTCTCAGATTCACCAAATGTGGTTGAAAACGTTAATTTTGAAATAAATCCAGGTAGTAGTTTAGGTATTATAGGTCGTAGTGGCAGTGGAAAAAGTACTATAACAAAACTTATTCAAAGACTATACATACCTCAAAACGGCACTGTTTATTTAGATGGTATTGATGTCAGGCATTTAAACCCAAATTGGCTAAGATTTAACATAGGTGTTGTCCTGCAAGAAAACTATTTATTCAGTGGAACTATTAGAGAAAACATATCTTTGCCAAAACCTGATGCCCCTATTGAACTTATCATTGAGATGGCTAAATTATCGGGAGCACATGAATTTATCTCTGAAATGCCTGAAGGATATGATACGATTGTTGGTGAGAGAGGCTCAAGCCTTTCAGGTGGACAAAAACAACGCATTGCTATAGCTAGAGCTTTAATAACTAATCCTAAAATATTAATATTTGATGAAGCCACTTCTGCACTTGATTATGAATCTGAAAAGATAATCATACAAAACCTGGGTATGATCAAAAAAGGCAGGACAACTATAATAATTGCCCATAGACTTTCTGCTGTTAAAAACTGTGACACTATTATCGCACTTGATAGGGGTAAAATTATTGAGAAGGGTAACCATAATGATCTATACAATAGCAGAGGATATTATTATCACCTCTACAACCTGCAAGAAGCGACTAAAGAGTTAGAGGGTAAATAAAAATGTTAAAAACAACAGATGACGGTCATGAATTTAAACCTATACTTGCTGAAATAGAAGAAAGACCCATAAGTCCTTTAGGTAGAGCAACCTTTTGGATTATAGTAATCTTTATTGTTTTTGCAATATTGTGGATGTTTTTCGGTAAGGTTGACGTAGTTGTTTCTGCTAGAGGGAAAATTATTCCGGTAGGTAATATCAAAATATTGCAACCTCTTGAGACTGGTGTAGTTAAGCAAATATTAGTTAAAGAAGGAGATTACGTCAAAAAAGGTCAGGTGTTAATGGAAGTTGACCCGTCTACAACAGAACCGGAACTTGAATCACTCACACAAAACTTACATTATTTAGAATTGGAATCTGACAGGTTAAATGCAACCACAGAAGGTACAGATTTTATACTTGATAGAGCTCAAATATTAGATGATATAGAGGCTATGAAAGTTCAAAAAGAACTATATGAATCATCAATGAGGAGTCTAAAAAAGCAACTTCAAGCCAAAAATTTTGAATTGAAAAAATTAGATGAACAGATAAATTCCACTCATACAGAGAAAAACAACAATGAAAATTTATTAGAAATAGCTCTAGATAAGGAACAGAGGTTAAAACAAGTCATTGACTTAATTGCTAAAAAAGAATTAGATGACGTTCAGGCTAATATTTTAACTTATAACAGCAAAATTAAAGAGTTAGACTACAAGCTAAAAGAATTAAATCACGAGAAAAGCCAGATTTATGAGGAGATAGACTACATAAAAGCTAATTTTAAAGAGACTAACCTCAAGGAGCTCTCCGATAGACAAAAGCAATCGACTCAAATAAAAGCTAACATTAAAGAAATAGCTTTCAGAAATAAGAAACAAAATATTGTTTCTCCTGTTGACGGATATATTAATATGCTTTTTATTCATACCGTCGGTGGTGTTGTAACCCCTGCAGAAAAATTAATCTCTGTTGTACCGAAGAATACGCCGATAGTTATAAAAGTAAATGTTTTAAATAAAGATATCGGCTTTATTGAAGAAGGTATGGATGTGCAAATTAAAATAGACACCTTCTCTTTTCAAAAATACGGATTACTTAAAGGTGTTGTGACCCAAGTTTCCAAAGATAGTATAGAGGATGAAAAGCTTGGACCAGTATATGAAGTATATATTAATCCGATAGATCATACCTTACTCGTTGAAGGAAAAGAAGTTTCAATATCAACAGGTATGAGTTTAACTGCAGAAATTAAAGTTGGTAAACGTAGAATCATTGAATTCTTTATTTACCCGTTGATTAAATATCTTGATGAAGGTATAAGTGTCAGATAAAGCAGGATTTCAAGAGTATTCCACAAACAACAAGATTAATATAAATGTTGAATAAATAGTACAAAATTATACGTTTTAAATTAAATATTTTTTTATGTTATTAATAATTTCCTCAACGGCATCACCGCCTAGGTTTAAATATGGTCTTGCAGGGATTTTAACCTTCTTGCCTCTTCCTGCAGGGCCGCCAAATTGATGAATGGCTGCATAAACTTTATTTGTCCCCACAATAGCATAATCATCGCCATATTCTGAAGTTATCGACTGAGCCAAACCTCCCTGTGATTTTTGCAATATTATTCCTGGCCATTTGCCTTCTTTCTTACGTTGCTTTTTGGTTGATTCTGCTAGGCCTTTCCATTTAGGCCTACCCTGCTGGGCAAAGTTTTCTTCAACTGAATCCATCATGTCAAACAAGAACAAGAAATTCCCATCGTCGGATCCACCGGACATTCCACAGGGCCACATCTGCACTTTGAGGTCATTAAAGATGGCAAGGTGCATAATCCATTAGAGTATCTCAATATGTCTGAACGTTAAAAATTGCAAGCATTTCCGACCATTTTGAGAAAAGAAGAGTTATAATTATCACTATAAACAAAATCAAGGAAAGACAAAGATGGCAAAGATTACAATGGCACACGGTCCAGAAATAGAAGAAGTAGAAGTCAATATAGAAGATATAAAGCTAGAAGGTAAAAAGTTTTATGTCCATAATGAAGAACACTTTATGTTATCAAGCTCTCATGAAGTTTTAGAACTTTATTATTTAGGAGCCAAAGCAGCTTTAGAAGGTAACATATCTAAAGAGCAGGCTGAAGCCTTTTTACAAAGACTTAAAATAAAGTAGGTAACAATGAAAAAACTTGAAAATCTTACCAAAATACCCATCAAAGATCTTTTAAAAAGCAATACCGATGCCAGAAATTGGCTTTTAGAAAATATTGATCAGCTCGAAAAGCTATTAGGGATTGAGCTTTCTAATACTAGATTCTGTTTAAATACTCCTGAAGAAGCTCGACCTGATATTATTGCCGAAGAAAATATGACAGATAAAAAAGTGGTTTGCCTTATAAATCTTGAAACATCTACCGATAAAGATTTTAAAAACTTTTTATCTATAGTGACCACCCATAATGCTTCCATCGCTCTCTGGATTGTGTCTGAGATTCCGTGTTAAAAGTCAATAAACAATTTTATTAATGAACTGGAGAACTAGCCAGATAAACCTGGTCTGGCTAGTTCTCCTTCTTGGTTGAATTTTCTTTTTCCTGTCCAATCTGGATCA
>JBFMGH010000225.1:0-3219 GCA_040752795.1 Cyanobacteriota bacterium
TTTGAACTGCCTGCTGTTGAGTATCCACTCGTCTAAGCTGTAGTTCTAATATCTTATCTACTTGTTGAAGTCTTTCTATTCTAGCTTGTAGAAGTTTTGCACTCTTTGAATCTGGCTCGATGCTAGACGACGCATTAAAAAGTGATCCCATAAGGTTTGCTAGTTGCATACGGGATTGGTTAATGAATTGACCTTTCAATTCAAGATTTGATTTTCTTGCTGTTAAAGCTAATAATCTTGCTTGACTTGCTGCTAAACCCATATTACCAAAGCCTCCAAGTTAATGAGTAAGTAAAGTGTAGAAATTGAGCAATAAGTGTAGTATCTAAATGAATGTAGTAAAAATGTTAAAAGTTGTAGTGTGTAGTGTAAAATTTTTCTTTTCGTATTTATTTAAAAACAATCAAAAAAATTTTTGTGCTACTTTCTGATAAAAATATTAAAAAACTGTTACATTATAAAAACAGAAGTTTTGGGCAACAAAAATCATGGAGAACAAATCTATTATTATAAAAGGCTTTTGAACACAGGCTAAATATGTTGTTCTTGTTCTATTTATGCATGTATTACATGTCTAATCATGCATTACATGCATAATAACACGATTACCCAATGGCCAGATCCCTTTATTATCACATATTCTGGCCATTAATATTTTTAATTTTAATAGACAGTTTTTCAAAATTAAGCTGATAAGGAACAATAATTTGAACTTATTGCCAATAGTAAAAATCTCACTATTTTCAAACTTTTCGCTATTTAGAACCTCATATTTTATTATGAACAATCAATAAAATTTATTTGTAAAAACCTCTTACATAATTCACTTTTAATAAAATATAATTAATTTGCAACACCAAAAGCGTGATCTGCCCAAAGAGCACTCTGGGCTAGTTTTTTACCCCAACGCTTTTGTCAATTTCTTGAGATAGTAAAAATATTAAATAATCAGACTTAACTGAAAAACCAGACCACTATTCTTTTCTAAAGTCTATTTAAACCATAATCTACATAAATCTGCACAAATGGGCCAATTAAAAGCAAAAAAAAAGTTAGGCTTTTTTGCCTAACACCTTCCCAAAATAGAGCTTTCCATAGGTTTATTAGATCAAAATTAGAAATTTTTTATTGGAAAGTCTTGAATGACATATCAATGTTCTTATCAATGACTTTCTGAACTGCAGATATTTCAGTCTGCACGGCTTGCTGCTGGGTATCTACCCTTCTGAGGTGCATCTCTAAAATTTTATCAACCTGCTGAAGCCTCTCTATTCTAGCCTGAAGAACTTTGGCTTCTTTTGAATCAGGTTCTAATGAAGCTGAGTTATTAAACAACGTTCCCATGACATTCGCTAACATCATACGCTGTTGATTTATGAATTGACCCTTTAGTTCCAGGTCACTTTTTCTTGCCGTTAAGCCTAATAATCTGGCTTGAGATGCTGCTAATCCCACTTTTTATTACCTCATTGTCTTTTATGTAGTTACATACGTTCCCCTTAAATATAATATATGTTATCGAAGCTGGTTTAATGAACTGCCCTTTGTGAATTTCTGTGAAGTGCTATTAGCATCTATCAGCTGCTCCATCTGGTGAAGCCTGTATTTCATATGGTTAACACGTTGTTTAACAATTTTTAGCTTTTGATTAACAGTTAGCATTACATAAATCACATACTGTATCTGGCGAAACATGTTTAATAGCGGGTTATTACGCTTTAAACACATTGAAGCGATATTAAACCAGGCTTTCATGTTCTCTATTTTGCTAAATGACTGCTGAGCAGAAGGATTGAAACTCATTGCCAACCGACCTCCAAATTACCATACTTTTTAATCAAGTTACGCGAATGTCTTGAATGACATATCAATGTTTTTGTCTATAACTTTTTGTACGGCTTGGATTTCGGTTTGAACTGCTTGTTGCTGAGTATCAACTCTTCTAAGTTGTAGTTCCAGACGTTTATCAACTTGTTGTAACGCCTCTACTTTCTTTTGCAATGCTTTAGCTTCATTGGATTCAGGATCATTCATATTGGCCTGCTGGCTAAATAACTGGCCCACAGCATTGGCTAATGCCATTCTGTATTGGTTAATAGCCTGACCCTGCATTTCCAAATCTGATTTTCTAGCTGTTAAGAGTAAAAATCTTGCTTGTGATGCTGCTAAACCCATGGTTATGCTCCTCTATGATAAATAAGTTAAATTAAATAAGTAAAGAAAGATACTACACTAATACTGGTTTTCTACACATTTTGCTCTACTTGGATTTTAGTAATATAGTTAGCTTAAATATTCAATTTTTAATGAAGTTACATAGAGTACCTCCAATACAATAGATACAATTTTCTCTATATATATAAAAACAATATATTTACACAAATTGCCTAAATTAACGTTAAAAATTGTAAACAAAAACACCTATTGGCCATATTTCCTAATATTAAAGCATTTTGGCCATTACAATTTATTAATGATTCAATAATATTATTAACTTAGGTTACAGATTGGCCAACAAATAGATATATTCTTCTTTAAATCATCGCAAAAAAAGCTTCTCTCAAATAAAAACTTTACAGGGTGTAGTAAATAACATAAATAGTTCGACTTTCTGAAAATCATAGCGAAATAAATAATTGGTTCTTCAGAGAATTTATGGATACTAAAAAAATATATCAAAGTTTAAAAACATTTATTTTCATCAAGTTCTCTTTCTCAATCACATAAATTATAAGGTTTTATATAGCTTTCAGACAAAAGAGACTCTATTTTGGTAAAAATAATAATTATCACCTTTTATAAAAAATCTCTCACAATATTTATACCAATACACGAAAGTAAACGATATATGGCTTTAAATTACTCTAAGGTGTTTTTGCCTGCTGCGCAGGCAAAAACTACCTGGCCTCTATAATCTGGAATCTATAGATTACTTTCAAGGATCAGTATAAGAACCGAAAATTTAAAAGCGGGTGATTTTCTTATCATATTATTTAAGTAGATATCTCTGATAGATATAACTCAACTTTCTTTTATTTATTGGGTTTTCATGAAAATTTTGCCAGATTTAATTTATATACATGTATTTCATGTTAATACTGAATTTTAAATAAGGTTGCAAAAAATATATGAAACCTCTATTTTAGAAGTGTCCAAACTCCAAAATAGAGGTATATATTATGTTACAAGCAACACACCTTTTTATCAAGCAAATCCTTA
>JBFMGH010000226.1:0-2369 GCA_040752795.1 Cyanobacteriota bacterium
TTAAATCAAATAACTAAAACACTGAATGCATTTTATTGAGATCAATAAAACTGTATTTTTAAACTATAATGAACGCATAAATAAAATAGACTTCAGAAAATAAATGGTTCGGGTGTTATGCCCGCCGAAGGCGGGCATAACACCCTCATAATTTCCAGTTATGTCTCATAATTTCATGCGTTTACTATATAAAGTAAATCTTTAATACTAAATTCTCATACTTCCTGAAGTGAAAGTCGGTTGAATTCTCTTTGGAAGTTGATTAGAAGTAACAGTACTTTGAAAAACTTTAAACGGATCTGAATCTTTATATGCAAGGTTAACATTTAACTTTACGGCAGGTAAAATTGGTGAAATAGTCTGGCTTTTATCCATCTTTTGGCCCAGCCACTTTTCAAGTTTGCTTGCTGTAAAGTTTCTAATTAGTGGTGTTACAATATTAAAAGCTATAATTGTTCCAATGAGTCCTGCACCAACTTCAGTAGCCTTAACAATAGTTCTGATTCTACTTTCAGCAAGCATTGATAAGCCAACAGGGTTTTTAGGGTTTTTAAAGAATGTTGTTACAGCGTTTTTAATCTGTTCTTTTGTCATATCAGCTATATTAGGTAAAATTCTATGTGACTTAACAAGCCAGGTGCCCATTTTTTCAAAAGCTGTTGCACAAACAAGAAATACTCCAAGATCTAAAACACCTTCCGTAGCCTCTTGAACGATCATGAACCTTTTTTCTTTTTTAGGTATCTTGCTATTAATAAGCATACCTATAATTAAGCCTACGGAACCAATACTAAAATTAACCGCAGCAGTTCTTTTTAAGAAACTGGCCGGATTCTCAATAGCAAACATAGCGAGTTTTGTTATTAAATTTTTAGCTATGTTAATCATCTAGTAATTAGATCCCCTTAGTGAGTTTTATCTTCAGGCTTTTTCTTGCCATAAACTCTGTCGAGTACCATGTTCATAATTTTGTTAACAAAAGGCATATCAAATATAAATACAGATACAACAGCCAGGCCTACAGCACATACCCAGCCCACTGCACCAGCAAATTTTGCCTTGGCAAGCATTTCAGGCGACACAATCTTAGGAGCTTTTTCTAATGCAATATTTTTAAAGTCACAAAATTCTCTAAGCCTTACTTCAGGCGATAATTTAGCAAACTTTTCAATAAGTTGTTTAGGAATTTCAAGCATTCCTTTTTCTACCATTTTTTCACCAACCCATTTTTGGCCGATCTGCCTGAAGGTTATACCCCCAAGAGTTGTGACAACCATTTTTACAGCAGTTCTAATGGCAGAATACTTTTGTGTACTTGCGTCTACGTTTGGATTTTTATAATCAATAGCAGTTTGCAATACTAAACCGGTTGCACCAATGCTTAATCTCTGGTTCCTTGGTGACAACGAAGCCATTTTAGCCAGTTGATTTGTCATATTTGGGCTTAAAAAAACCACTATTAATTACCCCATAGAAAAAAATGTTGCTCTATAAATGAATTAAATAAGAACATAAAAAAAGTTGCTTGTTCTTTTATTTATCTATATACAAAAGTTTACTAATTATAAATATTGCATCAACTTTTTAAATATTGGTTCTTTTAATAAATAGACTATAAATTTGAGAGAGTGTGTAAAATTTATGAATATTACAAATAATTGTAATTTTACAGGCAGAATACAGGTAAGAACAGACGCTGCTAGTACTTCAAATGAACCAATCATTGAAAAAGAAACTCATGAATATGATGAAGTTGCTTTGAAAATGATTAAAAAAATACTTGATGATCCTAATAACAATAAAACTGATCGCCTTAGTAGATCTATAAGAATGAGTGATGGCATTTATCTTTATAGTCAAGAAAATGGTCTTGAAATAAAAGATTACATTAATAACTATTACACCGTATACCTTACTCTAACAACTTCCAATGTTAAAAAAGATCTTCAAGAAACTCTGAAAAGTCTTATTAATAGATTTAATGATAGAGTGGATAAAACTGATGAAGATAAAAAAGATACTAGTACTATGACTCAAAGGGCAATAGGTTTTATGGATTCATTTATAAAAAAGCTCAAATAGCTATAAAAATTTATCAGACCTAATGTTTTAACCTATTCTTATTTGTCATTATTTGTGAATATTTTAAAATTCGGTTTCACAATGTCTCCTGCGCAGCAGGCAAAAACACCCTGCCTCTATAATCTAGAATCTATAGATTACTTTTAAGGATAAGTATAAGTTGTGAATAGTTAAAACAAGGGTGACACTTCTTAAGTAAAATTAAGTTGATAAAAATAAAATTAAAAAGGAGTGCCACCAATATGAATTATACCAAAAGATTAAATCCAACAATGAGAATAAGGATG
>JBFMGH010000227.1:0-7329 GCA_040752795.1 Cyanobacteriota bacterium
AGGCAAAAACACCCTGCCTCTATAATCTAGAATCTATAAATTACTTTCAAGGATCAGTATATCATCTGAATTAGAGACCTCTGCATAACTAATGTTTTATAAAATATCAGGGAATAGTGGTTAACAAGGGGATTAAGCCCGACACTATTTCTCTGCTACCTTAGCTTTTTTGAGAATATATACACTTATGCACAAGTTTTATTAACAGTGTGTAAATTCAGTATTTTTTAACCCAGTTAATTCGTGAATTTGTTACAAACTCTCAAGGCTCAAGTAATGACTTAAGTTAAAGATTTATGCATTTAACACACTGTAAATATTTAACAGGGACCAGGTTTTTGAGCCCTCGGCAAAGATCTATTTCCGAAACTTTGGGAATAATCCGGGTTAAATATGTCATTAGAAGCAGGTTTTACTTAAATGTAACAAATTCATTAACCGAGTTAAATATTGATTGAGGTTTCATATTAACTATTTTTCCAGTTTATAGCCTGGAAAGTTTTTGTTAATTACATCTAGAACTTTTAAACTTTTTTCATTCTGATTTAATTTCTTATAAGCCCGGTAAAGTGTCTGTAACCCCGTGACTCTTAAAGGATTTGTCATTGTCATTAAAATAGAATTATATTCATCTAACAATTTAAAAAACACGGTAGTGTCGTCTCCTATATAATAATTTGGATTATCTTCATACAATAGAGCAAAATCACTATTGATATCTTTAAGAACATTTTTTGTATAGGGGCTTTTATCAAATTTAAGAAGAAAATCTTTATATTTGTATAAGTCTAGATTCATATAACATTTAACATCACCTTCACATTCTGTCAGAGGGCCTCTTGTTGAGTACATATAAGCAGCATCATCAGCTAAAGAGCTGTCAGGATATTTATTAATAATTTCCTGTAAATCATTACCTTTGTAAACATAATCATTAGCAGGCTCAAAATAAGTGTATTCATCTAGATGCTTTTTAACATAATTTGTTTCAGTATGTACAATGCCCAGAAAAGTTTTATATTTAGCAAGTTCAAAAAGAATTTCAGGCTTATTATTAATACTAGCGCTACTCAGTTGTTGTTCAAGTTTTGCCACTTCGTTATAAGCCTTTTGCGCAGATATATTGTGCTCTTGCATGTAATCATATATTCTGTCGCCACTTAATGGTTCGTTTTTCTCCTGAGCTATAACAAGGCTATTATTAATAAATATCATTACTAATAAAGAAGACATAATATAAAAACATGCTTTGAAATATTTATTCATGTGCATTCTCCATCTGAAAACTTTTAAATATATTAGAATATAACATGAATAACTTTCATAATAATCAAAAAGAGGTTTAAAAAACACAATTTAATCTACTGTTCGTTTAGTATTATGTAGACTTAAAAGAAATTGAAGCTTTTTAGATTCTATTAAACCAATCCACAAAAGAAAACTATATATGAAATTCTCAGGAATCTATCATTAATTTCAAGGAATAGTATAAAAAAATTATATTTTAAATCGTATGTTCAAAATTGATTGGTATTAAATTTAATTAAGTTTTTAAATTTATGCTAACATTTTTAAATCTTTTTATTTACAATATAAATTATATAAATTCAGGGGATTTAAATTTTAAAAAATGGGGAGAGGGAAACAGGTTGACCTTAAAATTAACAATTCAACCTTTGAGTAATATAAATATTACCACACATAAAGGTATATCCTTTAAAGGTAGCTCTTTTAATTCTAAAACAACTTTAAAGGTTTTGTCCTGTGACACTTTTGAATTAAATGATAAGAAAAAAAATCAGAATGAAAAATGGTTACCAAAATCAATACCATTTTTAGGCCAATTAACAGAGCCTGATAAAAAAATAATAAATCGAAATGAAATACCTGCTATTATTGAAAAGTTTACAGATGATTTATTACATTTACAAAATAAGAATATTTCCAAGGAAGCTGTTCAAGAACTAGTAAATAAGCATCTTAAAGGGTACAATATTATTGTAAAAGATATGTCAGAGATGAATAGATCTGATGTGGGAGATGCATATGCTATTTATTCAAGCAAGATAAAAGGAGATAAAGAGTTATTTGTAAGCTTTAATTATGATAATAATGACATTAAAACAAAGGCTAATGTTGCAGAAGCAGTGGTGCATGAATTTACGCATGCACTGCAAGATGTTTCAAAGAATCAACTTGCCAGATTAAACGCAGTTATTATTCAAAGAGGAATGCTGGATACATTTAGCAAGAAGTTCTTTGAGCTTGAAAGCAATTTGTTTAAATATTTCAATAATACTAAATATTATACAGAGAAAGAAAAAATTAACGAAATAAATACTCAGGAACTCTTAAAATATTTTAGTGCAAATAGAAATCAAATGAATAGTAACTATCAAGATTTACTATTGTCAACATTATTACATAGACTTTGCGTAGATAAACAACTGGCATCTGAATATTTCGTTCAGGAGGCTAGAGATGAATCACAGGCTTATAAATTAGCACAAAAAGAATCCAAGAAAGTTTTAAATCAGCAGAATTTTTTTAATTATGATATGTTTCACCAGCTTTTAAGTGATATGGCCGATTATATTGAGAGTAAGTCAATTTATAAACCTGTCTTTGTAGATAAAAATGATCCCAAATATGATCCATTTGAAAATTTGTTTATTGCTCTTGAACTTGAATTCGGTAAGCAAACTATAATGAAGCATTTTGATATTCTTGTAAAAGATCAATTTAAAAGAATACCTGAAGATAAAGAGCTTTTAGTATTTGATATATTGAAAGAACACACCAGGGAAAGTTTAGATAAAACTTACGATAAAGTTTTAAAAGATACATTTGCTAATAATAACATTGAGCCTACAGTAGAACTATTAAGCAAATTGTCTAATAAAGCAGAACAAATAGCTGCTTCGTCAAAAAACATATGGCAAAACTCAAACAGGAATATGATTTAGAGGATGTTCGATATACAATAGACTATATTCCTCTGGTTTATGAAGATTTTGCTGCTTATATAAATAAACAGCTGACTTAATTTATAAATATATAGGAATGTTACATTTATTCCTCGCCAAGAAGCCGAATGCTATCATCAACATTTTTTGGTGCGCCTGCTATGGTAATATGATCATTTAACTTTAATTCGGTATCTCCATGAGGAATTATTCCTTCGTATTCCCTTTTAATATGAACTATTAAGGTGTTACCAGGCAGGGTGATATTTTTAATAGCTATATTATTATAAGAATTATTGGTAAGCCACACATCAGCGACTTTTACATCTTCTTCATGGCCTGAGAACATTACATAACCATCTGGAGATATAATCATGTTAGTAATTGATTCAACAGCTTTATTTATTTTATTAATAGGTTCAATTTGTTGCTCCCTGAAAAGGCTTATATTTTTTGTTTCATTGACGATTGATATCAGGCTTTTAACGCCAAAATTATTTCTTGCAGAAATGCAAATGCTTAAATTATAATCATCGTGGCTTGTTGTAGCTACTAAACTTTTTGCTTTTGATATATTAGAATTTATTAAAGTCTCCTGCATGTTTTCTCCGCACATTATTACAGGCAAGCCTCTTTTTTTTGCATCGAAAAATTCTTTCTGGTTAAAGGCTATTAAAGCAATTTCAGTTTCGGGTTTGTGATATAAAAGATCTTCAACTAGCATTCGGGCAAGCATCCCTGCTCCAACAATACATATTTTTTCTCTTTTGAGTTCTTTTTTGACTGAATACATATGATTAAAAATTACAGGAGAAAGTATACAGGTAATAACAGCAACCATTACCACTGCAGCATTTACCTCTTCAGATATTAGCCCTTGTTTTAACCCTATTGTTGAAGCGGCTATAATCAGGCTTAATCTTGAAGATAATAAAACACCAGCACTTAATGAATTTTTTAAACTAAAATTAAAAGTAAAAACAAGAGAAGGAATAATTTTTATTGCAAATGCACTAATGATTAGAAATATCAAAATAAGCCAGGCCTTATCAGAAGAGAAGAATACATTGAGGTCTATGTCTATACCAACAGAAATAAAGAATATTGGTATAAAGAATCCGTAGCCTATAGCATCTAATTTCATTTCTAGCTGGTGAGTTTTAGATTCTCCTAAAACTAATGTAGCTAAAATTCCTGCAAGAAATGCCCCCAGAATTACTTCAAAGCCAAGTAATTGTGACATGACAATAAACAGCACCATTAATGCAATAGCACCTCTGACCTTAATCTGTGTTGTTGCATGGGATAATTCATTGATAATAGGTCTAAAATAAAGAAATTTATTTATTACACCATCAAAAGTTTTAGATAAATGAAGCTTGTAAAAAACAAAAATAAAAATTCCTATAAGAAACATTATTAAAAAACTGTTTCCAGCTATTTTTTTAGTATGAACAGCAACGATAATAGTTATCATTACCATTGTTAAAAAGTCTGCAGCAAGAGCACTGAGTAGAATAGTTTGTCCGAGAAGAGTCTTTGAAAGCATTTTCTCTTTAATTATTGGCACAACAACACTTACAGAAGTTGTAGATAGAATTAATGTCATCATAGCCCAGCTATTAATTAGATTTTGGTGATATAAAAATAAGGCAACAAAAGTTGACAGTATTAATGTGATGGCGAAGTAGGCAAAAGCCTGGATTAGAGGTTGTTTTAGCAGTTTTCTTTTCTCAAGTCTTATCCTGTTAACTGTACTTTCAGATAGAATAATTCCGAAATCTATTTCCAGGCCTGACAGAAACATTAAATATGTAAATCCAAACAGAGATAAAAAGGCTAGCCACGGTATTGAGTCTGTTGTATCAATTAACCCAAGGAAGGATTTACCTATAATAATTCCACAGATAATTTCTCCTACTACAGCAGGTACAGGCAATTTCGTGGTTTTACTAAACCATGACGTTAATATTGGTATTAAAAAAGCTAATATCGATACAAGCAATAATGGTAAAAGTGTAGTATCAGGAGTGTGTTCCAATTGTCTTTACTCTTTAAAAGGTTATAAGTTGATTTATTAGTCTGAAAGTCCTTCAGGTAATAATCTATAACCACCACCATAAATAGTTTCAATATATTTTTTATCAGGGTTTGCTTTAGCTAATTTTGATCTTAAGTGCCTTATATGAACCCTTATGGTTTCAACATCATCATCATCTGAGTAACCCCAGACTTCTTTAAGGAGAGTGCCCGCTGAAACAGCTTGCCCGTGATGTTGTAGGAGGCAGTTTAGAACTTCAAACTCTGTTGGAGTGAGTTTTATTTTGTTATTATTAAGCTGAATTTCAAGATTTTCAGGTATTAGAGTTAAGTCACCTATTGCCAGAATTTCAGGCATTGCAGCAGATTTAGGTATAGATCCTGATCTTCTTAATAAAGCTTTAACTCTTACTTTTAATTCTGGTAGTTCAAAAGGTTTAACAAGATAATCATCTGCCCCGGAGTCAAAACCTTTCACTTTATCCTGAAGCATTCCAAGGGCCGTTAGCATTAATATTGGAATATTTTGAGTTTGAGGGTTTTGTCTTAATCTATTGCTAACCGTAAACCCGTCTACCTCTGGCATCATTACATCTAGAACTATGAGATCAGGTATTTCTTGTTTTGCAATTGCAATACCTTTTACAGGGTCACTAGAAGTAATTACCTTGTAGCCAAGCATTTCTAAATTTACTTTTAATAATTCTAAAATTGCTATATCATCATCAACAACTAATATTGTACTCAAAATATTACCCTTTCTAGTTAGAACGAGGTCTTTCTTCCAATTTTACTTTTACATCTTTAATATTACCATCTCTTATTATGGTTAATTTAATCTCTTCACCAGGATTAGCAGATTCAACAAGATCAATAAGCTGATTAGTATTATTAACCTTAATATCATTGAAAGCATAAATAATATCTCCACCGGCTAATAGTTGATATCTTCCAATGTTTACTATTTGATTGCCTGGTTTTATACCAGCTTTACTGACTGGAGATTGAGGAATTATTGTTTGAATTAGTATTCCGCTATCTTTAGGAGACCCTAATAGTTTTGAAAGTTGAACAGTTAATGGTAGCATATGTGCTACTCCCAGATAAGGTCTCTTAACATATCCGTATTTAATAAGATCATCAGTAATTTGTTTAACGATATCTATAGGTATGGCAAAACCTATGCCAACATTGCCAACAGCAGCAGGTGAAAAAATAGCAGTATTGATACCAATAAGGCTTCCTGACGTGTCTAATAGTGGTCCCCCAGAATTTCCTGGGTTGATTGCAGCATCAGTTTGAATAACATTTTTAATAATTCTGCCATTTTCAGATTGCAGGGTTCTATTTAAACTGCTTATAACTCCGGTAGTCAGGGTGCTTTGCAGTCCGAAAGGATTTCCTATTGCGTATACAATTTGACCAACTTCGAGATCACTTGATTCACCAAATTCAATATGATTTAGTTTTACTCCCGGGGGCACATCAATTTTCAAAACTGCTAAGTCATTATTAACATCTGTGCCCAGAACTTTAGCTGTGTAATCACTGCCATCAAGTAATGTGACAACTAACTTTGTAGCGTTACCAGCAACGTGATTATTTGTTATTATTATACCACTCGGGTCAATAATAACTCCAGAACCACTACCTTTTTGGGGTACTACCTGATAAAAGAAATCATATTTTAAGTTAATAGTTGTTATATTAACAACAGCCGGGCTTGATTCCTGATATATTTTGATATTTATTTTTTCTTCAGGTATTAAATGCTTCTTTTTATTACCTGAAGATGAGGCTAGAACTGTTTGAGATTCTTTACCTTCTTCAGATTTCTTTTTTTGGTCAGTATAATGTAATACATATATAAGGGTTGTTGCAATTATAGTAGTTAAAATAATACTTATAAAAAATTTTAGAGGTTTATGCATCTTACAATCTTGTCCTTGTTTTTATTATCAATTAGATTAAATTAAAGATTTTAATTTATATTCTATTATAATTAAAATTTTAATTCAGGATGGCTTTTATGAAATTATTTTCACAACTATAAATTAAAAAAATAAAAGTTTAAGTCTTTTTTTTCAAAATATTACATGAATTATTGAAATTATATTGTTAAGCTATATGTCAAAATATTTCGTTAACTACTTAATAAGGTTAGTAGCAGTTTTAGGTAATATAATTGAGTTTACATAAGAAATAGTTTTCTTATTTATAGTTGAAATTAAAAATGTGTTTTAAATAGCCCTAAATGTATTGACTTCAATTATTGTCAATGATAACTTAAGTAAACATTTTAAGATTAATGATCTTTGCAAAT
>JBFMGH010000228.1:0-11177 GCA_040752795.1 Cyanobacteriota bacterium
TTTCGATGAAAGTCTCCACCTATAAAAAGAATATTGTTTTCTTTTTCGCTAAAATCAACTCTTTCATGAATTGGGTCTAATATTGGTCCAGAACCTCCAACAATAATTTTTTTATCATCTATATTATGCACTTTTAGTATTAATTCTTTTGCCCATTGAGAATGGGTAAAAATTCCTTTGGCATTATTAAAGGTTTCATATTGTTTTTTTGTATAATCTTTAGCAACTCTTGGTGCACGCCATCTCCACGGAAAAGTCTTATCATCAGGATCACAACAGGAATCCGTATATACAAAATAAGGTACTTTAGGTGGTTTAGTATATAAAGGTGGGTAAGTAGCCCCAAATTGAAAGATAAAATCAATTTGTCCCAGTAATTCATTAATTATTTTTTCTGTTTTCTTAGCCCTGTAATCTATGGCAAATGGAGCTGACCTGCTAATCTGGCGATATTTTCTGTAATCTGGATAGAAATATTTTAAAGCATTTGCAAACATTAATAAGTTGTCTTTTAATTTTATTTCTTCATTATAAGATCCAACTATTTGATATTTATTTTCAAAAAGTGTTAACAGTCTTTTTGAACGTTTATCTCTTGAAGCTAGAAAGATTTTTTGCTTATTATTGTCCATTAATTAATTCTTTACCAGTTAGTAGATTTTCTTTAATAACCTTGCAGGATTTCCTGCAACTACATCACCTTTTTCTGTGGATCTTATAACAACAGAACCTAAACCTATCAATGTTTTTTCTTCAATTGTTATATTCTGTATTAATTTTGAACCAGACCCTATATAAGATTGTTTTTTAACTTTTACACTACCAGATATTGAAACATTAGAACCAATCATCGTATAGTCTTCAATTGTACTATCATGAGATATAACTGTATTTGGAAGTATAATACAGTGATTACCTATTATATTGTTAGCTGTAATAACTACTCCTGGCATTATTAATGTATTATATCCAATAATTACATTGGTTCCAATATTAACTGATGGATGAATAATTTTTGCATATCTATCTTTTGTAATATTTAATGAATTAATAACATTGTCTCTGTTAAAATAATTATTATGACTTCCTGGAACAGCCAATATTTTTGCACTAGTAATAGATTGTAGTATTTCTTTATTACCTAATACTGGATAATTATTATACTCAATATCTTTTAAATTAATATTATCATCAATAAACCCAATTATATTCCATTTTTTTTCAATGTTATTAATATCTTCGATAATCGAAATAGCTTCTTTAGTATTTCCACCATAAGGAAAAAGAATAATATCGTTCATAGTTTCCTCAATATATTTGAAATCTTTTCTATACATTCTTCATTAAGATCTTGATAAATAGGTAATAAGATAACTTCTTTTCTTGCTTTTTCACTTTCAGAAAGCTTAAACCCTGAATTAGAATAAGGTAAATACTCATGAGCATTCATTATACCATACCCACTGGATATTCCATTGTCCAGTAAAGTTTGCATAATAGAATCTCTAGAAACAGGAGCATTTTGTAAAACTCTTATAGCATAACTTTGCCAGTTTGACCTAGCCCATTCAGGTTGATATGGTAAAGTTAACCAATCAATATCACTTAGATATTTTCTATATAAATGATCAATTTCGTATCTTTTGTTTAATAACTCAGGTAGTTTTTTAAGCTGTTCAATACCTATAGAAGCTTGAATATCAGTCATTCTATAATTAAAACCTGTTGTTAAAAAATCTGGTGAAACAATTTTACTTGTTGAATGCCTTGAAGCAGCAGAAATTGACATTGAATGCTGCCTTATATGTTTAAAATATTCATCATATACAGCGTTATTTGTTGAAATCATTCCTCCATCTCCTGTTGTTAAAACTTTTCTAGGATGGAATGAAAAACATGCTATTTCACTATGAGGCATTCCAATGCTTTGAAACTGATTATCAATTTCAAAGCATACTTTACTTCCAATTGCACAGGCTGCATCTTCAATAACTGGAATATTATTTTTGTTAGCAATTTTAATTATTTGTTGTAAATCAGCTGGCATACCAATTTGATGAACAACTAATATTGCACTCACTTTACCATATTCAACACTGCTTGCATCTAATACTTTTAACGGAGATTCTTTTCTGGCTATTTCATTTGTTTTTTTATAATATAAAAAATTATTTTGATATTCACATTCATCAATAATAAATCTTTCTAACAACTCCGCAGACATATTAAAAGTTTCTGGTTCTATATCTACAAATGCTGGTTCAGCAAAACAATATCTTATACAATTAGCAGTAGCAATAAAAGAGTGGCTTACTGTAATTACAATATTACCAGGTTTAACACCTACTGCCAAAAGTGCCAGATGTAATGCTGTAGTACCACTTGAAACAGCTGTAGAATATTTTGAACCAACAAATTTAGAAAATTGTTCTTCAAATTCTTTAACTTTGGGCCCTTGAACTACCCAGCCTGATAAAAGAACATCTTTTACAGCTGAGATTTCCTCTTCACCAAGCAATGGTTTTGAAATTGGTATCATTTAATTCTCCAATAAAACTGTTTGAAAAGTTTGTTATACTCCCAGATTATTACGATACCATTCAATAGTTTTTAATATGCCTTCATCAAGATGGACTTTAGGTTCATAACCAAGTATTAATTTAGCTTTATCAATATTAGGTATACGTATTTCAATATCAGTATATGTTATAGGTTTAAATATTATTTTTGATCTACTTTTTGAAAGACGAACTATTCTTTCTGCTAAATCAAATACTGTTACAGTGCTAGTTGGGTTCCCAATATTAAACGATTGACCAACAGCATCAGGATTTTCAAGGGCTAGAAGTATACCATCAACAATATCATCAACATAGCACCAGGCTCTTATTTGAGAACCATCACCGTGAACAACAAGGTCTTCTTCAAGAATAGCTTTTTTAACAAAATGATGAATTGCACCTTCTCCAACTTGACCGGGCCCATAAATATTAAATGGACGAACACCTACTGTTGGCATTCCTTTTTCTTTAAAATATGCATGTGCAAAGTGTTCTCCGGTTAACTTACTTACACTATATGTCCAGCGGGCTTCTCCTACTGAACCTTGAGAGGTTGATGATTTCTCATCAACCTTAAAAGCATATGTACCAAAAACTTCACTGGTAGAAAATTCCATTAATCTATCCATATTTATCAACTTACTGGCAGATTCTAACACATTATATGTACCTATAACATTAACTGTCATTGTTTTTACAGGGCTTCTTAAAACAGTATCAACTCCTGCAATTGCTGCCAGATGAATAATAATATTTGAATCTTTTATAGATTCAGAAAGATGATTTAGGTTAAGTATATCACCTTTAATTAATTCAATATTTTTATGATGTAAAAGGTCTGTTTTTCCCAGAGAATCTCGGGATAAATTATCATATACTATGATTTTGTTATCATCCACTAATTTTTCAATAACTTTTGTTCCAATAAAACCAGCACCACCGGTTAAAAATATTTGTTTACCCTTTATACTCATCAAAATTATCCTATCTCATTACGAACTCTTTTGAATAATAACAAAAAATTAAACTGTATCTATTTTTAAGATTCAAAATTGTCACAAGTATTAATTAAAGTTTTGTTTTTTAAATTAACATAATTAATTCAAAAATTGACTGAAAAAAGATTTCACTATAGAATGCGAAGGTAATGTTTTAATGACCAAGTAATTAATACATTTAATGCAAAATTTCAAGCAATAATTAGTTAAAAAGTTTATTATGATTGCATCAGAAGTAGTTAAATTTGTAAAATATAAAGTTCTCCCAACTTGTCGGAAGATTTTACCCGAAAACGTGCGAAAAAAAATGCTTTTTCTTAAAAAAGGTGTCTTGTTTCTTAATTCAAAATTTCATTTTTACGATTTTAATAGTCAATATGAGTGGGATAAAATCTGGTCCAGAGAAAAAGAACAAACCTGGCGTAATTATGAAAAGTCTTTTGAAGAGGTAGCTAAAAGAATTGATTCTGGTACAAAAGTTCTAGATGCTGGTTGTGGTTTAGGATTATTACTTGATTATCTTTCTCAGCAAAATACTTGTAAGACTATAGGTTTAGATATTTCAAAAGTAGCTATTGATGAAGTTAAAAACAAAGGGCATGAAGGTTATTTATCTAACCTTCCAGAAATTCCTTTGGAAGATAATAGTGTTGATGTAGTTTGTGCTACTGAACTTCTTGAACATATTAGATTTCCTGATGATGTAATTAAATCATTTAAAAGAGTTTGTAATCCTCAGGGGAAAATAATTATTGTAGTTCCTAATGAAGTTCTGGGCCCATTAGATTTATCACAGCATTATAGAGCTTATACCCCTGAAAATTTAGAAGAATTTTTAAATAATTATTTCAACAATGTTGAAATTGTTTCTTTTGAAGATAGAGGCCCAAGAATTTTAGCTTGTTGTATAAATGATAAATAACTATTGTACTTACAGTCTGTCATATTTGTGATGAAAAAAAATAAAAATATTTTTATTGGATTATCTGAAGTTGCTGGTTTCGGAGCTATGTATGCAAAAGGCTTGAAAAACC
Source organism: Cyanobacteriota bacterium (assembly GCA_040752795.1). Lineage (GTDB taxonomy): Bacteria > Cyanobacteriota > Vampirovibrionia > JBFMGH01 > JBFMGH01 > JBFMGH01. The sequence continues at coordinate 4,594 of JBFMGH010000228.1, forward strand.
TTGGTTATAATGTTAATTTTATTATCTCAAAACCAGATTTAGTAAATAGAGATTACCCTTTTGACAGGTGTCTTGATATTCAAAAATATCCCAAGATATTTAGATTAGTTATTTTAACTTTTGAATTAGTTAAAAGTATTATTAAATATGATTATTTTATTTTTTTATATGGTAAATCCTTCTGGCCAGGAAATTATGATTTACCAGTTTTGAAAATTTTTAGAAAAAAAATTATTGCAATATTTCTAGGTTGTGAAATAAGACAAAGAGAAACTATTTTAAATCTTAATAGAACTTATACCCCCTGTCAGGACTGCACAAATGACTGTAGCTTCAAAATTAAAAAACATATTGCTTCTATGTTTGAGAAATATGCTGATAAACTTTTTTGCCAACCAGAATATGATCAATTATTAGAAAATAAAGACTATGAATATGCCTGGGTTCCAATTGATATAGATGAATGGAAACCTGTTATTAACATTGAAAATACAACCATTAAAATAATTCATGCTCCCAGTAATAGTCAGAAAAAGGGGACTACTTATATATTAGACGCAATACAAAAATTAAAAGCTGAAGGGTATGATATTAATTTCTTTTTGGCACAAAATTTATCTAATCATGAATTAAAAAAGCATCTTGAAGAAGCTGATTTGATTATTGATCAATTAATGATTGGCTGGTATGGAAAATTATCTACTGAGTCAATGTCTTTAGGTAAACCTGTTATTTGCTGGATAGATGAAACACTTAAAAATTCTGTCCAGGAATTACCTATTATTATTGCAAACCCTAATAATATTTACAAAAAGCTTAAATATATTTTAGACAACAAAGAAACTCTCTTAGAAATTGGCATACAAAGTAGAGATTTTGTATTTAAAAACCATAATTATTTACATATTTGTAAACATATTATTGGACTTTTTGAGGAGATGAAGTGAAATCAAAATTAAAAAAACTCACTTCTGATTCATTTGTTTATGGTTTATCAAATACTCTTGGTAAATTTATAGGTGTTTTCTTAATACCTATCTATACAAGAGTATTTACACCATCTGATTATGGTGTAATTGATTTAGTTCAACTATCTATTGCCGTTATGATAATTTTATTAACCCTTGGCCTTGATTCTGCAATTTTTCGTTTCTTCTATGATACTGAAGATAAAGTAGAACAGAAAACTATCGTATCTACAATTATTCTATTTGCAATAATCTCTGGTGCAACAATTTGTTTATTTGGTGTTTTGTTTGCTAAACAAATTTCTTTGTTAATGTTTAATACTTCTAGTTATTATCTGGTTATAGTTGTTGGCTTAATTCAAATACCTGTATCATTAGTTTCCGGGTTTATTTTTAGAGTATTAAGACTTGAGTTTAAAGCAAAATGGTATGCTGGAGTTTCTGTATTTGGTCTTATTGTGATAATAGTTCTGACTATATACCTTGTTGTTTTTCTAAAAACAGGCATAATTGGAGTATTTATTGCTAGAATTGCAGGTGAATTAATACAAGCAAGTATTGGGTTTATTGTTTCCCGTTCTAATTATTGTTTTAGTATTAACTTTAATAAGCTATTAGAGCTTCTTAAATTTGGTATTCCGTTAGTCCCTGCTGGGTTATCTCAGTGGTCATTAGTTTACATTAATAGATACATTCTTTTATTTTTCACCAACCTAGATTTAGTAGGTATTTATGCTGTAGGTTATAAAGTTAGCAGTATAATGATGATTATAACTGGAGCATTTCAATTAGCCTGGTCACCTTTTGCTTTTTCAATTTTAAATGATCCCAATGTAAAAGAGATTTATGCAAGAGTGTTTAAATATTTTCTTATTGTAACAATATCTATTGCTGCATTTATGACAACCTATGCTAGAGAAATAATCTTAATAGTAGCCACGCCAGAATATCTTGAATCTTATAGTTTAATAGGCATCTTAACAGTCTGTATAGCTGCTATAGGAAGTTATTATATATTATGTATTGGATCAACAATTGAAAAAAGAACTATTAATATTACTATATCCTTATTAATTGGTACTTTTTTTAATGTTTTACTTGGCTTTATTTTGATTCCTTATTTAGGCATAATTGGCTGTGCATTAGCAATGTTATTTGGATATCTAAGTGCTTGTATTATAGTATATAAGTATTCTCAACAATGTTATTATATTCCATATGATTTAAAATCAACCTTCATTCTCACTATTTCTTATACAATATTATATTTATTAAGCTTATCTTTTTCTGAAATTTTAAACCCTATTAAAATTATAGCATCATTGTTATTCTACATTACAATTTATTTCTGTATATTAGATAACAAAGAAAAGGAAACTATCTTTAAAACTTTGAACAAAATAAAAATCAAGATCTAAAATGTTTTAATATTTATCTGACTGAACAAATAAAGACCCTAAGACTTTTATATTACTGGCATCGAGAATGTTTTGCATTCTAATAAAATCAGTTCGAGATGTAAAAGATCCATTTGCCACTAAAATATTAATACCAATTTTTTTTGCTAATAATAATGTTTCTGAATGATCATTAAAATCAGGTAAATTAAACACTACAAAATCATAATTATTTGATAAATAATCAATTAATTGATTCATTTTATTTGATTCAATTAAATCTACTGAATTTATTGGTTTACTTCCTGCTGGTAAATAGAATAAATCATTAAAAGGAAGTTTTTGAATAATTTTATCTAAAGAAGTTATCTTATTAGTGAGATAATCAGTCAAACCATCTTTTGAAGGTTCCAGGCTTAACATTTGATCTAAATCAGGTTTTTGTAAATTCATTTCAACTAATAATACTTTCTCCTGAAACTCAGCAATTATTGTTGCTAAATTTATCAGTGCTAAAGAGTTTGCTGAATTATATTTAGAAGAAATAAGTGTAATTGTATTAATATTTTGATCTTCTTTTGTAAATAATAAATTAACTGCAATGTCTCTATACGCACTTAAAACATTGTCTTTATAGTTATCTGATTTCTGAATATACTTATCATAAGGTTTATTATTTACTAAAACCCTGCCAAGAAAATTATATTTTGAAACAGATTTAAGTTGTTCAGCAATATTTATTTTATTATCAAGTGAATCTATAACTAAAACATTAATATAAGCAAATATTAAGGATAAAAATAATGCTATACTAATATTTAAAAAGATATTAGGATATTTAGGTTTTATTGGAACCTTAGGATTATGAAGTTTCATAATATTAACAGTATTATTTGTAAACGTTTCCTGTATTCTAACATTTTCATAACTTAATTTAACTTTTTTCAATAGGTCTTGTTGAAATTTATTATCAAATTCATAACTTTTAAAAGATAATTTTTTACTAGGTAATATTTGAAGATCTGTTTCATATTTATTTATAGTTTTTTGTAAAGCATCTAATCTGGCTTTCATTGCAACTTCTTGTGTTGTATATCTAATTAAATCATCTATCATTAAATATTTAAGTTTCTTAACTTCCTCAATTTTTTCAGAAGGTATTTCTTTACCAATTAATTCCTTTTGTCTCTTCTCAATTAATTTTTCAATCTCATTAATCTCTTCTTTTAGTTGAATTATTGAAAAATGTTTATCTGTATATTTAGATTGTAAAGATATTAATTTAGTGTTTTTGTTAATCAATTCATCCTTTAAAATAGTAATGTCTTTATCGCTACCGATTGTTGTCTTATTTAATGCTTGTATAGTTGTATTTATACCTAATTTTTGTTTTAAATCTACAATTTTAGTTCTTGTCTCTTCAAGATCAGCATTGTAAGAAGCAAGACTTGATTTTAATTGGGCTACTCTTGTTTGCTGATCTACAGCTTCAGCATTAATATCAATAATTTTTGCTTCTTTTTCATAGTTTCTCAGTTCTGTTGCAGCTTTATCAGTATTATCTTTAATTATTGCTATTTGTTTTTCAAGAAATTTTTTATTTTTTTGAACTTTTTTACCCTCAGCTGATATATTTTTTTCTTTAAATACATCCTCCGCTATAATTAAAACATCATATGCTTTTTGAGGATCTTTGGAAAAATATTTTAGTGTTATAAAAGGGTATTTTTTATCTGGTTTAATTACAAATGATTTTTTAAACTCATCCACAGAAATATAATGACCGGATTGGTCTATTAAATTTGCTCTTTTAATTATTTCTTTTATTATATCTGATGACATTAATACGGCAGCATCTATTGCAGTAGTGTTTATTGCTTTAATTTTTAATTTTGTAGAAGAAAAATTTCCTACTGCTTCTTTGTCAAATGAGTTAGATAATTTTGAAACAATGTTTTCAGTTGATACTTTCTGTATATACCATTTAGTTGAAGTTACATATATTGGTGTTTGCAAGAAATAAACTATTACAGAAAGTATAATTCCAATTAATATCCATATAAGAAATATTTTAGTATGCTTTAATACATTAGTTATAAATAATCGAAAATTCATACTTTAGTTAGTTCTCAAAGTTATTTATATCGTTTTCTACTTAATTGTAGTTAAATTGATTTTATCAAAAACGTAATTGTCTAGCTAATTTTCTTAATAGTTTTTAATTTATTTCTCAAATTGTTTGATAAGTCATACTTATCAAGATTTTTATTATTTTCAGTTATAGCTATGAAATTGTTTATTTTATCTTCAAACTGATCTTTGAGTAGTTTTACACTTTGTGTATCGGCTATGTATTGAGTGTAAATAGTGTCTCCAATATCTGATTTAATACGATATATTTTGCCTGTTGGTATATGTTTCCAATATTTTGAAATAATCATTTCGTTGTATTTTGTATTATCCTTTGTGCTTTTGATAGGAATAGGTGCCATTGTATTTATTTTGCATGAATGTATCTTAATATCATCATTTTGTTTATTTTGATGTTTATTTTGAATGTTTATTTTATATTGTTCTTGAAGGGTATTTTTAAAACTTTTCAAGGGTTTATTTTGACTCTTTTGGGGTTTATTCATAATAAAATCAAAAAACATATCAGTAAAATAATAACAATTACCATATTTTGTTCTATGTTTAGTTATTAATTTATTACTCTCTAAGTCTTTTATTGAACGCTTTACAGTACTAAGACTTAGATTGATATTTTCAGCCAAGTATTTTTGACTTGGGAACATATCTTTTCTTAGGGAATTATAATGATTAGCAAGACCAATTAATACTAACAAGGTTGATGGTGTTAGATTAAAATGAGAACCTAAGCCTGAAGAATAAATACGTGTAATTATTTTGAAGCTTGACACATCCTCATTTTTTGCTACAAAAAAACAACTTCCCATTAGAAGTCTCCTTATAAAATAAAACTACTTACTTGCTCCCCAGGAAGTTTTGAGCTAAAATATTAATGCAATTTAAAAATGTGCTCTCTTCAACTGAAGGGGGCATTATTTTGTTTAATACACACTCAATACTACTACTTGTATTTGAGAATATCAAGTGGTAACATTGGTTAAAGAAGTTTAGTCTCTAAGCGACAAAGGGGTTAAATATTGAGAAATATTAGTGTTTTAGAGTATGCCGAATTAGTTAAACTCTCTGTAAAAACAATTTATAAAAAAATAAAAAAAGGTGAAATCCCTTATATTGTAGAAGGGGGTAAAAGGTTTATTACCGTTGATGACGCAGAATATTATCAACTGATGGAGAATCAAGCTAATTCGCCTTTAGAACAAAATGAGGTTAAAAGAGATTTTCAGGAGAATGACTATGTTCAAGATATTGAAGTTATAGATGATTTACCAGGTGACAAAAAATACAATATAGTTTCAATGGAAAATAATACATTTGAACACTTAATCCTTAATATAACAGAACTTTCTGACAAAAGAGCTAAAACTTTTGAGGAGACAATATTGCGACTCCAAGAGGAATATTATGAAAGTCGCACGGAGAATAAAAGGTTAAATCAAGAATTAATTAATCTAACAAATAAGCTTGTAGAGGCAGAAATAGCTTTTAGGGTTGGTGAAATTAGGGTAAAAGAACTGGAGAAAATATTAACAAAAAAAGAAGAATCAATTGAAGAAAACAATAATTATATTCAAGAGTTAAAACTTGAAATTAAATCATTAGAATTAAACAATAAGAATATAAATTCTGAAAAAGAAAATTTAAACCTAAAAAATGATGAACTTATGAGAGAAATAAACACATTAAAAGAAAAAATAGAAAAATCAAAATTAAACAAGTCTAATAATCTCTGGTTAAATAAAAAATTATAACTACTCCAATAAGATAATTTTAACCAGCTGTTTAAGGCTTTAACCAGATTAATTCATGAATTTGTTTCATTTAGGTAAAACCTTCTTCTAATGACATATTTAAAAAATACTAGATTTACACACCCTGCAACCTCCTCGCTGATTCCTGATTTGTGAATAATTCGGGTTAAACAATTTTATAAAGTTTATATTCTTTACAGGAATTACGCAATTTAAAATAAAAGCTTAAAAAAAGTTCTTATACCCCTTTTGTTCTTGTGAACAATCTGATAGTATAAGAACATGTATAATAAGAATTCCTATAGATTAGCACTCTTGGG
>JBFMGH010000229.1:0-4411 GCA_040752795.1 Cyanobacteriota bacterium
TCAGTGGTGCGAAGAATACTGGAAGCATTTTCTTCGGTGAATTGACGATCATTTTCATCTAAAATATTTTCTGCAGATAGATGTATGCCTGTAAGAGGGTTTTTAAGTTCATGGCTAACCATTCTTACCATATCAGTTTTGAGTCTATCTATTTCTTTTAACTCTGTTATATCGTTTAAAATAGCAACATATTCTTTTTTGTCTTTGTTGCAAATTAGGTTCACATAGCAAATATAGTCTCTAGTGCCAATAGCGTGCTCACTTTTGTAGTATCCTTGTTGTTCAATATTTAAGACTAATTCTGAAAGTTTAAAATTTTCAATAAAATTTTCTACATTTATATTTTCAGAGAAATTATTGCTAAAATCGTTTTTAAATCTTAAATTTTGCCATGTTATTATTCCATTGTCATTAAAAACAAATATAGCACTATTAACACCATCAACAATGACTTTAATAGTTTGCCTATCATAATTAATTATTTCTATTAATTGAGTAAGTGTTTCAACTTTGCTATTAACATTTTTTGGTATCTCTTTCAGGTTAAGCGAATCTATACTTTGTAGGCTTTCAAGAGATTCTCTGACCTGGTTATCTATATTAAAACTTGTCAGATAAATATAAGTAGCAAAAATTGAAAGTAATAGCGACAGTGGTAAAATGGGCAAAAACCAGGTAGTAAAAAAAGTAAACATTATGTAATTCAAATTAATAATTAGTATAACTATTAATAGAAGATATAAACCCTGTAAAATAATAGCGCCTTTTCTTGTGAATAAGTAAAATAAAACGGTTATTAATACAGACAAGGGGTATAATAAAAAATTATTTACTATAGTAATATCTTTAAAATTAATTATACTGTCAATAAATTGAGCCTGCATTTCTAAGGCTGTTGACGCGGTTTTATTAATGGAGGTAAAGGGGGTTGAAAAGGAAGTGGTATTAAATCTATCAGTTATTCCTATAAGAACAATTTTATCTTTAAAAATGGCAAAATTAACATTATTATTTAATACATCAATAAATGATACGCTTTCAAACATGTCAGGGGTTCTTTTATAGTTTACAAAAATAATTTCATTTGCAGAATATTTATTAATTGTCTTATTGGTAATATATTTTGATAATAATGAATTTAAAGGCTTTTTAATATGTTTAAAATAAAGAGATGAAACCTGTAAGGCAAATGCAGGGTATATCTTATAAGGCTCATAGCCCACTACTGTGCTGGTATTGGAATAATTTACAGTTGCATGCCCATGTTTTATTGTTGGGAAAATTGATTTTTCAGGTATTTCAACAGTAAACTTTTTAATCGTATCTTTTTTTTGTTTGGCTATTATGACTGTATGGTTAAAAGATTTAAGAGTCTTATATAACTTGCTATCTACAAATAAATTAGATTTATCTGTAAAGGCCATTACTATACCAATTACAGCCGGTCTGCTTTTAATAACATTTTCTATAACGCTGATATAGTATTCTCTTTTTAGTGGCCAGGTTTTTAGTTTTTTTAAAGTTCTTGCATCTATTTTAACAAGAACAATATCTTGATTAGTTGTTTTTACACGATTAGCATACAAATAATAATTATAGATGCTTTCATTTAAAGAATCAAAAACACCTGAAATGTTTAAAAGTATTGTCAGAACTATTATAACTAATATAGCTAATTCTTTTTTAGGCATAAAAATCACGCAAAATTAATGTTATAAATATTATACTTATTAATAAAAATGATTGTTCTGAAAAACTTAAAAATTTCAAATTTCAAGAAGTGTCACAGCGGGTATTACCATTAATAGTAGGTATTTAAAAAGTCAGTAATTAGTTATTCATTTAAAAGTACTATAGGTTATCTAGAAATTAGTTTTATGAATTATTTTTTTAATCTATAATAATTTTGAGGGTGAAACATTATGGTAAGTAGTAAAACTGGTCCCAAAATACTTGTTATAGAAGATGATGAAAGCATAAGCAACGCTGTAAACGGTGGGCTTACAATTCGTAATTATCAGGTTACTGTTATCAATAATGGAAAAACGGCTTTAAGAACAATTGAAAATCTAAAATTTGGCAATTATGATTTGATCCTATTGGATCTTATGTTGCCAGGTGCTAACGGATGGGAAATTCTTATAAAGATTCGCTCTCAGCAGGCAACGGTTGGCATACCAGTTATCATGCTTACAGCAGTTGATGACGATATGTCTGAAAGTAGGGCACTATGTGATGGTGCTGACGATTACATTACCAAGCCATTTAGTATGAAAGTTCTTGCAGCTAGAATTGAAGCCTGTTTGTGCAAAAAAGCCCAGTCCAGCTTTTTAAATTTTGATTTACATTTTACCGATGGTGACATTGGGGAGTTAACTAATAGAGAGAAAGTAATTCTGGGTTATGTAGCTAAAGGGTATACGAATAAAGAGATAGCAAAGTTTGCTAGCATTAGCGAAATAACTGTAGGGAATCATATTACAAATATATTCAATAAATTAAAAGTTCATAGTAGAACACAGGCAGCAATTTTAGCTATTAAATATAATTTGTATGATTAATCAGCTAATCAATTTATTTAATTAAATAATTAAAACTAGCTATTAAATACCATATTGATAAATTGCTGGTGAATTGACACTAAGAATATAATGAAAAACTTTAGCAAAAATATTAAACGCAGTGGTTTTTAATATTTGAGAATGATAACAATTATATTTTTATAAGGCCTATTAAATATATGTTACAATTATAGTTGGAGTATTTGAGTTTTATTAATTTTAAGAATACAAAATAAAAAGCATTTTCTAGTAATGATTTTAATAGAGGTATTTAAATGAAGAAACAATTAAATAAAGGCTCTAGTACCACTCAATATATTATAATTATTGTATTAATAGGCCTTGCTCTTGTACCAGGGTTCTTTTTCTTAGGACAACAAATAATAGATAACTTTAAATACTTTCAATCTGGTCTTCAGGGGGCTCAAACAAATTCTCTTAGTAGCGCATTGAAAGATTCAATTTCAAATGAAACTACTAAAGCCGGAGATTTAGGGGGTAATCCTGATGATCCAAAATATGAATGTTATGAGTCAAAGTGTAGCATAGATTATGGAGATTTTATTCTTAATGGGTTGCCCCCCAATTTTGGTGATCTTGTTCAGGTGAGTGGCAATTCAGGCGGTACAGATAAAATTGCAGACCTTTTAAAACAGATAGCAAATTACCTTGAGGCAGAAGGCGAAGTAGATCAGGCCAATTCAGTTAGATATCTGGCAAATCTTTCTCATAATATCGCTTCTATAGAAAGGCTCTTTGAGGCAAAAATAGAAGCTTGTAGTAATAATGAAACATGTTTAAGAAACCTTGAGAATACAAAAATAGGAGATATCCCGGGTTACGATTATTCGGTATATGGTTTTGATCCCGATACAACTTACAGAGAGATGACAATGAATATTGGTTTAGGACAGGCTTATGAGCATCTTTATGGGCAGGGGTTATCTGCTGATAATGTTAGCAGGGAAGCTGTTGTAACATTTGGAAAAATAAAAGATGATAGCAATATGAGTGCATCTGTACGAGGGTTAATACAAGAATTGTATTGGGATATAGGCGTTATGTCTGAAAGAGTGGCTAATTTGGGTTATCAACTGGTTACAGCTCACGAAGATGGTCAGACCCATAATACGTTTGACCCTGTAACCGGAGAAAAAACTAATCCAGCATATGAAAATGGGTATGATGAATTTGTCAATTCTAATGCTTCAGAAATAACAGATTTTGATGCAGCACTTATCTGTGCTTTTAAAAAAGGTATTGATAGTGGTGTCAAGTGTCATTAAGTTTTCAAATATAAAAACACAGAAATAGCATAATTTATAGATTTTTCTATGAGATATTTCTGATGAAAACGAATCATAGATAGTATTAGCTGGCTATAAAATATGATTATTAAAAAATAAATAATACCTAAAATGTTGTAAACACTACATTAACAGAAAATAATAGTTATTTTACATCATATTATTGAGGAATAAATCTAAAAATACCCAGGGCAAAAAGGTTTTTAATAATATATAGGGCTTTAATATTAAATTAGCTAACAACATATAGGTTATTATTTTTGATATCACTGGAGGAAATAGCATGACAGCAATAATGTTTGGCAATAATTATATGCATAATGATTATATAAATATGAAACCCTATTCGGATATTAATATATTAGAAAACAATAATTTAATTAATCAAAATAATTTATGCAGTAACAATCAAAAAAATTCATTGTCTGATTTGCTTGGTGATATTAATAAATTTATGACAAATAATTGTTATAACAATAATAATAACTTGTGGCAGGATAACTATCAAATAAATATAAACTATAATAGCACAATACAAATACT
>JBFMGH010000230.1:0-7838 GCA_040752795.1 Cyanobacteriota bacterium
GGGCATTAAAGGTTTATTTCCAGTACAAAAACTAGCCGTTTGTCGTAAAATGGAGGTTGATAAAAACATCATTCAAGTTGCTTGATTTTTTGTTAAAGTGTCACCCAAGTGACGACTTATTACATATAAATAGTTAAACATATTAATCATTAATAGTATTATTTTTATGAGTTATTATAAGCTTAACAATTTTAAGGCTAAATAATAATAATTTGTTTAAATAAGTTTAAATTAGAGGAAATTGAGATTGAAAGGAATAATTTTAGCTGGTGGCAGTGGAACACGTTTATACCCACTTACCAAATATATTTCAAAACAGCTTCTTCCTGTTTATGATAAACCGTTAATCTATTATCCACTGTCGGTTTTAATGTTAGCTGGCATAAAAGAAATACTAATTATATCAACCCCTAAAGATACTCCAAGATTTAAAGAATTGCTGGGAGATGGAAAAGAAATAGGCTTATCCATTTCTTATGCTATTCAAGAAAAACCAAGAGGACTCGCCGATGCTTTTATTATTGGTGAAAAGTTTATTAATGATGATAAGGTTGCTTTAATATTGGGAGACAATCTTTTCTATGGACATGGCTTTACGAAAAGCTTATTAAAGGCAGCTAGAAGGACTGCTGGTGCAACAATATTTTGTTATAAGGTTAAAAACCCTTCTCAATTTGGTGTTGTGGAACTTGATAAAGATAATAAAATCTTATCAATTAAAGAAAAACCTTTAAATCCAAAGTCTGATTTTGCTATAACTGGCCTGTATTTTTATGATAATGACGTAATTAATATTGCAAAAATAATTCAGCCATCAGCAAGGGGAGAATTAGAGATATCTGATATAAACAATATTTACTTAAAACAAAATAAATTATTCTTAGAGTTTCTTGGCAGAGGCTTTGCCTGGCTTGATACAGGTACTTGCGAGGCTCTTTTAGAAGCCTCACAATTTGTTGAAACAATTCAAAAAAGGCAGGGGTTTAAAATAGCCTGTATTGAAGAAATCGCTTATTATATGAAATACATAAACAGAGAGCAACTTATTAAGCTTGCAGAAAAATCTAATTCAAATGATTATGGTAAATATTTATTTGAACTGGCAGAAAAAAACCTTGTAGAACATTTCTGGGATGATCTTGATAAGGAATAATATTTATATATAAACTATTTCAACTTTTTTCAAAGTACATTTTTAGTTCCAGATGAGAGAATTCATAAGAAGATAAGATTCTGCTCAGTATTATATTTGTAATACTGGTTAAGCAAAGTAATTAAAAGCTCCGTCAGAAATTTTTTCCATATTATCAGCAAGGTCTTTTGCTGCTTTTTTCCAGCTATATTGTGGATTGTTTAAAATGTATTCTCTGCAATCATTTCTATTTAGTTCAAGTGCTTTTTTGATAACTTCATTTAGCGGTTTATTTAAATCTTTTTCTAAAGCGCCTACCTTTTCACTTTTAATTATGTCTTTAGGCCCATTAGTAAAATATGCTGCTACAGGTGTTCCACATGCTAATGATTCAATCTGAACTATACCAAAGGTATCTTTTTGACTGGGGAAAACAAAAACATCAAAATTTGCAAAATATTGAGGAAGTTCATCATGATTTTTTGGCCCTGCAAAAATAACATTCGGATATTCTTTTCTTAGTTTATCCATATTAATAAGTGTATTTGGAGGGCCAACAACAACAACTTTGTAATTTCCATTATTTATAGACATGTCTTTTTCTTTAGATAGTTTTAATAATATATCAAGGTTTTTATCAGGAGAAATTCTACCTATATAACCAAGAATTTTATATTTCCCCTCTTCTGTGGTTACAGTTTTAGCTGTTTTATAATCTTTAAAAACAAAACCACCATCCCTGATTCTATGATTTGGGTTAAACATTTCTGTGTCTACAGCCCTGGACCACTTTGTAACTTTAGTAAATCCATTTTGAATAAGAAAATCTCTCATGCTAGCAGCAGTTACCATCGTTGCATTTGCTGAATTATGAAACCACCTTAAACCTTTTAAAACAGTATTTTCAATATGTTTACTTATAGATCCTTTTTTGTTTTTATCTTTTTTAAGATGTAATTTAGTTAGTATTTCTCTGAAGTATGTAGAAATAAGTTGAGGCCATTGTGTTAAATATGATGATGTATAGGGTTGGCCTTTAACTTTAAATTCTTTTACTGCATTAACACCAATAGGACCTTCAGTAACAATGTATGCCCCTATTGGGTTTATATCTTTGAGTAATTTCTTGATTCTTTTCCTGTTGCCGGGACTTAGAGCAATTTTCATTCTACCATGTTCAATACGTTTTGACTTTATACCAGGCAGGTCATTAGGTGTAATCATTTCAACATAGTACCCCTGAGCTTTTAAAGCCTCAAGAATACTCTTCGTGCCTCTTGTAACCCCTGCGATATGTGGTTCCCAGGTATCAGTAATTATTACTATTGGTCTTTTAGAAGATGTTTCTTCTGGTTTTATAGCAGTAAATGATATTAAGCCATTATGATAATCTTTATGCCAAAGGGCTTTTTTGTATGAATAATTCAGTTGCTTATTAAAGTTAAATTTATAAGCCTTATAAGTATTTTCTCCACTTACAATTGCATTTAGCAAATGATATACCCCAAAAAAGTATGTAAATTGTTTGTCATCAATTTTATTATTAACAAGACATAGCAAATTTGCCATATTTTAATCATCAATTTTAATAAAAGATAATAAAATTCAAACAATTAAATTGTGAAAAAACTTTAAGAATATATTTAAAACAATTAACAATGAAATTTATTTGGTTTATAACAAACATACAATTACTTTTTGAGAGGGACATTTGTGATTAAATCTTTAAATTTTCAACCTGTGTTTAAGGGTACTGTAGAAGCAGGTCCTATTAAAGAAAAATCTTCAATGCCACAGGATGGTGTTTTAATTGGTTATACCATGGCAGCTTTAGAGAAGGGTCAAATATTAAAGAAAGATATAAAAAAGGATTCCGTTGTAATTGAAGCACTTATTGACAAAATAAAGTTTCCTGAAATTATCAACGTAAAAGGCTTTGAAGATATCTCTACATCTAAAGAAGCAAGAAAAGTTATTATAACTGCAAATAAAGATTCGTTCGAACTTAAATATAATTTTCCACAGGATAAAAAATGGTTTGATTATTTAACCTGGGGAATTAATAGAAAAGATAAACAAGATAAGCCTTCAATAGCTTATCTTGATATGTTTTTGGATTTTGTAAAAAAGCATCTATAAAACTTTTTAATACTTAAACATAACCAATTCTTTACTAATGGAATTAGTTCTATTTATAAATGTCTCAATATAATAAAAAGCAACATTTTACAAACCTAAAAGATTAGAAAAACTTATTGGCTACCTCTTCTTTTAAAATTTGCATTTTTTGCTCGCTTTTTAAATTTTTGAGCATATTTTTTATTTCTCTCGGCTTTTTCTTTTTTCTGATTATTTTTTCCCAAAATTACAACCTTACTAGCTATTCATATAACAATCCTTGCAATAGACAGGTCTATCACCTGAAGGTTTAAAAGGTACAGTGGTTTCAAGTCCACAAGCATCACAGGTTACATTAAAAAGCTGTTTTCTCTGAGAACCGAAATTGCCTTGACCTCTTGAATCCTGTCTTCTTTGTGATCTGCACTCCGGGCATCTTTTTGGTTGAGAATAACGCTTTTCATAATAATATTCTTGATCTTCAACAGAAAAGAGAAATTCGCATCCGCAATCATTACAACTTAAGTATTGATCACTAAAATTTTCTACTAAACTCATTATTTTTCCCTTTTATAATTATTTATAACCTTATCATTATGGTTTTAATTTCATTAAAAGTAAAGAAAAAAAGATATTTTTGTAAAAAACATTATTTTCCGTTTTTTTAAGATATTTACATAACTTGATAGGCTTAATAATCAATGACAATAGCCTTTAAACCGCAAATTTATTTAGCAAAAATAAGCAAATTTTCTACCTTAATAAATTAAAATAAAGTTAACAAATTCTCTTAAAGATAATCATTCCTAAAAATTATTACAAATATTAATTTCTATTATTCTTTAACTCTAAAAATTAAAAAATAACAGGCACTATCAAGATCTATAGCTTTAAACAGAATTGTTTATTTTATGATATTATATACTCAAAATTTAGCTGGAGGTTTAAAAATGAACCTGTTAAAAGGATATTTAGCCTTATTTTTAAGCATCATTGTAGTTGTTGCAATATTACAATTGTCAAATGCCGAAGTATATCACTCTGCTAGCAACACTGCTAGTAATAGTAGCAACAATAATATTGAAAGAAATAGCAAGAATCCTATGAAATATGATTATGTTGCTAAATATGGTGATTATATTAAAGATTTAGATCAACCATATAAAGATAAATTCAGTGGTAAAAGCTGGCATACTCACTTCCTTCGGTTTCCTATAACATACTGGATTAGCCCATGTAGAGAAGAACAGCGTAAACAAATTTTGGATGCCCTTGCTCAATATGCTACATATTTTCCACTACAGGAGGTAAAATCTAAATCACAGGCGTTTTTGGTTATAGAAGTAGTTGATAAAGAAGAATTAAAACAACTATGTGGAAAGACTTACAAACCCAATGTTCTTGGTTGTGGTGGAGGAAGTTATAGCGCAAGCCAGTTAGGTGGTAATACAGGAAGAATCTATAAGGGATATCTTTATTTAAAAACAAATATATTTGCTATCCCCGGTTCTATAACAACAGTATTACATGAACTTGGCCATGCGTTTGGTATTGCAGGGCACAGCAAAGACCCTTCTGATATTATGTATTATGCAATTGATGCATGGGCTTTGATGTCTAAAAGTTCCAGTGCCAAGAAAATTCCTACACACCTGAATTATAGAGATTGTAATACATTATATTTAATTTATAATGACTGGTATGATAAGTAATAATTATCTTTTCAATTTAAGAGACCTCTGCATAAATAATGTTTTATAAAATATCAGGGAATAGTGGTTAACAAGGGTTAAACCCGACACTATTTATCTGCTACCTTAACTTTGTTGAGATTATATACACTTATACACAAGTCTTTTTAATAAGCTAAAAAAACAGGCCTGATATTAACTAGGCCTGTTTTCTGAATTTATTGAAAGATAAGAATTAATCAAATTCCAGATATTCTGATAGATCTAAATATTTTTCAACATCTTTTAGTTTTAACTCTTCATAATCAAGAACTAAATCTGGCAATTTGATTTTTCCTGATTCACTTTTCCTATCTTGAATCAAAGAAATTTCAACACTATTTTCTTTTTTATCTGCAAGAATTTTGATAAATATTTTATCTTTATTACCATCATTAATTTTTTTCAAAATATCATCTTTGCTTCTAAGCTTATAGAATTCTTTAATCTGTTCAATGTCATTGAAATCGTATGGATCGTTACTATAAAGTACAAATTTTTCCATTTTTAGCTCCTAATAATAGATTTATATAAAATAACCCAAAATATTATTTTTTTAATTTTCTATTAATTTGCACAAAACTTATACCGAATGATTATACAATAAAACTTCCAACTTTCATTCAGAAAAGATTGTATGAATTTTAACAAATATAATGCTCATTAAAAATAATAAGAAGGGTGTTTAGTTGCAAACAAAGAAAATAATCGTATACCAAATTATTAAATTGCTCTACACAAACAATTTAATTTTTACTTTTTACTGAACAATAACAAAACTTGATCAAAATGACCGTATGTTTACTGACAGAAGAACGATAAAAAACTTATAAGATTGACAAAACCCTATTGGTAAATTTATTGATATTAATACCATTTAAAAAAGGAACTTTTAAAAGATTTTTTTGACTCAAACAAAATTATAAAAGCTTTAAAATCAACAACAACAAAGCCAGTAGCAATCAATTTATGAATACATTAATTTTGTCTATTAAATCTGAAGGTTTAAAGGGTCTTTTGAACCTAAATTTACCTTCCAGCAGCGCGGATCTGGTGCAAATAGATTTTCTGTATATTGTAATGAAAAATTGAAACATCCTGATCGGCATTTATCAAAACTTTCACAATCTTTGCACACCCCTTTTATTGATAATTTATCAGGGTTTAAGAAGCCGATTACTTCTTTAGAAGCCCAGATATCTTTTATATTTTTATCTCTAATGTTTCCAAAACACAGTGATGGATGATTAGCTTGCTCGCATACACCTACTGTGCCATCTGATTGAACTATAAAAGATGTATACATTCCACCACAATAAATTATATCTTTAGCATTAGCCCACTTGTTTTGAACATTAACAGGCATAATAACTGTATCAGGAGAATATTTATCTTTTGCTTCCTGAATAATCCTTTTAATTTTTTCCGCAGAGTTTCTTGACAGAATTAAATTCCTGTTTCCTCTTCCATCAAGCCCCGGGCTAAATGGTTCTAAAAAAACATAATCAACTTTTAATTTTGAACAGGTTTCAAATAGTTGTTCAATATAAGATACATTTAACTCAGAAAGCACTCCCTTTATTCTTACAACATATCCAAGCTTCTTGGCTTTTTTAATTGAAGAAATCAGGCTTTCAAAATAACCTTTGACACCTACCATTTTGTTAAATATTTCAGTGTCAGCAGAATCCATACTGAATTGAATTGTTTGAAGGCCAGCTTTTTTCATAGTAACTAATGTTTTTTCAGTAATATTAGTTCCATTAGAGCTTATATAAGGATAAATATCGTTTTCCAGCAATTTTATTACTACATCTTCAAAGTAAGGATTTAATGTTGGTTCTCCTCCAGTTAAAGAGCAGTATTTAACTTCGAGTTCAGCAGCCTGATCTATTAAATTAAAAATTTCTTCTTTTGAAAGTTCATTTTCCCATTTATCTTTAGCTGACCTGAAACAATAAATACATTCAAAATTACATTCATTAGTTAAAACAAGAGTCATTTGTAAAGGTTTTTCAAGTGGTAGCAAAATATTATCCTGGCGTTTAGTTGTTTCATAAAGAAAATCAGAAGGATTATATTGCCAATGTAGTTTCTGGGGAGTATTGTTCCAGTATAAATGCTCCTTAGCTTTTTCTATTGTTTTTAAAGTCATTTCGTTAGCTTTTTCTGAAGAGACAGGTAAAAATTCTTCAGTAATAGAAAGCAATTTTTCCAGCGAAATAGCACCATTGCACATAGCGACAATTGCAGCAGCATATGGTTCAATTAGCACATATGAGCCATATATTCTATCTATGAGGGCACAACAATCACTCATCTTAACAAGACGTGAGTTTTCAGACAACACAGGATACATTTGATATTTAGATAGTATATTCATTATTATGTTTAACTGTTTCGATAATTTAACCAGGTGGGGTACAGAAAGATAGAATTTTATGCAGGACTGCTTTTAATGCAGCATCCGGAACATGGTGGAGCAGGGCTAACAGCTATACAACCACCATCACACATAACAAGATTTTCACCGGTTGGTTCTAACTGTCCTAAAGCAATTTTAAGTTTCCACTCACTTGCTTTTTGAATTAACTCGTGTTGCATTTCATTGACCTTGGCTTCAAGATCCCAGATTTCTTTAAATCTACCACTATCAACCATAAATTACTCCTTTCAATTACCACTGCACCCCACAGGTTAAATTGATTTATACATATCTCCTAAAATGTTCTTCATTTAGGTAATATTAATAAAATAATACCCACATAAGTTTGTCAATAAGAATTATTGAAGCCTTTTAAACCCGACACTATTTCTCTGCTACCTTAGCTTTTTTGAGAATATATACACTTATGCAC
>JBFMGH010000231.1:0-2716 GCA_040752795.1 Cyanobacteriota bacterium
TATCAGGAAGCTCTTATAGCATATAAAGAGGCTTCTAATAAAGATGAAATGAATATAGATATTTATAAAAAGTTAGCTGAAACATATATTAAACTTAATGATACAAATAAAGCAATATCTCAACATAAAATAATTCTAGAAATTAAACCAGATAATCTTGAAAGTCGTCTTTATCTTGCCAATTTATATTTTGAATTAAAAGATTATGATAATTCTTTAATTCATTTCACAGACATTCAAGCTACTCAACCAGATAAAATTGATGTTTTACTTAAACTTGGAAAAATTTACGTATTAAAAAATAATTATAATGAAGCTAGAGAATGTCTTGAGTCTGTTTTAAAAAGAGATCCTGATAATAAAGACGCAAAGTTTACTTTAGCAACACTCCATGAAAAAATTGGCACACTTGATAAGGCAGTAATTATATATAGGGACTTGCTTAACTATGAGCCCAAAAATACAACTTTTATTAAACATTTAAGCAATGCTCTTTGTAATTATGGTATTCTTTGTTTCAAAAATAAAAACTATAACGAATCAATAAATATTTATAATGAAGCAATTTCTTATGATTCAAGTAATGCCGATCTCTATTATAATGTTGGCAAGGCTCACTATGCTATTAAAGACTTTAAAAAGGCTCTTTCATTTTTTAAAAAAGCCTTGCACATATCACCCAAAGATAGTGAATTTCTTATTGCAGTAGCTAATACACTTGATGCACTTGACAATATTAGTGGTGCATTAAAAATGTATAATGAAGCTATAAGTGTTGACCCTAATAATTTTAAACTCCGGTCAGCATATGGGGCCGCTCTTGGTAGTGCAGGTGAGATAGAATCTGCTATACAAGAACTTGAAAAAGCTATTGCTCTTAACTCAAGATACGATGAAGCTCATTATAATCTAGGTGTTGCATATGAAGCAATTGGAAAAATAGAAAAGGCTATTGTTGAATATAAAAGAACGCTGGATTGCACCCCGAATCATTTTGAAGCAATGTCAAATCTTGAAGCCCTCTCTTATGATATGGATTTATTGCAAAAAGAACTAGCTGCAAAACAGTCAAAGGAAGAAAATATTTAAATTTAAAGCATATTTAATGGATCTACATCTATAATTATTTTTATTTCTTTTGGTTGATAATTTTTCATTAAAGATATTATTAATGAATGACCATGTGAAGATATCATGTTTTTAATCAATATTTGCATCCTGAATCTATTTTGAATTCTGGGAATAATGCATTCAGAAGGTCCTAGAATCTCAATTTTTTCAAGATGTTCCTCCAGAGACTTATTCAAATATTCAGTAAGTTTTAGTGATTCTATAAATGTTTTATCAGGATCTTCAGAAGTTAATATTATTCTAATTAGCTGACTGAATGGCGGATAATTATATTTTTCTCTTTCATATATTTCCATAGAATAAAATGAGTAATAATCTTGTTTTTGGGCACAAGCGATTGGATACAAATGTGGAGAATAACATTGAAATATTACCTTGCCAGGTGCTTCTCCCCTGCCAGATCTGCCAGCTACCTGTGTTAGCAACTGAAAACCCCTTTCCATAGATCTATAGTCAGGAAAAGTAAAAGAACTATCAGATGCCAGAACCCCTACAAGCGTAACATTGTGCAGATCAAGCCCTTTGGCTACCATTTGAGTTCCAATTAAAATATCTGCTTCACCTTTAGAGAAAGATTCTATAACGTCATAATGAGCATTTTTTTTGGTCGTTATATCACTATCAAGCCTTAAAATATTATAAACAGGGAATTTCCTTTTTATCTCCTGTTCAACACGTTGTGTACCAGTTCCATAATGTTTAATATGAGGGCTGCTACACTCGGGACAAATATTATATGTATGCTGTTTATGATTACAATAATGACACCGCAATTCTTCAGAACTAAAATGATAAATCAAAGGTATTGAGCAATTTTTACATTCAGCTACATAACCGCAAGCCCTGCAGAATACATATGTAGTATAGCCTCTACGATTTATTAATATTATTACCTGATGCTTTTTATTTATTACTTCCTGTATTTCAAAACTTAATTTTCGTGAAAGAATTGATTTATTACCGCTTTCAAGCTCAAGCTTCATATCTATTAAAGATACTTCAGCCATTGGGCGTTCTTCAATTCTATTTGGTAAAGTTAAAATATTACCCTGATTTTTGGCTTTATAATAAGTTGAGAGGTCTGGTGTAGCTGAGCCCAAAATAACTTTAGCACCATATCTTTTTGCTCTTTCAAAGGCAACTTCTCTGGCATTATATCTGGGTGAGGGTGTATCTTGCTTGTAAGCTGATTCATGCTCTTCATCAAGAATTATTAACCCCAAATTTCTAACTGGTGCAAATATTGCTGATCTTGCGCCTAAAACTATTTTAATTTCACCTGAGTGAATTTTTTTCCAGATATCAAGCCTTTCACCCATAGATAATGAACTATGCCATAACCCTACACTTTCCTGGCCAAACCTGGCTATCATTCTTTCTGAAATCTGAGAGGTTAATGATATTTCTGGCACCAGGAATATTACTGATTTATCATAGGATAAAACTTTTTCCATTGCCTGAAAATAAACTTCAGTTTTTCCTGAACCAGTTACACCATGAAGTAAAATTGGCCCAGGGTCATTTTTATTATTTATATAATCAAGAATATAATCCAGTGCTTCTTGCTGATGATTTGTTAGCTTTA
>JBFMGH010000232.1:0-2635 GCA_040752795.1 Cyanobacteriota bacterium
TAATGCTAGTTTATAGTAATTAATATTTAACATGTTCTTATACTAGCATTATGTTCATTAGAACAAAAGGGGTATAAGAACTTTTTTTAAGTTTTTATATTAAAATGCGTAACTCCTGTTAATAACAAGACCTTCTTTAACTTCAGTCATTGCGTTGGCTAAAATCTTTTCTTAATTTATTTTACCCACTTTGTTTATACAGTATATTTTTTCTTAGAATTTTACTACTTTAAAAATTAAATTGAAAATATATAATTAATAGTAGTTAATTATTCAATAGGTATTTTATGAGTACTGAATTACAGGAAAAAATAAATCATAAACAAAGTTTAATGCCTAAATATAAGGTTCTGCTTCATAATGATGATCATAATAGTATGGATTATGTTGTTGAATGTCTTGTAAAAACAGTTAATATTCTCAGTGCTCAGCAGGCATACAATATTATGATTGAAGCACACAATACTGGCATTGGTTTAGTTGCTACAGTTCATCTGGAGTTAGCTGAGTTTTACCAGGAATGTTTGCAAGGCTACGGGTTAACTGCAACTATAGAGCCTGAATAATTCTTTACGCATTTTACATATAAATTTTATTAAATAAAAAAAGTAGTCAATCATATTATTGACTACATACTTTGCAGAATGGCACTTTGAATTTATTTATTCACTAAAGTATTTTGATAACTAACTTAATTAAATTCATAATAAAATCAATTATTACAATTCCTAAATAAAGTAATAGCCTATGCTATTAAGTATTAATGGTGTTTTGTTGAATGTTGCCTAACTTATGTGTAATCAAATGCATTATAAAAACTGTTTAATCTATAATAAACAAGTTTTTATCAGCAACTAATCAGAAAAAAGTTAATTCTAGTAATTGTGTTTTGTTAATACAATCTATAAACCCTACTAAATTTTCTTTTTTATAGTATCTCAGTGAATTTCTTGTGGCTATCAATCATATTTAATTAAAACACTGAAAAAAATATTGTTGCTAGTACATGAGTGTAAAATTTACAATTAATACAGTTGAAAAAACCTTTAAAAAGGTTAATTTAAGTTGAAATCTGGAGTTTTAAAAATTCTACAAAAGAGTTATAAAATGTAACATGTAATACAAAAGTATTGGCTGCGCCATAGCGCAGCCAATAGAATGTTTGAGTTATATTTATCTACGCTTTAACAGCGTATACCATATCTTTTACTTCTTTAATCATTGTGGTTAGTTTTTCAAGAGAATGTGTTTCGAAATAAATTCTTAATAAAGGTTCAGTGCCACTGGGCCTTGTGAGAATCCAACTTTCGTCTTCAAAATAAAGTTTTGCTCCGTCAATAGTAGAAACTCTTTCAACAACGGACCCGGCTACACTCTTAGGTGGGTTTTCTGCAAACCTTTTAACAAATTCTTTTTTAACTGATTCATTAACCCTAAGATCTAATCTTTCGTTGAAAAATTCGCAACCTACTTCATCTTTCAGGTCTTTTTGAATTTGAACAAGAGATTTATTTTCATATGCCATGGCTTCAACAATAGATAAATTAGCAACAATTCCATCTTTTTCAGGTATATGATGCAGAATAGAGAGCCCGCCAGATTCTTCTCCGCCTATAATGACATTTTCTTTTCTCATAATTTGTCCGACATGTTTGAATCCAACAGGAGTTTCATGGATAGGTAGTCCGTATTTTTTAGCCAGCATATCAAGCATGTGAGTTGTGGCAACAGTTCTCACAACTGATCCTTTAAAACCTTTATTTTCAATCAGGTGCCGGAGTAAAACAGCAATAACCATATTTGGCATTAAATAGCATCCATCTTCGTTGATAACACCGAATCTATCTGCATCGCCGTCATTGCCAAACCCTATAGAGTTAGGATTCTTCTTAATAAGCTCAACAACTTCACCCAGAAATTCAACTTTGGGTTCGGGCATATTTCCACCGTATAATGGGTCTATCCAATTATGTAATACTGTTACATCACAACCACATTCATTTAGAAGTTCGTCAAGATAGCCTCTGCCCGTAGAGTACATTGGATCATAATAGACTTTAACGGGGTTTTGTTTTATTTTATCAAAATTGATTATTTTTCTAACCCATTTAAAATATTCTGGTTTAGGATCAAATTTTTCAGTAGAACCTACCCTGTTAGATTTTGCCAGGAAGCTGCTATCTCCTTGTTGGAGTTTTTCAACATTGCTGACAATAATATCTGTAATATCTGATGTTGCAGGGCCAGCGTAATCAGGGATGTATTTTATACCGCAATATTCTGGTGGATTATGGCTGGCAGTGAACATGAGTGCACCAGCACTGTTTAAATGTTTTGCACTGAATGCTACAACTGGTGTAGGAGCATCTCTGTTTGTCATTAAGACATCAAGACCATTTTCATTAAGAACTTTTGCGGCTCTTTCTGCGAATTTATCAGCCATAAATCTTGTATCATATCCTATTATTACAGGTTTTTCTGGTGGGTATTCCTGTTTTATATAACCTGTAATGGCTTTAGTTACCAATTCTACATTTTCATAAGTGAATTGGTCAGCTATAATTGATCTCCAACCGTCTGTTCCAAATTTAATTTTGTGATGTACCATAATCATTCCTCATTATTTATTTCTTCT
>JBFMGH010000233.1:0-29833 GCA_040752795.1 Cyanobacteriota bacterium
TTTATATTTAAAAGAACATTATCCTAATCAAAGCCTAGAATCAGCTCACCAGGATTATTTACATACGTTTAGAGCTAAAAAATTCAATAATATTAATGATTATTGCTCAGTTGCGTAAAACCTGTAAGTAAGTATATGTTTACGGATAGAAATAACCAAAATTAGTCATAATAATTGACCAAAATTTGATACCAATTCAGGAAGGAAAAAATTTGTTATTAAATCACTGAGGAGAAACGTCTTGTGAAACAACAAAAATAAGAACAATAACAATTTAATACCAGTAAAAATTTACTGGTTAAATGAAGAAAAATTCTAACAATGATTGCTGTGAAAATGTTTTTATAATAGTACAGAGGATAAAACTCCTAATAAGAGGAAAAACAATCTCAAACAAATAAGGGGGTAGAACAATGGGTCATATTAACGCTAATTTATTCCAGAATAATTTTATGAATAGGGCGTTTAATAGGCATCACAGATCTGATAACACTATAATAACTGGCAGAGGAAATGACAACGTAGTAACCCATGGTGGTAGAGTATCTACAGGAGCGGGCAATGATAATATTTATGTATTACCAAATTCAGGCAAAACAAATATTAACTCAGGTAGTGGCAATGATCACATATTTGTTGGCCCTAACGCAGGAGAAACAAATATTAATGCCGGTTCCGGTAATGATAAAATTGACATATTAATGACAAACAAACAGGGTAATATTAATATTAATGGCGGTGAAGGTTATGACGAAGTTACTATAACAGATTTAACCTCTACTGGAACTGATTGGGCTGTTGATTATAACGCTGAATCTAATAATAGTTCTTTTACAGTAAATGTTGGAGATAATTCATATGCTGTAGGAACTGATGTTGAATCATTAAATATTAAGAATGCTAATGGTGAAACTGTTCTTAATGTTGATAATGTTTCAGAATGGTTATCTCAAATATCTGGATCAGAAAACAGTGAAACAGTATCATATGAAGAAGCTCAGGGTTATCAGGGAGCTTTAAATTTACTAAAACCAAATTTACCAGCTTTTTCAGCTGTATAAGTTTTAAATACAAGGTTATTAATAGAAAAAGTAGTTTAAAAGGAGGAATATTATGGGAATTATTGGTAACTTAAATGTAAGCGCTTCAAATTCATCAAAAGTTAATGTTGTAAATAATGGACATATTCAAAACAGCACTTTTAACACATCAACTGGAAGTACTACTAATGTTGTAAACAATGGTTCAATGAGTAATGTTACTTCAAATATTGATAATTACAAATGGAATTCAGATGGTTCTTATGATTATGCATCAGGTACTACTGCAAATATTCAAAACAATGGCTATATGAATAACTTAAATACAAACACCTATCACGGTGCTGTCACCAATATTGGCAACTCAGGTTACGTAAATAATGCTAATTTACAGGATACAGCTGATCAAACTAACGTATTTAACGCAGGTACATTTAACAATATGAATTTAAGTAGCACTTATGGTGGTGGAGAGTTTAACATAAATAACCTGTTTGGAGCTATTAATAACTTTAACGCTAATTTAGACAACTCATCTACATTAAACTTACTAACATAACTCAAGTTTTTATTCTCTGGATTCATTAACCCGGCCTGGAAGAAATTCTCTATAATAAGAGGATTTCTTTTTTTATTTATGAAAACTATTATCCCGAATTATTCACAAATCAGGAATCAGCGAGGGGGTTAGAGGGTGTGTAAATTCAATATTTGTTAAATATGTCATTAGAAGCAGGTTTTCGTAAATATAACAAATTCACGAATTAAGCAGGTTATGCCTTTTTATTATATTATTTGATAATTAATAAGATTTAATAATATTTCTAACTAAATGAGCTATGATAGCAATTCAAAATTTAAGAGCAGGTTAGAAGAAGATTCATTTATAGACTGGAATCTTGTTATTTCGTTAGTTATTTCAATTATTGTTCATTTAGTTTTATTCTATTATGTCTGGATATTAATATTAAACTATTTTGGGGATTCCTATAAACAGGTAATTAACGCATTAAACAAAAGACCTGATATAATACTCCGGCTTCAACCTGGCCAGACAGAAAAAGGTGAAATGAGTTTTAAAAATTTTCAAAAATTCCTTGAGGGAAAGAAAGATAAAAATAAACTTCATTAAGTTTTTAAATACTGAAAATATTTTATAGTGATCCTTGAAAGTAATCTATAAATTCCAGATTATTGATGCCAGGTGTTTTTGCCTGCTGCGCAGGTTTTTCAAACCCTATACTATTTTTTTTTCTGCTATCTTAGTTGTTTTGATAATTTAACCAATTAAGCATAAGTCTTTTTTATAAAAAGAGTTGCACTGATGATTTTTTCATACAAATATTAAGATTTAAATTAAAAAAGTATAGATTTAATACATATGTGTTATTTATCCAAAACAAAAACTAACAAAACACCAAAATACTCTTATATCTTTTCAGAGACTATACTAATCCTTGAAATTAATTTATAGATTCTTGATTATAGGGGGCAGGGTGTTTTTAGCCTGCTTTTATAATTGGTATAATTATGTATAAACTTTGTTTAAATACTTTCTGTTTAAAATAGGTACAAATACTATGATTGAGCGACTTATTAAAACCATAATCAATTTATTGCTTGAATCTGAAGATGTTGATACAAACCAAAAAGAACTCATTAAAAGATATAAAGAAAATAGATATTTCATGCATATTCTTTCTTACAGGGGCTATAATGAAATACCTTCAACGTTAGATTATATTTTACTGGTAGAAGACAGAATATTAAATTTAAAAAACCAACGTATAAAAAGACTGTTTAAAAATATAAATACGTCTAAGCTTTCTGGTGAAGAATTAAGTGATATTGATAGATTATTGGAAATTTCTAAATGTTCTCTGGACTATTTTAATAATTATCAAGAAAAAGCTCAAAGACTATCATTCCTGGATAAAGAATATAAAAAACACGTTATTAGTCAGTTTATGAAAGATTGGAAAGAAAATTTTCTTCCCGATTCTATGTATAAAGTATTTAAACATATATCTGAAAAACCAACTATAGCTAATAGAGAAACAGAAAAGATATTAAATTGTTTTGATGAACAAAATAATTGGACAAATAGGTTAATACCATCAGGTCAAAAGCCTTTAACAACAAAAAAAGATATTAAAAATATTAAAAGATTATGTGATTCACTTGCAAGAACATCAAATGATTCTGATTTAATATTTACCTGTTTTTTTAAAAACCTGTTGAAAGCCAAAAAAACCTTAAGATCAGTAAAAATAAACGATTCTATAAGCCTTGAAGATTATCTTGATAGGCTTCCAGATGATTGGTTTTCAGAGCCTTGGTACTATGCTTATGTTCAGTATTTTGGTACTGACGAAACAGGCAAAGGTAGTTTTAAAACTTTAAAGAAACAACTTGATTATCTTGAAAAATTAGAAATAAAGAACTTATATTTATTACCTCACTATGAATCACCCCAGGGAGATGCTGGGTATGATATTTCAGCTTATTTTCCTTCTAAAAAATTAGGGGGCGAAGAGGAATTTATTGATTTTATAAATGAAGCAACTTTAAGAGGTTTCAGAATAGCAACAGATCTTGTTTTTAACCATACATCAACAGATCATAAATGGTTTAAAGCTGCTATAGCAGGCAAAGCCAGGTTTTTTGATTATTATTTAAAGTGTCCATCAAACTGGCAACATCTTGATTTAAAAGAAATTTTAACTGACGAAAATGGTGATTTATTTTTAAATTTAAAAGAAAAAAATAAGTTTGCAGAAAAAGTAAATTCAAAAAGAATCTTAATTTTTCCAGATGTGGATAAAACTTTATGGTTAGAAAAATATATCAAACCTTTAAATAAAAAAGTATTGTTCTATAGAGAATTTTATCCATTCCAGGTTGATCTTGATTTACAGAATCCTGAAGTATTAAATGAACTTTTTAAGTTTCTAGCAAGAGAATTGAGTCAGGGTATATTAGGAAAACGAACAGATGCTATAGCTCACTGGATAAAAGAACCCGGTACACAGGCTAAAAATCTTTCTCAAACATATGCATTGCATGAATTAATAAAAGAATTTATAGTTCATGTATCTTCAAAATGCATTATTTTACCTGAAGTAGTAACAAGTACGGCAGAATTAAAAAAATATGCAGGTATTCCAACTACTATTAACGGCAAGAAAACAACTTCTGCTGGTGATGCCCTATTAGATTTTCAGCTTCAGGGTATGCTTAGAGAAATGCTTTATTTTCAAAAAACTAGCCCATTCTGGCAAAAGATTAATATTGAATTCAATAGGGATATTAATAATACCTCAAAACATTTGTTACCAATAGAACATCACGATGAAATATATATGGGTTTTATTGATGAAATAGAAGCAATGAGAGGTTATATATCAGAAAGAGGAATAATCTATAAAAATGGAATGAGTGGTGGCGCAAGATATTCTGAATGTTTAAATAGAAATGCAACAAGAATTGCAAATGCATTTTTTTGCCTTTATATGATGCCTGCAACTCCGGTAATTTATTATGGTACAGAAGTTGGAGCAATAAATAATTTTGAACAAATGAAGCAACGTCAGCAGAAACAATATGAAACATTTAATAAATTGTTAGGGTCAGGTCATTCTATAACTTTTGAAAGTTGCAAAGATCCTAGAGAGCTGCAAAGAGGTAATTTAAAAGCAACTAAATTTGAAGGTTTTTTAAACTCAGACTATCCAGCAATTAATATCATCAAAACTCTTAATAGACTGAGAAAAGAACGAAGTGCTTTGAGGTCATATTTTATTAAAAATATAGATAATGGAAATATGGATCCTGGTATTTTAGGAATGTTAAGGTTTCCTGAAAAAAATATTAGTAATGAACCTGTTTTATTAGCTATTTCAAATATTACAGATCAGCCAAAAGAAATTAAAATAAATATTTTTCATTTAGGTTTTTTAATTAAAGGCCCATATGAAAAAACAGAAAAATTAAGACAGATTTTTTATTTTCAACGTATAAATAATAATAAAGCTTTAATTTCAGAGAATTTTAAACTTATTTATGATGAAAAAGATATTTATCAAATAAAAATAGAACCTTATAGTTCATTTTTGTTTGAATGCCTGTAAGTATACGAAAAATAATCCAGAGGTTTTTCTCTCTGGATTATTATGCTTTATAATTAATTGATTGTAGTTCTTTATAAGTAAAATTTTGAATAATTTCACCATTTTTTAAAGACTTTGCATAGATTCCGGGTAATTTATTATATTCATCTTCTTTATCTAACTTTATTCCTAAAGTATTTAATAATGGTGGAAGCAACCAATTGTTTAATTTCGGTGCAACTACAGCAAGGGCTGCAATAGCTCCAAGAGTAGATCCAACCATAATAGCACCATTCACAACCGGGAATTTTTTAATAATATTTCCACCATTTTTCATAAATTTAGTCACTTCAGCATAATTATTAAATTGTTTAAATGCGGCATTATTTGGTAATAGTTTTTGACCTATCCAGAAACCCAATTTTTTAAATTGATTAGCAAAAGTAAAGTGTGTAATTAAGCATAGTGCCTGGTGAAAAAATTCTCTTGCAGCAGAATATTTTTTTGCACTAGGCTTAACATTTGGATCAGCAAGGGTAAATACTGGTCTAAAAATAGCATTGGTAATAATAAGCCCAGCTACAGGCCATGTAGGGTTACTAGCAAAGTTTATAACTTTTGGATTGTTGACTATTCTAGTTATAGCTGGACCAATATTCATTTTAATTTCCTATTTTTAATTTTCCTGAAGTATTTAAATTATAATAATTCCAGATATTTGTAGAAGAATGAGGGTGTCTTACAGATAATTGTTTTGCTGGTATAGGATTTACCATTTGCGATTTAGATATAATATTTAAATTTGTTGATTTATTTATACTCTTTTCAAATAATTCATTATTTTTAACTATTCTCTTCTTTACATCTTTCATAATTGGATCCAGAGCAACAGTGGCAATTATTGGAATTATAAAGTTAGCTACAACCAGACCTGCTAAAGAAAACACATTTTTAACAGCCCCAATGGTATTAGGTGCTTTTGTAAATTGTTGTGCTAACCTACCGCCAATAACCCTGGCCATTAAGACACACATTGGTAATGCAATTATTTCTGTTACAGCTTCTCTTAAAGCCGCATATATTCTTCTATCTTTTGGTTGATTTTTATCTGTAAGAGTTATAAGTGGTCTTACAGTCATATTGAATGCACAAAGAGCAATAATAGTTATTAATGGATCAGGGCTAGAACCTAGCTTAGTAAAAAGCTTTTCTGTTCTAGGTGCAATGCTACTTCTTAAACTATTTATTATAGAGCCAGTAGAAGACATGATTATCTTTATCTCTTTTTATAGTTGAATTGTTTGCCTGAAACCGATTTTAACAATTTGGAGAGGTATAAATATAAAAACAAAACATCAATTTTATTAACAAGCTTCACTAAATATTTAACATTATTTAACTAAATACGTTTTAATTAACTGATTTTATTTATTCATTATTGTTTCTAATTTCAAATCAGATTAGAATTGTTATTTAAAATATAAAAAGAACTTTTTAATACATATGTGTTAATATACAACCACAAAACAAAAAACAAATAGATCATAAACAATCTGAAAAATCCTGTAACCGCTTATCTTCACTTACTTATACTCTTTAAATTCTTATACTTTTTTATTTTTAACCAGATCTTTTATATATATACTGATTCTTGAAAGTAATCTATAGATTCCAGATTATAAAGGCCAGTGTTTTTAGCTGCTGCGCAGGTAAAAAAACACCCTATAATAATTCAAAGCCATATATCGTTTATTTCCGTGGATTAGTATAGAAAAAACTGCACGAGTTTTTTACTAAATTCAGTCACCAAAAATTAAAGTTTATAGAAGAGACAATAGAATAATTAATAATTTATCCATAAAAAAAAGGGCTTTCATATAGCCCTAGAGGTGCATGTGTGTTAGGAGTGAGTGTATGATGATGTGTTGTGTTACATTAGGTAATTTAATAAGCTTGGCTGGAGAACCCTAGCTGTAGTAGCCAATGAAGTCTGAAAAACAGCTTCCTGAAAATTCAAATCTGATACAACAGAAGCCAGATCAACATCTTGAATAGCACCATATTCAGTTGATAAAGCTAATTTTCTATCTTGTAACCTATTTTCAGTTAGATCAAGCCTATTAACCAGAGCACCAACAGTAGTCTGAACACTGAGAACCGTATCTAAATCAGTATCTAAATCATCAATATGTGTACGAATATTATCATAGTTAGCTGTAGTAGGTGCAGCTATAGTAGCATCTAGATCAACTATTAAATTAGATAGTGTGTTTATCAATCCTGATTGATTACCACCTGTTATATCATTTTGTCCAAATATATCTACACCAGCGTAGTTAACTGTAATAGTAACACCGCTTCCTATTTCAATGTTTCTTTCATGACCGGGAGAAGCTGTTCCATTATATACAATTTCATTAGGAGGTGCTGGAGGCGAAGGATTTACAACATATGGTGGGAGTGTCGTTCTTAATCCACCAAAAATGTGTTTATTACCAAATTTTGTATTAGCTATTTGCACTACCTGATTTAATAATTGTTGTACCTCTTCTCTAATAGCTGACAATTCATCAGGGCCATTAGTCTGGTTAGAAGCTTGAATAGTTAATTCTCTAGCTCTCTGAATAATATCTGTAGTACTTGATAAGAGAGAATCTGTTGTATTTAATTCAGATTTAGCATTATTAATATTATCTACAAAACGTTCATCTTTTTTAAGAGATTCATCTATACCCAGTAATCTGTTCAAACCAACAGGATCTTCAGAAGGCAAATTAATATTCTTACCAGATGACAATTTAGTCTGCAAATCACTCAAACGAGTAAGATTTATTCTAAGATTTTGAATACTACTATCTGCCATAAGGCGATTTGTTATTCTACTATAAGTCATAAATACTTACTCCTAAAGCATTCTATTAATTAAAACATCTAAAATACCGTTAATAGTTGTCATAACTCTTGAAGAAGCCTCAAAAGCTCTCTGAAATCTTATCAAATCTACAAGTTCTTCGTCCATATTAACACCAGAAATAGATTCTCTTCTTAAATCTATCTGATTTAAAAGAGTCTCCTGACTGTTAAACTTATCAGAAATACTTTTAGTCTGAACACCTAAATTAGAAATAGTAGAAGTATGGTAATCTGAGAAGGTAGTATTACCCAGGCCAGCTAAAAGGGTTTCACGCAGTTGAGACATTTGTAATGCTTGCCCACCACTACCAATTTCATCATTAGCAGCAGTAATAACAGCAGCAGCTACCCTATTTGGATCATTAACCAAGTTAGTATCGACTGTAATGTTAGCTGCAGTAATAGGAGGACCTCCAAGGAATATGTTATCAAAGGCACCTGCTGCATCAACTAATTGTCCAGTAGCAGAATCAATATATCTACCTGCCGTTTGCAAAGCATTAAAAGCTGTTGATATTTCATTAGCCAGTGTATCTAATCTTTCAATAACCCCTCTAATAGTCAACTCACCTACATTATTTCCTCCAATATCTAGCAAACCTCCTATTTTACCACCAGTTATATCAGCATTAACATTAACAATTGGGGGGCCTGTTAACATAACATCTGCTGGATCATTAACATTTAAAGAGTTTTGAACAAAAAGTGTATTTACTACTATACCACCAGCTACTAACTGATTAGCACCTAGTGATACATTAACGCTACCTATGGTAGATTCATCTATAGTTATAGGTAATAAGTTACTTAGTTCATCTAATATTCTATCTCTTTCATCTAATAAGTCATTTGGTTCAACGTTATTACCTTTTAAAGTAATAATTTGCTTATTAATATGTGCAAGGGTATCAAGTTTACTATTTACATCAACTATATACATACCCAGTTTACTCTGTTCAACAGAGGTTAAATCATTTTCGTTACCTACTAAAGAATCCCTTAAATCCTGTAGAGCACTTGCTTGTTGATTAAAAACTACAGAAAGGTCTATAGCTTGCTGTATAAAATTAGTTCTTACTGCCAAACTTTCTGGGTTAAGACTTAATTCCTGTGCACTATTAAAAAAAGCATCTAATTTTGCACTTATACCTGAATCAGAAGGTTCCATTAAAGTTCCTTCAACGTTAGTTGCAGCACTAAGTATCTCTTTATAACTGCCTAAAGCTCCAACTTCAATACGAAACTGTGCATCAAGAAAAGCATCTCTAGTTCTTGTAATTTGTTTTATTTCTGCACCTGTACCAAATGTACCTGGTAGGGTATAAACACCTTTAATAGGTTGAGGGAAAGGAGCACTAGTTTGCAAATTTACATTTTGACGAGAATAACCTGGTGTATTAGCGTTAGCAATGTTATTGCTGATAACATTCATAACCGTCTGGTTTGTCGATAGTGATCTCTGTGCAGTAAATAATCCGAAGAAACTTGATACCATAGAATTTATCCTTCTCTAATTAAGCTTCATGTTCAACTATCTTTGGTGAACTGTAATTACCATAAGATAAAGTCGTTAAAGCTTTACCATATGAATTATAAGCAGCAGATTCAGGTGCTAAAACATTAGAAATAGTATTAACTGAGTGCTCTATCCACTTTATTGAATTATTAATTAAATAGACATTAAGTTGATTTGTTTTCTTTATATTAGCCATTACATTCAATAATTTTTCTCTTAATTGATTGAGTGGTTTAGCTAAATCTGGTTCGACAACCATTAAAAAGTCACTAAGCCTGGATTCTTTTGTTACATATCTTCCAAGCAACTTTACACGTCTCTGTTCTAGATCCAGAACATGGCATGCAATTGATTCTATTTGCTTATCAAGATCCGCTAAAGATTCAACATCACCTTTAATTATCAGCTCTTTTTTCTGCTCAGTTAATTTGTCCATATTTTCATAGTGGTTTAACTGCTCAGATAAATTATTTTTTAGTGTATTAACAAGAGTTCTCATTTTTTAATCTCCACTTAGACTAAGTAATCTGCTAAAAGGCTTCTACCATATCTAATAGCATAATCAAAGTCTTGATTAGTTAAATCATTAACTCCGTAAGCTTTTGCAATATCTTGTATTTCATTAATTTTATTAGCTCCATAACGTAACATTATAGGAGAATATGTAGAAGTATCATATTTAGAGGCTATAATACTATCATTAGATTTCAAAGCAGGCTTCTGATTTGAGTTATCTAATACTGATGAAAACTCTTCCTTGGGCTTTTCAGCCAGAGAGTTATTCATATTGGTTCTTGGTTTAACAGAAGTTTGTGCTGATCTTAAAGTATTTAAATTACCTACTGAACTATTAATTGAAACCATTACCCCTCCTAATAACACACATTATTCATATTTAGATAACTGATCATAAATTTGTTTTCCCAAACCAAAGTTCCCTTGTGGGTTTGAAGCAATTTCTTTTGCTATTTCCTGATAAAACATACCTCTAAAGATTTTTTCGCCCTGACCACCGTGCATAAACTCAGATCTTTCTATGGTTTGATCCATAACTTGAAGAAGTTGATTAATAAATACAGCTTCAAAGTCTTGGGCAGCCTTCATTAATTTATCTTTATTTTGACTATTTTCAGTATTTAACTCACCTCTTAAGTTTTCAATATTCTTAGAGGTACTTTGATATTTTGATATATCTAAATTATTAGAAATAAAATCATTGTTTACCAGCATTTTACATAATCTCCAATCTTGCTTTAAGACTACCAGATTCTTTTAAAGCTTGAAGAATAGATATAAGATCAAAAGGTGTAACGCCTATGGCATTTAACGCTCTAACTAGATCTCTTAAATTTGAGTTAGCAGGAAGTTCTATCAATCTACCAGGTGTTTTATTAATAGAAATTTGAGAATTACTAACACCAGTTGTTACTCCTCCAGAGAATGAATTTGGTTGAGAAACTTCATTCTGTGTAGTTACTGTAACTGTAATATTTCCATGAGCTACAGCTGCCGGTAATAACTTAACATCATTACCAATTACTATAGTTCCTGTACGTTCATTGACTACTACTTTTGCTATAGCATCAGTTGTTTCTACTGTAAGATTTTCTAAAGCAGCTATAAAGCCAACTCTGTCATCAGAAAATCCTGCTGAATAACCTATTCTAACAGTACTTCCATCAAGTGCTTTAGCTGGTGCAAGATTCTCATTAACAACCTGAGCAACCCTTGCAGCCATAGTAAAATCAGATCTATTTAGAACTAATGTTACTCCATAATCATCACCTAAATCAGTATGAATACTTCGTTCTACAATAGCTCCTCCAGGAATTCTACCTGAAGTAGTTATACTTGTCTTAGCACTAGAACCATTAGCTGATACGCTAACTCCTCCCGTACTAATAGGACCTTGAGCTATAGCTACAACTTCACCATTTGGCGCTAATAATTGAGTCTGCACTAATACTCCACCTTCTAAACTTTTAGCATCAGCCAGTGAAGATACAACAACATCTAATTGATCTCCTTCTTTTGCAAATGGAGGTATATTTGCTGTAAGAATAACAGCTGCAGAGTTACCTTTTTTAATATCATTATCGTTTTCAACAATTGTACCCAAGTTAGTTAATAAGGCTCTGTTAGTTCTTTGTGTAGATCTACTGTTATCTCCTGTACCCTGTAATCCAACAACAATACCATAACCTATTAACTGGTTATCTCTAACTCCATCAATATGAGATATATCTTTAATTCTAACCCTTGTCGCATAACAAGCTGGTATATTATTTAAAAGTATTATTCCGGCTATTGTTAATGATATTAAAACTTTTTTAAACACTTTCACTCCTCCTATTCCTATTCTTTTAACTAGAAAAGGAATCTTAAAAGTTTATTCATCACACCATCAGATTGAGCACGAGAAACTGTACCTTTACCTACAATAGCTAATTGGAGATTAGCAACATATTGCGAATTAATACTTCCGGTTCCATCAATCATTCTCGGATTAACAATACCACTAAGTACTATATCCTGACGTTCTCCACAGTTTATAAGACTTTTCTTTGCTTGAACTACCAAATTTCCATTTGGTAATACTTGAACCACTTGAGCAGCTACAGATTGTTTTATTTCATTCTGACGCTTTAATGAAGCACTATTAGTAACTTTAGTTGCTCCACCCCAACCATCAACATTTGGAACTACACCTTTACCCGGTAATATTTTATCTAATATGCTACTCCAGTTATCATCAGTAGAATCTTTCTTATTTGAACTTAAGTCTACTGAGTTTGTAATACTACTTTTATCTTCTATTATTATTGTTACTACATCACCAATATTATTAGCCCTTATTCCAGTATACCAGGAGCGTGGTGTTACAGGAGATACACTCTGAGCTACACCTACTCGAAATAGAGATTCTGCTCCAGCTGGCAGTGCTGAAACCGTTATCATAGTTGTTAAAAGTATTAATATTAATTTTTTATTTCTAACTGAAATCATCATTTTCACTCCTGATAGTTAAGTTTTTAGATATTTACCAGTACCACTCCTCTATCTATTACTTTTCCTATATATTCTTTGTTGAATTTGTCACTTTTAACTCTAATAATGTCACCTATATGACCATTTTCCATAGCCTGGGCTGGTATTGCGATTGATATAGTTTTAGATTGAAAAATAACTTCTACTAAAGCATTTCTAACAACTATAGGGTCTTTTTCAACAAAACGATGATCTATTATATCGCCTGCATTAAAGGTTTTCTTTACCCTTGTATTAGTTAGATCAGTGATAGCTTTAGCATAAGTATTAGCCAACCTGCTAATATCTCTTCTTTCTACCTGAATATTGGCAGCAGAAAGAGCATCATCTCTTTGAATTGGCTGAGTTGCAACCCATACTTTATCATATAAAGCCATGGTTACAGGTACACCTAACGCTCTTTGAAATTTTCCATCCACATAAACTGAAACTCTAACTACAGTTCTCTGGCGAAATTCATCTCTAAGAACACTATTGATTTTAATCTCAAGCTTACCATCTTCTACATTAAATGGTACACCAGGCATCCTTCCACAATCTACAACTATATCTCCTTTGTAAAGAGGTTTATAGTGATTAACCAAAAATTTCTTAATATGGGGTTCAATATCAGAGATATTTACTTCTCTTGCTTCCACAGATAAAGAAGTTAAGAAAAATACTGATATCAATGATAATATTAAAAGAAAGTTTCTCAAATTGTCCCCCATCGATTGATTAGAATTTAACTAACTACCCCTTCTATACAATTCTGTTAACAGTTTTGAGAGCCTCATCAGAAGCACGTATTACGTTTGAATTAGCTTCAAAAGCTCTCTGAGCAGAAATTAAGTTGATTAACTCCTCAACTACCTGAACATTGGATCCTTCTAAAAATCCTTGCTCAATACTTCCAAAACCTTCCTGGTTAGCAATACCCTGAACTGGTGTTCCTGAAGCACCTGTTTCAAGGAATAAGTTTTTGCCAACTGCTAATAAACCTGCATCATTAGGAAACCTTACCAGCTCCAATGTACCTACTTCTGTCAATTCTGCCGTACCTGGCTGCTTAACAGTAAATTTTCCACCTGCTGTAATAGTAATTTCTGTAGCATCCTGCGGAATAGTTACCTGAGGAATCACCTGAAAACCATCCGTAGTTACAAGCTGACCGTTAGCATCAAT
This sequence comes from Cyanobacteriota bacterium, assembly GCA_040752795.1. Lineage (GTDB taxonomy): Bacteria > Cyanobacteriota > Vampirovibrionia > JBFMGH01 > JBFMGH01 > JBFMGH01. The sequence continues at coordinate 13,791 of JBFMGH010000233.1, forward strand.
TTTAAAGTTTCCATCACGTGTATATGCTGTAGTTCCATCATCCATTTGGATCTGGAAATATCCTTCTCCTGAAATGGCTATTGATGTTGGATTATCAGTAGACTGAAAAATACCATCTGTAGTTATTCTCTGTACAGCTGAGTTCTTAACTCCCAAACCTATTTGTATACCAGATGGCTGATATGTACCCTGGTTTACCTGTGCACCAGGAGCTTTAAGAGTCTGACATAAAAGATCCTGAAACTCTGCACGAGACTTCTTAAAACCTGTAGTATTAACGTTAGCAAGGTTGTTAGATATAACGTCAATATTTACTTGCTGTGCGATCATCCCTGTTGCTGCTGTACTTAATGAACGTAACATATATTCTTCCTCCAACCTTGTTAATTATTCCCCTTCACAAAAGATTCTTAAACCTTTCCTAACTGATTCACTGTTTTCTCCAGATTCTTACTTGTGTTGTCCAGAACTCTTGCAAGAGTTTCATATGCTCTCATACCAGCTATTGATTTTGACATAGTATCAATAACATTAGCATTAGAGGCTTCAACAGCGCCCTGTATGACTCTACAGGCTGTACTTTTAGCAGGGTTAGCACTTCCAGAATCAACATACAAGTTATTACCCTGTCTCGTAAGGGCCTGTTTATTTTCAAATTCCACAAGTTTAATTCTTCCTATAACCTGAGGCTCTCCTACTAACCTGTCACCTTCTAAAATCGTACCATCAGGTCCAATTTTTATTTTTCTATACATTTCATCTATTCTTATAGGCTTATTATCACTACCTATTAATTTATTACCTTCCCTGGTTACTAAATAACCTTCTAAATCTCTTTCAAAAGAACCATCTCTTGTGTAAGCAGTTTCTCCTGAAGTAGTTCTTACTTCAAAGAAACCTTCACCCTGTAAAGCTAAGTCTAAATCATTATCTGTTTTCTTTATATGACCCTGTTCAAAGTCAATAGCAATTGAACTTAACTGACATCCACCTGATATCGAACCTATTCTTGAGCCTTTAACATCTTTTTGATTTGGATCAGAAGACATTTTATCAATCAGTAAAGGAGCAAATGTTTTAAATAAAGTGATTCCTTTCTTAAAACCAGTAGTATTAATGTTGGCCAAATTATTCGCCAGATTATCATTGGCATTTAACAAAGTAACCATTCCTGATGCTGCTGTATAAAGTCCTTTAATCATAAGCTCTCCTTACATTCCTTCAGGGGGTGCCAGTTGTAAGCCCAGCACCGCATTATTATTAATGTTCTCAGGTATATTAATAGGTGGTGGCTCAGGTAACGCCACTTTTTTATACTTGTTTAATCCTGACATCTCTTTAAAATTATGTTGATAAGACATTATCTTATCTACATAATTTGCTGTTTCTTTATAAGGTGGAATACCACCGTATTTCTCTACTGCCCCTGGCCCTGCATTGTACGCAGCTAAGGCTAACGGTACAGAACCAAATTTATCAATCATTTCTCTTAAATAACTAGTTCCTCCTGCAATATTTTGCTCAATATCAAAAGAATTTTCTACTCCTAAAGATTTGGCCGTTGAAGGCATTAACTGCATTAGTCCCTCTGCACCCGCATTTGAAATAGCCTTAGGATTAAAATTAGATTCTGCCTTCACTACTGCTTTAACTAATGAAGGATCTAAATTGTTAATATTTGCATGTTTAGTGATCAAATTCTCTATCTCATTCTGAATACTTGTATATTTATAACTTTTAGTATGTGGGTTAAGAATATAATTAGATTTATTAACTTCTTCGTTCCTTTGTAAAGCTTTAGATAATGCACTGTCGAACTTACGAGTAGAAACTTCTTCCGCCAAAGCTGGCTCAAACTTTGTTTTAATCTCTTCTATACGCCTTAAAGTAATATCGAGACTACTAATATACACTATCCACCCCTACGATTGAGAATTTACACATGCATCAAAATACATTTCTACTTACATACAAATTACAATTTTTTCAGACCAATCACATCCACCATCTGATGTAATTGACCCCAAAGAAATAAATAAGACACATGGTTTAGACCATGTAAACCTTTGAATCGCAACTTCAAGAAACTTACACAAGAATCAAAATAGACATTTATAGTTTTAAATACTTATAAATACTTCCTGAAGTAATTTGAACAATTAACGAACAATAAACCGTTATTAAGGTTTCATATAAACATCTTCTGAAATTTTTTCAACCGAACCACCAACTTTTTTATAAACACTTACCAGTGTCTCCTTCTCAGACATTTTATGTTTTTCTATAATAATTTCCGGCAATTTATCTGGCTCATTACCCTTGATAGAAACATTTAACCTGTCATAAGAACACAAAGCTACTACCTTAACTTTGGCAGAAGTATTATTCTTAAATGACAGATCATTTAAACCATACCACACCGTAGCATCAAGACCTGCAGGTACTGACCTTATTATTTTCGTGTGAGCTACCCTGATAACAACTTGCAAATTTGACCTAATAACAGCATTATAAAGAGCTGAAGAAAGCAAACATATTCCTCCTCCAACAGATTCAATAACATCACCCTCAAAAATAACCTTAGAAGGTACAAAACCACGTTCAATAGTTCTAGGACCTACCATAGCATTAAAAGAAAAAACCATTCCAGGGTTTACATATGTATTATTAATCTTCCTTGCACCAAGACATACATTTCTACGCTGGTCTGGAGTCAAATTTTTTAAAGAGGCTGAATAACTTCCAAGATTATAAGGCGCCGGTCTTGTCAGGTAAATAGCAAGCAGAAGTAGTAATACTACTCCTGCAAATACTATAAAACCTTTATATCTACTTAACATTATTCTTTAACCTTTATTTTCATACTGGTAGTAGAACCAGATATTATAGATGAATACATTCCATCTGCATTGGTTGGCCTTATTAAATATTCCCCGGGTAATTCTGGTCTTATAAGATAATAAAACTCATGCTTACCTTTAGGTAAATATGTCACAAAGAATGCCATATGAGTATCTTTATCAGATTGATGAGTCCACCAGTTATTCCACCAGTAGTAATCATCTTTATCATCAAAGCTTGAACCTAATTTTGAATGCGGATCAGATGCTACAAGCTCCATTCCTGAAGCCTTTGGATCTTCTATAATTATGTATTGACCAAAATCATTGTTTTCTAATTCCAATCTAACCAGCAATACTTCTCCAGCTTTTGCATCACCTTTAAAAGGCAACTTTTCATACTTGATGTTTCCATCTTCGTCTGTCTTTGTTTTAAGCTTATACAGTTCTTTAGTCAATATAATATTATTATCAGTTACAGCAGGTATTACTTCATCAGCTTCAAAATACTGATAATATTTGAAATCACTGCTATAATACATTTTACCTATACCAGATTTTTCTATAGTAACTGAATTATTTTCAGCTATAAGCTTAGCAGGTATTTCTACAATAGTTTCTTCAGAAAACATATTTGATCTATTAAAGTGTTTTCTTGATATTTCTCTATTGCCCAACTTAACAATTACATCATAATCAGGGTTTTCTTCCATCGCTGTATATTTAATATACTCAGATAACGCTAAAATAACTGTAGCTGTTGTTTTTGTATTATACCAGTAATTGCCGTGACGCTTTTCAAGTAAGAGCGGTACTATTTTATCTACCATAGGATCATCTGGCCTTACTTTCAACATAGCTCTCATAACAATAGCTGAAATTTCAACTTCATTATAGCTATATAACGAATCCAGAGATATTCCAAAACGTTCCAGTAGAGTTTTAGTCATACCAAAACTCAATATTGGCAACTGAACATCCACTCTGCTTAATACAACATCCAGAACTACATTAGCTTTTTCATCAACACCAAGCTGAGCATAGCTTAGTGCAAGATATGCTAATGCTTCATTAGATATTTTATCACGTCTCTGATAGAGATTAGTTAGGATCGTATCATTTTTCATTCCATACAGTGATAATACATAACATTGATAAGCTAAATCCGTTGGTGTTTGTCTATAATAATACTGTTCATCAGCATAAAGTCCTTTACTAATCTCAATAGTCTTTTTATCTTTTAACTGATCAGTTAACCAGACAAGAGCACGATCTATTCTATTTTTCTCAATTTTATAACCACTATTCATAGCATATTTAAGACCATGAAGAACATAAGCAGTCATGTATGCATTAGAATCATCATATTCCCACCAGCCCCAACCACCATCACTATGCTGATTTTTATATAACCTGGTTAAGCTATCATCAACCACGTCAGGCAGCTTTACTTTAGCAGACTTACTTAAAGGAATACCTAATTCATTCGATATATTAGCAACAACAATACTTGGCATGAATTTACTCATAGTCTGTTCTGTACAACCATAAGGATAACTGATCAGATAATCCAGACTACCTAACACCATGCTGGCATTCGAAGGTGAAACTCTAACTATCCAGCTTATACTACCCGGAACTACTTTTTCCGTAATATTTTCATCAATTGTTTCTTTAGCATTATCATCAATCATTTTACCTGATTTTAAGCTGATTTTTGGAACACCAAATGGCAATATGCTAATAGGTAACTCCAAAGCATCTCCTTCAATCTTTGTATTGTAAGCAATAGCATACGTTTGTATTTTTACATCTCCAACAACTTTAGCTTCAACGTCCCAGTCTTTTCTTATTTTGCCCTGAGGCGGAACATAAACATCCACTACAGGTTTCTGTTTTGAATCACCAACCTTAAAGTTTGATGGAGCCCTCAAATCCAGTTTTATTTTTTGCTCTTCATCAGTATAATTATGAACTATAGAGGCAAGTATAGCTTTATCACCAACAGTATAGAATCTTGGAAGAGCAAGCCTTACAATAATATCTTTGGTAACAAGTATATTATTCGTAGCTGATGCCACTTTTGTATCTTTTGTTACTGCTCTAACAGTAGTGCGCCAGGTTGTAAGATTATCTGGTAACTTAAAGGAAACTTTTGCTTCTCCTTTATCATTTGTTACTACTTCTGCTCTCCATAAGGCTGTATCTTTAAAGTCCTTACGTAATTTAGGTTCAATTTTATCACCACCAGCAGAATAATCTTTATAGAATGAATATGCTGTCTGTACCATATTTGATACTCTTGAATAAAAAAACTTTTTAATATCTGGAGTATAATCAGATCTTATAGAATAGATACTTTCATCTACTACAGCTACAGAAAGTTCTGCTTTTACAGGCTTACCATCAGAATCAGTAACTTTTATATCATAATTAACAGTTTCCTGAGGCATATATTTAGCTTTATCTGGTTTAATATCAATATCTAAGAAATTGTTCTCAGGAGAAACCCTTATTAATTTATTTTGTGCGTAATACTGTTGTCTTGGGCCAACTATAACAACAGATACATACGCATTTGGAACATACAAATCAGTTAGAGGTATCTCTATTAACTGTGTGTTATCTTTAATATCGTACAACTTATAATTATAAAGCTCTGCACCTTCAAGACATACCATTGCCTGAACATCTTTAATAGGTGATACCAGCATAACTTTAGCTACATCTCCAGCCTGGTATACCGACTTATCAAAGGTTACCTCAAGATTTGGTTTAACCTCAGACTTATAACTTGGATATTTCATATTCGATATCCATATGCTTGTAGTATCCGCTATTTTATTACCTTCTCTATCTACAGCCATACCAACTATTCGATAATTTCTAGTAGGTGCATTCTTGGGTACCTTCATAATAGCTACTGATTCACCATTCTTATCAGTCTTAACTACCTTGGTTGCTATTGTTTTAGGGTTCTTATATACCCAGTTTTCACTGTCCCAATCCCAGCTTTGTAGAGCCAGCTCAACGTCAGTAGAAACATATTTTTTATCATAATTAATAGCTTTAACATCTATCTTTATATCTTCATCTTCTGTATACACATATCGCTCAGGCTCAAGAAATAAAGCAAATTCTCCAGCTACTACATTAAAAGCTCCTTTACCGACTGAAGTTTTTCTACTAATATCTGTTACCTCAGCCTCTACTTTATATTTTTGAGCTACTGATTCTGAATAACTATAATATGTATCAAGATCAGCTTTTATTTTCTTTGTTTTAAATTTAACCTTAGCTTCTCCATTTTCATCCGTTGTTGCATAGCCTTCAGCTATAACCTCTCCAGAACTATAATCATATCCTGAATAGTCATAGGAATCATTATCATCCCAATCGTCATAATAAGAGTAATAATCAGGCCTTGGTAAAAGCTCCCATTTTAAACCATAATCAGGTGAGGAATAAACAGTATATTTAACTTTGGCATTCGTTACTGGATAACCAAAGAAATATGTAGCTTTCACTGTTGCCGTTGCTAATTGACCTCCTATAATTCTTTGAGAGCCTGGAATCACGTCTACTTTATATTCAGGTTTTCTATACTCCGCTAATTCAAAATAATTACTATACTCACTATCATCAATTTCTGACTTAATTCTATAAGAACCAAGCATTGCATTATTTGGCATATCTATATAAGCATGATAAGTGCCAAACTGATTTGTCTTAAGTTTATATCTCTTAATTGGCTCATCATCAGGATTATATATAGTAATATCTACCGGCTTATCTACAATATTTTTAATTCTGCCTTTTTCTTCTTCTCTTACTATAGCTTTAAAATAAACTGTCTGGTTAGGTCTGTATACAGGTCTATCTGTATATAAATATACCTTATACTTATCATCATTGTAGAACCATGAATAAGATCCATTAAGCGCTATAGATCTATCACTTTCAGCTGTTATCAAAAGAGAATTATATCCTTCAGAAAATTTCTCAGGGAAAGAATACTCTACCATTCCATTATTATCAGTTTTCGCTTCACCAACAAGCTTATAATCCTTCTGTCTATCATAAATAGATACCTTAGCATCAGACACAGGTTTTAAAGTTCTGAGATCAATAGCTCTTATCAATACCTTATACGGATCATGCTTGGTAATTATACCTAGATCAGAAACAGAGAACCAATAAGCATCTGATCTTTTAACCTTATCCAGATCAGAATCACCTTCAACCACTAATAAATAACTACCCTTCGGTAAATCTTTCTCTATCTTTAGAGGTGTACGACCATAATCATCAGAACCATAAAACACCTTTTTATCCCAGTTTTTTATAGGTCGCTTATCTTTAACTATATCTTTAATAAACTGATCAGAACCATAATAATAGTTACCCAGCAAGAAACTAGCATAGTCATCTTTAGCTTTTTCTGTTACCATATCTATATCTTCAAGAGCGTTAAATGAATATAACTTAATATCTATCTTCTCTATGCCTGTAGTTCTAAACCAGAAATAAGGGTTGTCATCTGTAGTAAATACTTTAGAGTCTGATGCTATATCAATACTAGATGGTAAATACGACAATTTAAACTCTTTCGCCCCAGTATCTTTAGCTTCTACTACCTCTATACCCCATTGAGTATCTGAACTATAGCCTTTCGCCTTAGCCATTAAACGATAGGTCCCAACAGGCAACCCATTTATTCGATACTCACCTTTTGAATTAACAAAGGCTCCTCTAACTACGGGGCCATATGCTATAACCCTTGCATTAGATTTTAATAAATTATCAGTATTATAAACATATCTATATCCGCTCTGTGTTGTCTCTTGAAGACTCAAGTTACCAACAATATTACCTTTAGGCTTCTCAAGCAAAATACCTACAGCTATTAAAGCTATAAACAATACTGCTGCTACTATCCATTTCCACATTTTATATACCTCTGACTAATCTTTATATACTCTGGTAACTAATTTAAATAAATTATAAGGCTCATCAGGTTGTATATTTGCTTTCAATTTACACTGAACCATCTGATAATGAGCATCAATAGCCTCACCAGGTAGCAAAATTCCTGTTTTGCCACCAGATTGAACCATCATTCCATCTTTTAAAGGATTAAATTCTCTAACAGAACTTACTGGTATAACGTCAGAAACCAGTGAAACTTGAAATTTTAAACCGGGCAGTTCCGCTAGAGCAGGCGGTTTGAACCTGTAATCCTTTTTAATTGCTCCTATGGCCGAACTAACTATAGACTCTTTTAAACCTGTTTGAGGATAAAGATTGCCCCAGCAACCCCTTGATTTATTTTCTTCATCTATAATAGTAACAAAAACACCTACTATTTTGCCTCTATAACTATTTATAAGCTCAATCTCTTTTATATTAAAAGTTTTTCCCTGCAAATAACTCTCAACTGAAGTTCTGGCAAGCTGAGGCAAATTCAACTCTTTAGCAATTACTGACTCATTTACACTAAACACGAGTCCTAATATACTAATAAACAACACTATTAAAAATATATTCCTATTTATCATTTAATCCATCGGAAAGTCTTTATGCACAATTACATTTTATCTAATAATAAAAATCTTTATACGAATTTTTCCAGAAGGGAATTTTTGTTTTTGCTTTTAAGCCTACCTTTTATTAACTCTTTTAAAAATAAAAATCTTGAACTCAGCATCAAACTTAAAGAAATTATAGGGAATAAGGGTGTTATCGTTTTATCAAAAATTAAAACAGGTGAAATTATAGGGTGTTCTGATATAAATCAAGCAAAACAGAAACATACTATAGGGTCACTTGCAAAATTAATTGATTCTACAGCACTTCTTGAAGAAGGTTTAATAACAACTGAAGATACTTACTACTGCAAAGGGCATGATAACTTTAATGGACAAAAGATTTATTGCTGGAACTATAACGGCCATGGCCTTATGAATATTCAATCTGCTCTTTCAGAATCATGCAACCTTTTTTTCCTGAACGCTTCAAAAAGAATCTCACCTGTCGATTTACTGAAATACTACGACATTTATAAACTAAATGAATCAAACCAAAATAAAAACAAAAATAATACTACTTCTTTTAAAAAACTAGCCCATACCAGCAAGAAAAATATAACACTGGGCCTGGATAAAAACCTTAAACTGAGTTCTATTCAACTTATTGGCCTGGTCAATACCATAGCCAACAAAGGTAATAACCTGCCAATTTCTGAGAGAACAATGACAATTGTTCAAAACGGCATGATAGCCAGCGGCCAGACAGGTACGGCAAATCTACTATATAAAACTGGCCTTAACGTTGCAGCTAAAACAGGCACAGCTCCTTCAAAATCTGATAAAACCCACGGATGGTGCATTGGATTCTGCCCCATTAAAAAACCAGAAATATCATTCTGTGTTTTCATTAAAGAAGGTACCGGATTTTCTAACGCTGTTCCTGTAGCAGGTAAAACTCTTAAATTATGCAAAACTTTAAATTACTTATAATACCAATAGCAATAATTATACTACTTTACACAGCCATTAGAGCTGAAGAAATTGATAATATAAGCATTATCAATGTAGAGTTGTTTTCTAAAGTTGAAACTATTAAATATATTCAAATCGATTCACCAGCTACATTACAACCAGCAAACATGCCACTTAACACTGATGAAAAATGGAAAATTAAAACACAATCAAATACACTTATACTCTATCAACCCCTAAAAAACATACCACATCACTTACCAGAAAAAATATTATTACAACCAGTAAAGAATTACCCTGTATGTATTAGCACAAAAGACATTAATACCAGATGTTATAAAGGTAATATTGAAATAACAAGCTTCAAAAACAGGGTTAAAATAATAAACAAAGTTGCAATAGATGACTATATTAATGCCACAACAGCCAGCGAATTGCCCGAAGACTGGCCAGAAGAAGCCGTAAAAGCACAAGCTATTGCAATACACTCATACACTCTCTACACACAAAACAAATATAAATGTGTTAAAGACAGCACTCAAAATCAGTTCTATGGCGGCACAAACTATGAAAAACCTCATTTCAATCAATACATAAAAAAGATCAAAAACATTATTCTGATAGATCAAAACAAACAACCTATCGAAGCTTTATTTCACTCTACCTGTGCAGGAGGAACTTTAAATAATGAAGATGTTTTTGGTGAAAAACCAAGAAATTATTTGAGAGCTAAAAAATGCAATTATTGCAAAGAATCTAATTTTTATAATACCCACTCAAACAAACTATCTCTGAAAGAACTCTATAAAAAATTAAAGATAAACAATATTAGCTTCACTAACAATGAAACGCGTACAATAAAAATTAAAACAGATAATAAAATACTAACCGGTTACAATTTCTGGTTACTTCTGGGCCAGCATTTTGGCTGGGGAAATACACCAGGAATAAAATATTATATCAATTGTAAAGAAAATAATTGCAAAATAGAATCCAGGGGAGCCGGGCATGCTGTAGGTCTGTGCCAGTGGGGAGCTAAAGGCATGGCTAAATCTGGTTGCAAATATCAGGAGATTTTAAGTTATTATTATAGAAATATACAATTTTCTGTTGGCAATAATAAATCGAGGACCCATCCAGAATGAAAGTTTTATGTTTAGGTAGTATATGTTTAGACATCTTAATTAAGAACATAGAAGATTTTCCAAGACCTAACCATGTTACACAAGTTGATTCAATATCACTGTTAGGAGGAGGAGGAGCTCTTAATACTGCAATAGCTCTTAAAAGACTCGGTGTAGACGCATACCCTATGGGGGAAATAGGCAAAGACTACGCAGGAGACGTTCTGTTAAATATTATGGATGCTGAAGGACTTGATAGTAGCTATGTTCTTAGAAGAGAAAACAAATGTTCATCTGTTGTTAATGTGCTTATAAACAAAGAAGGTGAAAGAAGTTTTATCTGTAACCCGGGTAACTTCATTATGGTATCTATTGACGATTATGACTGGAGCATTTTACAGGAATTTGATGCATTACTAATCGGTTCATGTTTCCTGCTTGATACACTATTACCAGACTTACCCGAAGTTCTCAAACAATGTAAAAAATATAACACTATAAGCCTTGTAGATACCGTATGGCCAACAAGACCAACCTATAAACTTATAGAAAAATCAATACCTTTCATGGATTTCTTCACACCAAGCTTCGAAGAAGCGCAGGTCATTTCAAATTATCAAAAACCTGAAGACATAGCTAACTGGTGTTTAGGTCTTGGAGCTGAAAACGTCATAATAAAAATGGATAAAGCAGGATGTTATCTTGCAAATAAAAATACGCAAGAACAGATTTCAGCTTTAGAAGTTTCTTTAGTAGACTCAACAGGGGCAGGCGACTGTTTTCTAGCCGGATTTCTCAAAGGCTTATCTTTAAAATTTGATCTGAATAAAGCTGCTAAACTAGGCAATGCCGCAGGTGCCATGTGTGTCCAGCATGTAGGTGCATATACTGGCATAAAAGACTTCGATAACCTTTATAAACAATTGTTTTATAAGTACGAAACAAACTGCAACCACGTATAAATACTTATACCCTAAAACAATACCGATATAGACTAACCCTTGAAAGTAATCTATAAATTCCAGATTATAGAGGCAGGGTGTTTTTTCCTGCTGCGCAGTCAAAAACACCCTATAATAATTTAAAGCCATCTATCGTTTACTTCCATGGATTGGTATAAATAACACACAAGAACATAAAATTCTAAAAAGAATTTATATTAATCATGCAATTAATCTGTAACAATAGATTCAAAATTTGGTAAAAAATAACAAATCATATATACTTATATGAAGGCAAGTAGCAGTACGTTAAATTGGGTGAAATAATGGAGCAGCACAAGGACAAATTTAGCATTAAATTTTATGGGGTTAGAGGAAGCCATCCAAATCCTTCAAAACACACTCTTAATTACGGTGGAAACACAGCCTGCGTAGAAATTAACGTAAATGGACATAAAGTTATTATTGACGCTGGTACAGGAATTATTAATCTGGGAAATGAACTTATTAAAGAATACATCGCCAGCGGAACCAATAATCAAAATAGAAAACCTATAAGCTTAACAATGCTATTCAGCCACACCCATCATGACCATATTCAAGGGTTTCCATTTTTTAAACCAGCTTTTGTAGGCACCAGCACACTACACATGTTCGGAGCTAAAAGCCTTAACGTAAATTTTGCAGAAACTTTATCTCACTCAATGTTTACACCATTTTTCCCCGTTGATCTTGGAGAAATGGCAGCACAAATGCATATAAGAAACTTTAAAGAAACAGAAATGCTCCTTCTTTACCCTAATAGACCTGAGCCAGAAGTTCGTAATCTTCACAGATCAAAAGATGAAGTATCCGATGATATAGCAACTGTTTCATGCATAAAAAGTTACGCTCACCCAAAAGATGGCGTTCTTATATTCCGCATCAGCTGGAAAGGTAAATCTGTTGTTTATGCTTCAGACAAAGAAAGCTACATCGGAGGAGACAGTAGATTATTCAGCTTTGCAAGAAATACTGATGTATTAATACATGATACACAGTATACATCAGATGATTACAGCTCACCAATAACCCCAAAACAGGGCTACGGCCATAGTACACCTGAAATGGCTGTAGAAGCAATGAAAGGTGCCAACGCTAAAAAATTAATTATGTTCCACTATGATCCTTCTTATGACGATGATCTGATTAATCAAATTTTAAGTGATACAAAGAAAATTTATCCTGATACTATTGCTGCATACGAAGGTCTAGAAATAGATTTATTACCTGATAAATAATGATTAAAACATTTCTGCACATGGCAACGCTATGTATTATATTAATGCTATTAACAACACAGCAGGTTTTATGCTGGAATAATTCTCTTCAACATAAAATTAATGCAAACAACACTGATATGAACGCCCTTGAAATGGCTATAAGCCATAATAAACAGGGTATAGTCTATATGGAAACTGGCTATCCTCTTCATGCTATAGATGAATTTAAACTTGGTATAATGCTTAACCCTAATTCAACAATGAGCGGAACTCTATATAACAACCTAGGACGTGCTTATGAAATTATAAAACAATATGACCACGCCATAAACTGCTATGAACACGCCATTAAAATTAATCCCAACTTCTCACCCTATTATAAAAATCTGGTTAACGCATATATAAGCAAAAAACAATTAAATAAAGCTCAAACTAACTATGAAAAAATCGTTAAAATAAACCCTGAAGATGCTCAGGCCTTCTTCATTCTTGCCCTGATTTATATGAAACAAAACAATAATAATAAAGCCATCGAAGCATTAAATAAGTTTTTGAATCTTCAACCAAACATCGAACTTGCTAACGCTGCCAGAAAATATCTTAACAGATTAGAAAAATAATCTCTTAAATCATCCTTAGGGATTATTACTAATCACTAAATATAATTTATCATATTAATAAGTGTGTGACAGGAGTTTGCTTTGGAAAGAGTAAACAGATAAGCTGAGTGGTGAGTAATCCTTTATTAGAAAAATAACAACTAATAAAGGCACCTTTTTTTATCCAGGTCAGTGTCTCCCAGACAGACGTATAAGGCATGCTCAATAATTTTAGAGGACTTAAGGAGGACATAATGGATTATCCTAAATGTCATCTGAAATGCAACGGATTGCTTAATTGTCAGCAATTAGACCATCTACTTATGGAATTGGTAAACCAGAACGGCAGAGAAGAAGTCATCGACCTCTATAAAGCTATGCTTATAAGAAACTTCAAGCACTGCCCTATGGCAAAAATGTATCAGGACGATAGAAAAGTCGTTTCTATGTATTAAACTTACCTTACCCATTATCTACTTGAATCTGAATTGTTTTATTAACTAAGGCCAGCTGGCCTTAGTTTCTGCTTCTGCAAGTATGCTTATGTGTTACTGTTGCCTTACAAACTAAGATTTCTGAAATTCTAACTTCTTACCTATCGTTAAATAACTCAAAAGATACAAAACTATAACAATAATAGCCAGAAACCTAATACCCGTAAGCATCGATAAATATTCAAGCGCACCACCTACCATAGCTCCAAATAAATTTGAACCCAGGGCTATATTAGGTTTTTCCACATTGGCAAAAGAATTAGCAAATATTATAGCTGCAAATAACACCGGTAAGCACGCAATAACAGTATTAAACAAAATTCTAATCAAACTATCATAACCTGATAAAAAGTCTGAAGGCACTATAAAATCTACTATTACTGCTCCTATAAGTAAAATATATACCCAGACAAAGTTTATATTCGCAAATTTATACTTAAGTAAACTGGCAAGTAAGATCATAAATAAAATAGTAGCAATAACAACCGAATTCACTATCCAGGTTGAACCAAACATTAAAGCCAGCTTTGCTATAGCCTTAACCTCAAGAAGCATAAAAGCTGTTCCTAAGAAGAACATATGCAGATCAAGACCAGTACCTCCTTTTGAAAAGAAGTAATACATAAGTATTCCTGAAAGGAATACCAATATTAATAAAGGCAACGTATAATAAAAAGGTATATCTGGTTTTTTAAGAAACAGAAATGGCCAATCATCTGTTGTTAATAGCACTGAAATATTTTCATATTTACTATTATCTAATATCCTGATTAAATTAGGGTCAATAGTATTTAATATACCTTCTTTAAGAGGGCCAACTAAAAATGTATACTCTTTAAAGTCAGCGTATGATGAAGTTAAAATTAAAGGTTCCTGACCTGAAACTTTTTTAAGGGTTTTATACATTCTTGCTACAAGCCAATCTGTAGTAGCAAAGAAAGTTATAGAGAATACACCTTTATCTTTTACCAGATTATAAGCCTCTTTAATAGAATTATAAGTATAAACATAGTTATCTAAACGAATAGAAGAAAAAGAAGATAAGACCATATGACTATCAAGGGTACCAAAAATAACAAAGTCATATTTTTTGTTGGATTGCCTAAAAAACGCCCTTGCATCCTGCACATATGTATCAACCTTAGGTGATCTATAAGGTTTTTGAGGGTGATATTTTCTTCCCAGTTCAAGTATAGCCGGATCAATTTCAACCGCATCAACCGATTCAGCACCGGCTTTTAATGCACCTGCTGCATCATTTCCCATGCCTGCACCAACTATTAGAACTTTTTCTGGCTTTGCCCTTGTTAAATTATACACAAAATTATAATGACTGGACTCAAGAGCTTTCTTTGAAACCTTATCGAAATCAACCCCATGCTGAAACGTATCATTATTAATCAATAGATCATAAGGCACAGGAGGTTTTGATTTAAATAATTGTATTTTATAATAAGGAGACCATGTAATATTTTCATTTTTTTGTAAAAGGAAAACAAGAAAAACACAAACAACAACAATAGCAACACTTGCAGCTATTCGAGGGTAGAAATACCATAATCCCAGAGCCGCAATAATTAACCAGACAACAGGGGGCAACCATAAAGCAGATAAAATAGAAAATAATATAACGCCTATCAGACTACCAAAAATATTTATTGAATAAGCTACTATGGGCTTAAACTCATTTAACAATTTTCCTAATTTTAAACCCAGCGTAAAGAAAGCATCTACAGATAAAAAGAAAATTGCAATAATAACAAAGAAGGCAAATGCTATAGTAGCAAAACCCGGTGCTCCTGACCCTATAGCATGATCTTTAAACACTGTACCCAGAATATAATAATCTCTAGGATCAACAAAAATTATATATGTAAGCCTGAGAATTAAAGCAAATGCTGTAATAAAAAACAAAAGAAAAAAAGAACAAGTCCATTTTCTTTCTATTTTTTCAGCTAAAGCACAGCCCAGACCAAGCCCCATGAAACTTGATATAAGAATAATATTCTTGAAATAGGCAAAAATCCTTATTTCTGAAGATATCCAGCGTATAAGCATAAGTTCAATATATAAAGCTAAAACGCTTATAAAAAAAAGCTCTAGAACTTTTTTATCCAGTATAAACTGTTTCCAGTTTGACATTAGCTTTTAACCTTAAAAACTAAACAAAACAATTGTATTTAAAAATGCTGTTCATTCCAAATACATAATATAATAAACTGTTATACTTTTCCTTGAAAGTAATGATAGATTTCAGGGAATTAAGGGGCGGGTGTTTTTCGG
>JBFMGH010000234.1:0-4377 GCA_040752795.1 Cyanobacteriota bacterium
AGATAAATGGATTCCAATAACTGCTGGCTTTGATTTGATAACTTTTTCCAGTAGTTTTACATACACAGTTCTTGGCCATGGCCAGTATCCTATCTTTTTAATACTTTTTTCATCTATGGCAATAATTACTATATCTTGATTAACAATATTTGATTTGTTTAAAAATAAGTAATAATCATAAATTCTATTATTAATAGGTTCAAATAAACCCAAAACATTGAGTAATATAACAAATAAAAAAGTTACAATTAATATTCTGATTGTCATAAAAAAAGTTTACCTTATTAAATCAGATTATAATGACCTCTACTTGACTTATTTTTATGCATATAACAAATCTACAAAAAAATATTGTATCAATAAAATTTACTACAGTGTGTTTTCAGGAATTTACCGGGTTAAAGGATGATAAAAATTTGTCTACAGGTCACAACCTGATATTAATATTTCTATTTCAATAAAAAAAGAACCCCGGTTTATCGGGGCCTAACAGGCGAGAGCCATATAGAAAGTGTACGATTAGGAGCTTATTTTGTTGTTATCAGGTTATGTCATTGTCATAAAATTATTACCTTCTTTTTTTTCATTTGATCCTTTTATTCCTTCAGTTAAGGCAATTAGTAATTGTTCCAGAAGTTCCAAAATGTTTTCACTTTTGTCTTGTTTTGAATTAGTATTCTTATCTTGTTTTTCACTGGCCTTTTGGGGTTGCTTTGTATTGGTGTTATTGACTGGTTGATCCTCTGTTTTTTTGTTTATTGCCTCCTCAGCTATTCCTCCAACAGCTCCACCAATTACTGTGCCTACACCGGGACATATTGCTGTGCCTATAGCACTTCCTGCGAATTGACCTATTCCCATACAATTCCTCCTCTACTAATTGTTGTAATAAATTGTGGTATATAAATAAACAGTTTACAGGGGTTATTAAAATCTTTTTCAATTTCATTTGATTAAATAATTTCCTTCAGATTTCCACTAATTTATTAGTTCAATTACTTAATTGTCAAAGGAATCTGTTATAGCAGCCTTTTCAGATTATACAGTAAGTAATTGTAATATTTGTTGCATTTCTTCAAATACCTCCTTGCCTTTAACATTTTTACCATCCGCAAGATTAACGTTAAATGTTCCCGCTTCACCAGCGCCTTTAAAGTTTTTGTTTTTGCTAAATGAATTTATGTCAACACTATTAACATCCTTGGTTTGAGCAAGATTAACTTTACCATCCTGACCAACTTTGGCCAGTTTGACTCCAGCTTTATCCATTTCAGATTTATCAACTTTACCATCATGATTAGCATCTAATTTTTTCATATCTGCAAAAAGATTGTCTTTTGTATCATTAAAACCAAGTATTTCAGCTTCTTTATCTATTTTTCCGTTCTTGTTCTTATCTGCTACAAAAACATATTTTTCCCCATCAATATTTACTTCATAAGGGTCATGAAGACTCTCTCCAGATGAAGTACTGCTCATTCCTTCTGATTGTAATTGGTGAATAGCATCCCCTACCTCTTTAGAATGGTCGCCGTTATTCCACCTGGCTTGTAATTCATCAGCCAGTGCCTGTTTATCTTCTTTATTCTGACCTATCTGCTTATTCTGGGTGTTATTTTGATTTAGTCCATTATTATTAAGCATACCAAAGTTTTGCATTATAGCCATTATCCATTCCATAATCTGCTGCATTGGGTCATAATCTACACCCAGAGTGTTAGGTTGGCTATAATCACCTAATAGTTCATCCATCTGATTATAAGTAGTAGCTAAACTATTATCAAGATAATTGTATCCTAAACCGTTATTATAATTTTGAACCGGATTTAAAGCTATACCATAATTGAAAAAGTTTTGTGAATTATCAATACCGTAATTGTAGTAGTTATAATTGGTATAATTTGCTCCCACATTTGTCATAACGTTCCCCTTTCACTATCTGGTAAAATAAACTAAATGAACTCCCGTCAATATCAAATATTAAACTATCTATCCCTTCTGATTAGTTTCTACCTGTCCAAGATATGAGGAGTCTAACCTTTTAGCCTAAATTTAATCCTCTGTTATTTTAAAAAAAAAATCACGCCTTAAATTTATACCTATATACAGTTATATTCATACCTGCATGAAGTAATTTTGTATTTGTTTAATGCAAAAGCTTCCTATTTAATTTATAATTAATATAATAGAAGTAAATATAAATTTTAAATTCTATATAAAAAGGGGGGTATTAGTGAGAAAATTACCTTTCAAAAGAAACGGCAATGGCAACTCATTATCTCAATATACCAATGTAATTGTTTTAATAGCACTTGCTTTAATACCAGTATTCTATGTCTGCGGACAACTAATTATTAAAAACTTTTCTAATTTTTCTTCAGGCTTAACACCTAAAAATGTAAGCACCAATTCAACCGCCAATAACTCTGGCACTGTTTTAACAATTAAGCCAAATGATTTAAATGGCACACCAGATAAACCCGTATCAAAATGCTCGGGTGGTAAGTGTTCAATTGATTATGGTTCATTTGTCTTAAATGGCATACCACAAAACTTTAATGAGTTTGTTCAAACAGGTGGTACCTCAGGTGGCATAGATGAATTAGCAGATATGATTATGCAAATTGCCGAACACTTAAAAGAAATTGGTGACTTGGATGGATACGAAGAGTTTAAAGCGTTTTCAAACTTCGCTCATATTCAGGCTGATATAGTTAGACTTAGTGAAAAACAAATTCAATCAAACCCTGATCAAACTGCTTTTAATGATTTTTATACAACAAATGGATTACTAAAAGATTATAAACTTCCTGATGAGCTTGCCTCAGAATTGCCAAATTTTTCTACTAATCATGCATATTTTACAATATTACTCGACAACTGTAATATTGGAGAATCTAGAAACCGAAAAATTACTAACCCTGACACATACTCTAATAATTATGTTAACAAAGCTGCAGACTCAATGATATATTTATATGACAGAATACAAAACAATACAACAAAGTATCCAGAAAGTATTAGAAATTTAGCCCAGGAGCTATATTTAACTCTTGATGATATTACAACAGAAGCCATTGCCCATATAGGGGCAGGCGCAAATGCTGACCCTAACTGGAGTTGCAGTTTTTCATATGATCCTATAACAGGTAATAAAATAACGCCGCATCCTGCTACAACAGCTGATTTAAATGCTTTTTTACACCCTCAATATTCACTAAATGAAGATATCACAGGTTCATTAATATGTACAGCCGGCAAAAATACGGCTGAAGCCAGAAGTTGTCATTAATATAAAACTTTTTAATGGAAATAAATAATGGATATCATATTCTTTAAAAAGAAAACTTACGGCAACTCATTATCTCAATATACCAATGTAATTGTTTTAATAGCACTTGCCCTGATACCAGTTTTCTACATTTGCGGACAAATACTTATTAAAAACTATTCTAATTTCTCTTCAGGCTTAAAAAATAATGAACTCAATAATACTTCTGGACAAATTATAACAATACAGGCACATGAACTAAATGGCACACCAGATAAACCGGTTTCAAAATGTTCCGGAGGTATGTGTTCTATTGATTATGGTTCATTTGTCTTAAACGGCATACCTCAAAACTTTGATGAATTTGTGCAAACCGGTGGCACCTCTGGAGGCTCTGATAAATTAGCTGAACTTGTTATGCAAATTGCCGAGCAACTGGAAAAAAACGGCGACAGTGCTGGCGCTGCTGAATTTCGTAACCTTGCTAATATTAGTCACTTTATAGCTGACCTTCAAAAACAAACTGAACAGATGGCTCAATCTTGTCAATCTGAAACAGACCCTGTCTCCTGTTTTAATTCCAAACTTCAGGCCAAGCCTTCAGTTTTATTGCCTGATAATATTTCATCTCTTCTTCCTGATTATGATCCTGCTGATAGAGAGCATACTAGCATGTTAAATATTCTTTCGTTGCATACTGTTTTAGGCAATGCACGTAACGAAAGTATTGAAGCTCCATGGGTCTTAGGGCCTGAAACAAAAAATAAATATGCAGCTTTTAAGGCAAATATAATTTACGATAGTATTAAAAACAATTCTAAATTCTCTGATACATTAAAAGGAGTTGCTACAGAACTATATAAACAAATTGATAGTCTTGCAATAAACCTTTACGTCCAGACTCAGGCTTATTCAAACTCCAATGGAGCTTACAGGTATCAAAGTTATAATCCTGTTGACGGAAAAACATCAGAGATAATCGAAGTCACTTCTTCTAATGGAATGAATGATATTATTAAGCCTCAATACAATAAAAATACTAATCTAAGGGCCATTTTGCTTTGTGCTTCCGGTTATAATAAAGATTCTGGTAATGATTGTAAATA
>JBFMGH010000235.1:0-3270 GCA_040752795.1 Cyanobacteriota bacterium
TTATCAATTTCATTAAAATCAACCAGTTTTTTCATTAATTCAACAGTTGAATTATATATATCTTCAGAGGTATTGGTATCAGCAGTTGTGGCACCTCTTATGCCTAATAATCTAAGATCACTCATTTGTTTTTGCCTCGTTCTCTTTATTTTCTGGTTCACAGATATCAAGTGTTAGCTTTCCTTCCTGAGAATCAATTACTATTTTACCGCCTCTAGGAATTGATTTTTTTCCCATATAATTTTCAGCTATTTCTAAATCTAAAAGTTTTTTTGATAAAGGTTCTATAATTTCCTCATTAATGATTCTGGTTAATTCTCTAGGGCTAAAGCCAAACTCTTGTTTTTGAGTTGATTCAATAATATAGTTTTTGGCACCACTTGAAACTTCTAAGGTAAGGTCATACTTACTTAGTAGATTTTTAGCTGTTGGTTTTAGTTTTAATTCAAGAACCTGAAGCAACTCATCTGCTGAAAGTGGTTTAAATATAATATAATCAGTTAATCTATTTAAAAATTCCGGTTTGAATTTTTCTTTAAGGCTTTCTTTAACTATTTCTTTGATATCTTCCATTGATAGTTTGTTGTTTAAGCCTTCCAAAATATATCTACTGCCGGTATTAGAGGTCATAAGTATTATTGTATCTTTAAAATTAGCAAGTTCACCTTTTGAATCAGTGAGCCTACCATCGTCAAGCAGTTGTAGAAATAGATTAAATATTTCTTCATGGGCTTTTTCAATTTCGTCAAATAAAACGACACTTTGAGGATTTTTAATAACTGCTCCAGTAAGTCTGCCTCCTTCATCATAACCAGCATATCCTGGAGGAGAACCAATAAGTTTATTTTTATCAGATAAATCAGTATATTCAGACATATCAATTCTGATTAATTTAAGTTCGTTACCATACAGGGCTTCTGCAAGGGCTTTTGCCAGTTCTGTTTTTCCGACACCTGTAGGCCCTAAAAACAGAAATGAGGCAATAGGCTTGTTAGATGACCCTCTGTTCAAACCTATTTGTGCTACCCTTAATGAGTTTGCCAGTGCGAATTTTGCTTCTTGCTGGCCAATAACCCGTTTATTTAGTATATGTTCAAGAACTAAAAATCTTAATTTAATATCATTAGGAGCAATAGAAAGAACTGCATCGACCGATGCGTCAAGTATCTTACTATTATCAGTGCTTTTGATTACTGTCAAGAGTTCATCAATTACCTGAGCATTGCCATATTTACCAAGATCATTAATTATTTGAAGTTTTTCATTTTCGTCAGGGCAGGTTAATAGTTTATCTAATATTTCTTGTTGCTCTTCATCTGTTAAAAAAGAATATTTATTTGCTAATGCCTGATCAATATTTTGATTTTGTATTTGCTGGTTATTTATATTTGGGTTGAATCCAGTGTTAGTAGCTGTTGCAGAAGCCAGCGCAGATACTTGCTGCTGCCCAGGAGCTGTTTTAGGGAACTTAACAGGATTATCCTGCTGGGCAGATTTGTTTACACTGTTTATATCTGGTTTAATAACAATTGGAGTTTTTCTAACATTGGCCCAGCTTGTTTTGCTAATAACTTTTTCGCCAAGTTGTTCCAGGCTTTTCTCAAGTAATCTGCCAGGTTTTTCAAATACTTCAGCCTGATGAGCTAGTTGTAATGCTTTTATGATCTGTGTTCTGTATTCAGGCTTGGAGTGTGCTAGCTTAGACAGTGCATCTATTGCAGTGTATCTGAGTTCCGAATCAGAAAATGCAAGCGCATTAATAATAGCACTAATACTCTGTTCACTTCCATTATATCCCAGACCTTTTATGCAGCTTTGAGATATTAATCGCTTGGGCAGATTGCCAACATTGGCATCTTCTAACAAAGTTGTTAATGCTCTATAGGAGTCTTCGCCGCCTATATGACCTAATATTTCAAGAATATCTGCAGTTACCAGGTAGCTGTGAATAGAAGGTAATAGTTTGATTAATGGTCTTACAACAGTCTCTCCGGAATTGATTAGTTCTTCTCTTAAATTTGAAGATATTCCGGTTTTAGCAAATTTTACTCTTTCAATTAAATAATCACTCATTTAAACCACATTCTTTTCTTGTTTTTAATAAATTTATCATAGAATTAGATATAACCCATTCAAAGAAATTTGAAAAGTAGAAGAAATGAATATTTCTATTTTATTTACTTTAGTTTAAACATTTATTTTACAGGTTATAACTATGACGAATGATTTTGTTTATGGAAAAAATAGTGTTGAAGCTCTGTTAAAAACTTCTGAAAGACCGATAAATAAGCTTTTTGTCTTGAATAATTCTAAAAATGACAAAAAAATCGGTTTTTTATTAAAACTAGCTAAAGATAAACATATTCCTGTATCAGTAATATCTAAAGATAAGTTAATTAGCATATTAAAAGATAGTAATGTTAATCATCAGGGTATAATAGCTAGCATTTCACCGGTTGAATATGCTGATTTTGAAGATACTTTAAATAAATTAAAAGCTAAAGAAACGTTTCCATTAATAGTAATTTTAGATGGTGTTGAAGATCCTCAAAATTTGGGTGCAATTGTAAGGTCTTCGGAAGTTTTGGGTGTTGATGCAGTAATTATTCCTGAAAGAAGAAGTGCCGCTGTAACCAGTATTGTTGCAAAAGTGAGTTCCGGTGCTATTGAATTTATTCCAATTATACAGGTGACAAATATTGTTAAAACTATAGAAAAATTAAAACAGTTAAATTTTTGGGTTGTCGGATCAGAATATACACCTGAAAGCCAGGATGTTTATAATGTTGATTTTAATATGGCTTGTGCAATAGTAATGGGTTCTGAAGGCAAAGGTCTTTCTCGGCTGGTAAAAGAGTCATGTGATATATTAATAAAAATACCTCAATTTGGAAAAACAAACTCGTTAAACGTTGCAAGTGCTTTAAGTATTGTTTTATATGAAATAATAAGACAACGAAAACTATAGATATTAGTTTAAGAATTATGCATAATTATATAAACCTTAAAATAATTCAAAAAACAGAGAAAAGTCTATGTATATAAAAGTTAAAATGAGTTCTCAGGTTATTATTTTCTTCTTTGGCATAGTTATTGAAGGTGTTTGAAGATAGGTTGGTTTTAACTTATACCATGCAAAGTCGCTTTTAACATTTGGGTTATTAAATAATACTTGTTTAGCAAGTTTATTTAAAACTAATCCTGCATCTTCGTCAAGGTTTTCAATAAACACAGGGCTATAGTTGCTCAGAGTATCTTTTAAATATGATT
>JBFMGH010000236.1:0-11549 GCA_040752795.1 Cyanobacteriota bacterium
CTTTCTTTAAAACCCTTAGTGATCTTAAAGATGCTGTTTATGATGGGTTGAAAATACTCTTAAAACAAGGTGAGATGATCATTAATGCTTGTGGTAATTATTAATTATTTACATGGACTGGTATAAATAGGGAATAAAAATATGGGTACTAAAAGTACCTGAGTGCAGGTTATTTAATAATTAAGGGAAGGTTGCTTTATGAAAGCGAGAAGAGTATTTTATGGACAAGAAGCCGTAGAAGTTGGCTTAATTAGTGTTATTTTGTTAGTTTTATCACTTGGTGCGGTTGTTATTTTTGGTGGTAGTATTCAAAGGGTTTTTCAAGATAAGAATTCACCTGTTATTGTGTCTGCTGTTGATATGCAAAATTCTTCTAATACCAGCGATGCTAAAGGGGCTGAGGCCAGAACTAATATTGATAAAAGTCTTGTAACGACACAACTTGTTTCAAAAGCTCGTTCTGATTACTCTATTGAGAGTTCTGTTGGTCAAGAAACCTCTGGTGCTACAGGTACTAATTTGGCAGCAGCTGGAACAAAAGACCTTAATTATTATGACATATTAAAAGAAACAGATATGAATTCTTTAGACCCATTTTTGGCAGCTGCTATAGGTTCTAAAAAAACAGCAATGCAATTACTGGCTGATGCAACAAGTGCGCAGTCTAATGCTGAAGTGCTTCAAGATCAGGCAAATAATATACAGAAAAAAGCAGATCAGGGCGCAATAATTCTGAGTGAAATGAAAGCTGGCCTTGATTCTATGGTTAATGAACTTAACAACGTAGATCAACACTTACAATTAATTATGAAACTAAAAGCCACAGCTGTAGACGTTGAAACTAGAGTTTCTGAAGCTTTAGGTTATACCCAGTTGATTAATGTTAATATTGTTAATCAAACTGCAATTAACCTTACACAAGGTCAGGCATTACTTGATATGAACCAGGATCAAATTGCTGCTCAGGCTTTATATGAATCAATGAAATCAGATTATGATTCTAGCTGGACACTCGACTGTGATATTAATGGTAATTGTTCTAACATTAATACATCAATTTATTCGATGGGGCAAATTAATTCTCAGTTAGCACAGTCAAACCTGCTTCTTAATCAGGTTAATTCACAGGCAGCATCTCTTGGTATAACAATTGGCGATCTTGAAGGAGTTGTAAACTCTCTTAAGCAGCAGGCAGATAAAGCCTATAAAACAGCAGATAGCCTTAAAGATGATGCTAAAAAGACTATTAAAGAAGCCTTTTATGATAAAGACCTTTTCTGGGGATGTAACACTATTCAGGATGTTATCAAAAGGGCTGAATGGGCTGTGGGTTCTGGCGGTAAAGCTGTAAAAGATTTTGATGCCGCTTTAAAAGCCATAGACCTTCTTAAAGCTTCTGCAGCTTCTTATGAATCAGCTAAAAAATTAACTGCTGATGCTCAAAAAGCCGATGATAATTTAGAGGACTCTAAAAAAACACTGAGTCAATTAAATATTGATGCAGTTAATCTATCACTTCAGGCTAATAAAGCTGAGACTGCAACAATTGAGGCGGATAAATTAGCATCTCAGGCTGTTATTCAGGCCGCAGATCCTGAAATTGCTGCTATCACTTCTGAATTGGGAAAGGTTCAGGTTACTATTCAAAATGTTAATTCAGATCTGGCTGCACAAAAGGCAGTTGTTGATCAACTTAAAACAGATGCTCAAACTGCTTCTACTAATGCTACTGATGCTAAAGACACTGCTGTTAAATTGCTGGCTGAGGCGCAGGGCGCTGTTACCTCAGCTACAGATGCTATAAATAATTTCTTGAATATAAAATAAATATAACTTTTTACTTATAAGTTAATCTGCACTAACAAATGGCAATTACATTATGTAATTGCCTTTTAATTTCTAATAGAGACCTCTGCCTAACTAATGTTTTATAAAATATCAGGGAACAATGGCTAATGAGGGGAGGGTCCAAAAGGCCCGCGCAGCAGGCTTTTTGAGCCCAACGCTATTTCTCTGCTATCTTAGTTAGTTGAGAATTTATCCAGTTATGCATATGTCTTTAATATTTCAACAAACTTGACTTGAGCCTGAGAATCTTTTATTGCAAACATTATAGATTGCAGATCCTCACGTTCTCTTCACTCAGGGTGATATAGGCCAGTATTGATTTTGGTGGCTCTAATTAAACTAAAATACTGTTAAATTAATATAATTTTGATTCAATAAATATACTGCAGTTATCTCTTTTTTTGTCTTGGGATCTTTAAGCGTAATGACTAATTTCTTTGAATCCAGACCCTCAACAGGAGACTTGCCAGTAAAATACTCCTCAAATTGTTCTAAAGAAAATGTCTTTCCTTCCGGCACATTCTCTTTGTAACCAACAAATTCACTAAAAGATTTTGGTCCCTTAATAGCTACAGTTAAATCTGTTCCTGCTTCATTTACATCCTCTCCGGAGGTTTCCTGTAAGCTATCTTTATATTTTTTAAGCGCATCTTCAAGATGATTTTTTATGTCTTCTTGAACTGTTTCTGCTTTTTGAACATCTGCCTTGCTTTGACTGCCTTCAATAATACTCGGTATAAAGTTAACAAAAATTTGAAATAATAACGCAAAGCCAAATACAGCTGCAAATACCCAGATTATATTATTTCTGCTATCTTTCTTTTCTTCCATATTGATTTAACCTCAGTTGTTCTTTTCTAGCCAGTGTAAAATTAATTTCTCTACCATAAAACTGATTTTATAATACTCACGATATGGAAAAGATTCAACCTCATTAACTAAATAACCAAAAGAATGGTTAATATTATGTATTAAATCTAATGTGATATTGCTGCTTTCTTCACTCAAAACCCTTTCAGATTGCATAAAAGGTATGGTTAAATCTTTTTTGCCATGTAACAAATATATTGGGCATTCTAACCTTGATATGTAATAACCTGCATCATATTCATAAATGCTTTTAATAAATTTTAAAGATATTTGTTGATCTAATAACGTAATATAATCAGTATTTTCTAGAACAAGCCTTTTAATAAAAGCAATATTATCAAGTTTTTCTTTTAATTTTAATGCTGACCAGTTTAATAACATTGCTTTATATTTGAACTTTGAATACATAAAATCAAAATATTTTTCTGTATAAGGTGCCAGTAAAATAAGAGAATGTACTTTTGCGCTATCAAATGCAATCTTTGGTGCGATATTACCTCCCTCGCTATGTCCTATGATGCAAACAGATTCGAATCCGCTTGAATCACATAAATAATTTATAGCACTGATCGCATCCTTACATAATGTTTCAAATGTTATGTCTTCAAAATTACCTTCAGAATTATTTACCCCTCTTTTGTCATAACTTAAAACTGTATATCCTGAGCTAGCCAGAAAATCAAGTAACTGACTAAAAAGTCCTAATGAGCTCCAGTCGTTGGCCCCTGAGCCACTTATAAGTAATATAGCCTGTTTAGTTTTTTTATTATATGGTATCCAGGCCCGGGCTGATATTAGTTTTTTATCAAAACTTCTGAATGATACCTCTTCTCTAATATATTGTGCAGGGGAAATTTCAAAAACTTTACTTTCAATATTAAAATCTTCGTATTCTTTTACTATTTCAATATTTTCATCTTCAATAATAATTTTTTCAATTTCAAATGTACTTCCATTTATAAAAACTTTTGCATTTAATGAACCACTTATATTTACTAGATTTTTTTGATTATTGCTTTTTGAAAGTTTAATTAAAGAATCAAAACAGTCTATTGAGACATTTAATGTGTTAATTTCTATAACTGATCTATTCACTGAACAATAATAATCTATAATTGCTTGAAAAAGGCTGATATAGTTAAAATGGTCTAATAAAAATAGACCTGGCTTTATATTAAGGATTTTATGCTGAAAGTTTAATTTTAAATTATTTAATATTTCTATTTTATTATTGTTGTTTTGAATAGTAATATTTGATATATAACCATTCTGGGTAATTTCACAATTAAAATACTTTAGTTCATATGAGTCTTGATCTACTTTAAGTATACATTTATAACTATCTCCATAACCTCTAAATGGACGTATATTAATGAATTCATAAATAATTAAATTTTTTTCAATAAATTTACAAGATATTTCTTTTCCAATTGTTTTTGAATTTTTTATTATCCTGTATACTTTGTTCAATAGAAAATACCTGTTAAAGTAAATTTAATTGTTAAATCTTTCAAACTCAGCATCTATTCTATGAAAATTTTAATGATTTAATTATAATTTATACGATATCAAATTAATTGTATTTAAAATGACCAAAAAAGAAAAAGTTCAATCAGAAATAACAAAGAAAAAAGCTGCTGCTGCTGCTGAAAAAGCAAAAGTAGCTAAATTTAAAGAAGATTTACACGAATTATATAGCAATCTAGAAAAATATTTTGCTATAGACTTTTATTACCAGTCTGTAGGGAAACAAAATCCTAATAGGTTAGCACGAACATTATTGTCAAAATTGCAACAGGGGCATAAGGTGTTGGAAGTCGGCCTTAATCCAGGCATTTTAACTATAGAGGCTGCTCTCACAGGGGCTACGGCTGTTGGTGTGGATGTAGCGCCCATGAAAGTGGTCATTGCAGAAAATTTAAAACACATTGAATACGATAAAATCTCTTTAATACAAAAACTTGATGATTTGAACCTTTCTCATGAAAATATTTTATCCAGTAAATTTAATGTTATGAGCTATGAACACCTGGATTTTGCTAATGACTTTTTTCATGTCATTTATTCTAATGAAGGCCTGGAAGATTGTAATTTAACTCATATATTAAATGAAATGAAACGATGCCTTGTTTCTAAAGGTTTATTACTGCTGCACATAGATTTAGATAATAACCTTTTATTTGATATTGGAGATGAATCTGAAGAACTAAATGTTACTAAAGCTAAGTACCAGCATTTATGTAACTGGGTCGAGGCTAACTCTTTTGATGTTTTAATTAAAGAAGTTAAATATAAAGGCCTGGGTAAGTTTTTAGTTTCAACATTTACTTTCTTGAAAGAAAAACCAATTGTATCACCCTGGATAAAAAATGTTGTTTTATATTTAAGAAAGCCTTAATTAATAATTGCTATCAATTTCATACTGATTTTTTCACTGCCTTGAATCGTCAAAACCCTTGCGCGAAGCGGGGTTCTGTTGTATTGAATTGATATAGTTATCCTAGGCTTGCTTGTTAAATTTTGCTGTAAGACCAGCAGGGTCATAGCTAATACCTTTTTCTATGCCTGCTACAACCTCCTGAGGTGTATCAACAAGGTTCAATATCTTCATTTGCTCTGGTGTTATATAACCTCTTTTTACTGGTTGATCCCACATCCATTTTATAAGGCCCTGATAGAACTCTTTATCCATTAAATGAATCTGTTCCTGATGCTGATGCTTAACTTTATTCGTTATTAGCATTCCCATCATATCAAATATTTCCATCATTGTGCCTATACCACCAGGTGCAGCTACCTGATAACTGGATCTGTCTCTATATTTATTTAACCTGGAATAAAAATCTGAATATTTATAAAATTCATCTAAATAATCATTTGGCTTTTGCTCTGTATCCAATAAATTAAGAGCTACACCAACACTATGACCACCATTTTCATAACAACCTTTATTGGCTGCTTCCATTGTGCCAACAGAACCTCCGGTTAAAACCCCATAGCCTTTTTCAGCTAACAGTTTTCCAAGTTCTTTAGCTTCTGAATAATCTTGAGCCCCCTGGCCTTCGGGTCTTGTTCTTGAGCTGCCATAAATAGCTACTATCTTTTCTGCAGGATACTTATCATCTTTGTATTTGTAATTATCTGGATCTCTTACTATTCTATCACCTGTTGATGTGCCTATTCTATCAGCACCAGCTTTTATCATTTCAAAGGCACTATCAGGGTCTTTTATCCCTCCGGAAGCTTTTATGCCTATATTATGACCTTTGACTATAGAAGCAATTAATTTAATATCTTCTACTGTTGCACCGGGAACATCTTTTACCATTCCCGTTGAAGTTTTAACCATTACCTCATAGTTTGAACAACCCGGCTCTTTCCTGACTTTATCTGTTACTTCTACTATACAATTAGTAATAAAATGCTTGTCCTGATCAGTTAATAAACCTGTTTCAATTATATACTTGACCAGTCTGCCATCTGAAGCCTTTAAGGTGTCTTCAATTTCTTTTAATACATATGTCTTGTCCCTCGACTTGACTTTACTGACATTAACTACAACATCTAATTCATCGACACCGTTTTTGTTAGATTCTTTTATTTCAGCCAGTTTAGCTTTTAAGGGCACATTGCCCACTATTTGATCAGCACCGGATGCCTCCATCTTGGCTTCTGGAAAACCTATAACCGTTGCTACCTTTACACTGGAACCAGATAATTCTTTTTTTGCACTGGCAATGCTATCTGGCCTTACGCATACTGCAGGGAATTTATATTTTTTTGCCTGTTTACAAAGCAATGATACTTTTAAGTTATTTTGTAGTTCTTGAACAGCATTATTTGTAACGGGTGGTAAATATGTGTGATCTACCTTTGATGTTATTATGCTTAGTTTGTTTGACTTAAAACTTATAACGTCTAAAGTTTTAGATAAACTTATATTACCCGGACTTATATTTTTAATATTTTTCTTTTGCTCATTGGTTTTTAATGAACTAAAACTTATATTATTAAAATTAACAACCATTATGCGTCTCCCTGCCTCAAGTTTTTTGAAGATTAGTATATTAACCCATATAAATTTGGCTTGCTATAAATATAAAACTGCTGATAAGAGAAATTGCTATCAAAACCATTGACACATAATAAGAATTGTCGAAAACACACTTAAAATAAGAACTTTGCAAATTTACATATATTAACACATTACATGTTAATAACTATTAGAGTTTTAATACATACAGGTTGATTTGGTTACTTATATGTATACAAATGAAATTTATATATTTTATCTGTTGAAATATAGTAATTGTGTTTTGACTGGTAATATCTCTATTTTCGATATTCCACCATACTCTAATTTCATATTAAAGGCTTTGCTAACCTGCATACCTAATACATGGGTAATTATAGCTCGAATTACACCCATATGAGTTATTATAACTACATCTAAATTGGTATTATTGATTACCTCTTCGTAAAATTCAATACTTCTCTTATAAAGATCCATATATGATTCACCGTTAGGGCTTTTATTATATACAAAATCTCCCTTCCAGTTCATAAAGAGGTTTGCCTGAACATATTCCCATGATTTCATTTCCCAATCACCAAGAAATATTTCTTTTATGCGTTCATCATAAACACAATTTGGCCCGGCTAAAAATTCAGCAAGAAGTTTGCATCTTATTAGGGGGCTTGAAAAGCATACTGCATTATTAAATTCTGGTAATTTAGCTTTTAATGCTTCAAATTCCTCTTGATAATTTGGTGCCAGACCAACGTCAGTTTGGCCATAACATACACTTGCATCTACTTCTACGTTTGTGTGTCTTATTAAATAAATATCAACCATCTAACTCACTCTAAACATTACGTGTAACCGAAATAATTCAAATAATAATAACATAGTTATTTTTTAAATTTAAACAGTATTATTACCCTGAATAATTTAATTATCTAATGTGCATAAGTAAACTCATCAAGATACTTGTTTTTAATTTCCAGAAAATCATCCAGCCTGTCGAAGAAGATGTCTACAAGGTCAGGATCAAAATGTTGTCCTTTTTCTTCTTTAAATAAACTAATTACCTTCTCAATAGGCCAGGCTTTTTTATAACATCTATCGCTGATTAAAGCATCAAAAACATCAGCTATTGCCAGAACTCTGCCATATATATGAATATCAGTGCCCGCTATACCCCGGGGATACCCCCGCCCGTTCCATTTTTCATGGTGCTCATAAGCTATAATAGAGGAGGTTTTGAGTATTTTTCTTTTCGAGAATTTTAACAGTTCCCAGCCGATTGTTGTGTGAGTTTTTATTACATCAAACTCATCAGTAGTTAGTTTTCCCGGTTTATGTAAAATATCATCCGGTATAGCAATTTTTCCTATATCATGCATAGGGCTGGCCATTACAACTAATTCGGTTTCATTTATTGAAAGACCATAGTTTTTGCATAATATTCTGGTATATTCGGCTACCCTTTTAATATGATTACCTGTTTCTTTTGATTTTGCTTCTGCAATATCACCCATTCTAAAAATGACTTCTTTTTGTGTTTCTTCGATTTCTTTATAGAGAAGTGCACTTTCAATAATTTCTGATGAATACCCCGATACCAGTTTTAAGAATTTTATGTCATAAACTGTAAAATCTCCTAAGAGTTTATTAACAGCCTGATACACTCCGATTACTTCGTTATGAATATTTCTTATAGGTACGACCATAATATTTTTTGTTTTATAACCTGTGGCTTCATCAACATCAGGGTTGAAATGAGGGTTATTATATGGATCATGAATAATAAATGCCTTATTCTCTACTCTTGCCAGGCTAATTGTTCCTGTGTCTCCCGGCAATTCGACGTCTTTTTGAAGGCCATGAGCAATCTTGGTCCAGAAAATATTTTTTTCTTCATTATAAAGCCAGAGTGTGCACCTATCACTTTCCACCAGGTCTCTGGCCATTTCACTCAGAACTTGAAGAACATTGTCGATATTTTTTTCTTTTTCAATTTTAGTAATATACTCAAAAATAAGTTTGGTGGCTTTATCCATTGTTTCAGGTCTCCTGGTTGGTTATATCCGCTGGCTTAAGGGCTTTAAGAAATATTTAATAGGCTTTTAATTATTATAACGCTAAGATAAAAATATGGCTTTTAAATACAATTATAATTTTATTATCATTATTAAAAATGAAAAATAAATACCTCTAAAAGAGAAACTTATTATAATCATTAGTGTTAGATAATTTTTTGCCAGACTATACTGAAAAATTACTTATACCAGATTGTTTACAAACCAGTGTTCAGTGAAAAAACACCCTTTATCTTCTTATGAGCTTTGTTGTATAAAAACTTGCACCCCCCATTTTGGGGATCCTATCAGGCCGTTGCTAATAATTCCTGGGATTTTATTAAAAATTAGTTGTGCAAATATCTTTCTCTTTGAATTTATTAATGTATTATTATTAATTAAATAAAATTAGATTTTGTTAACTTAATTTCTATTTAAATAAATATTAAATATGACAGTTGCTTCCAGAAAAAATGTTTTAACCAGAGAATTTTGTGAAAGAGATACATTAATTGTAGCTCCTCAATTACTGGGATGTATCTTGCATCATAGAGTCGATAAAAACACTATTTTATCCGGTATTATAGTTGAAACTGAAGCGTATACTCAAAATGATCCGGCATGCCACGCCTATAAAGGCAAAACCCCTCGCTCTGCTACGCTATTCGGTGAATGTGCCAGAGCATATGTATATTTTATTTATGGCATGTATCATTGTTTTAACGTCGTTACAGAACCTTATGATACTGCTGGTGCTGTTTTGATAAGGGCCCTTGAACCTATGCCTCCGCTATCCCATACCCACGGGCCTGGTAGGCTATGTAAATCTATGAAAATAACTAAAGAACTTAATGAGGTTGACTTAACTGATCACGATGGCCCGCTATGGATAACTTTTGGTGATACAATTCCTAAAAGTAAAATCATAACCACTACAAGAATTGGTATTTCTCTAGCTAAAGACTTTAAATGGAGATTCTATATAAAAGACAATCCCCACGTATCAGTCAAAAAGTAGTATGTGTTCAACATATAATTGGCTATTTATATGTTGTGTATTTTCTATATTTCCTTACCCGCTTAAATTCTTCAGATTTTGTTTGAAATTTTTATTGTAATATACTATTCCTTGAAAGTAATGATAGATTCAAGAGAATTAAGGGCAGGGTGTTTTTAGTTTCTAATAAAACAAAAAAAACCACAAAAAAAATAAATACATAAATAAATTTCTTTCGAGGCTTGGTATAAAAGATAAGCACGGCAGCTTTACTGCATGCTAACCCACCTCATCAGCAGTTGACATAAGTCACCTGGTGAGAAAAGCAGGCGGTCGAGTTTGGTATAAAACTTGTTTGACTTGCCTTGTAATAACAAAAGCTTTATATGAACTACTCAAAATAAAAAGCTGTCTTTTAGACAGCTTTAGTAAAGGGTTTAAAACCTGTTCTTATAAGAAATAATTATCAGACGCTCTTCTGTCACCTTTTCTTCTGCCTGCTAAATCGTCTCTGGTTTCACTTTCTACGGCAGAATTATTATTCCTTCTGTCATTACTTAAACGTCTGTCATTTTCTCTTCTGTTCATTATTACATTATCTTCGCCAAGCAATGAAGCTAAATCACCAAAAATACTTGATAAAGATTTATCAATAATTAATTTGGGGCCATTTTCTTCATTGTTTGAAAATTGCATTAGTTTATCTACTGGCACTTCTTTGCCTTCAGATTTTAATTGTTCCTGAATAGATACTATCTTATCCAGGAAGTATTCTTTATGTTCATATAGCCTGTCTTCGTTTCTTTCTTCATTATTAATTTTATTGTTATAAATGTTTTTCTCTTCATTAACTTTACTTTTCTTTTCGCTAGTTTGAGATAATAAAGATTGTTGTAAGTCTTTCTGATCTTGCACCTTCTTCTCTGCACCACTTATCAGACCTATTAATTCAAGCCCTTCATTAGTACTTTTTTCTTTTTCTAGTTTTTGTTTTTCTTCTTCAGTATCAACAAGCTTTTCTACAACTTCTGTAAAAATCTCAAAGATAGCTACAAATAAATCCAGAAGAGGATTGCTTGACTTTTGAGCCGCTTCTTTTAATGATGCCAGTTCGTCTTTTAAAAACTGAAGCAAACCTACCAGATTTGATTGTTGTTTTTGTAATTCTTCAACCTTCTTTTCAACTTTTTGACGAACTATTTCAGCCGCATAAATTCTGTTGGTCTGATTGATAGTATCAATAGTTTGCCCTACAGACATTTTAGACTGCCATATTGCAATCTCACCTTCTAAAGAACCTTTTCTCTGTTCTTCTCTGTTAGCAGCAAAACCAGCATAAATTGCTTCAGACTCTTTTGACTGAGCATCTGCCATCATAGTCTCAATTTGAGAAAAGTGCTGGGCTATTAATGCCCTTATTTGATCTTTTAACCCTGCTGATGTCATTTTCCTAACCCTTTACTGATTGTAAGTTAAATCTAACCTGTATATCCCGTATATGTATAAAAACAATCATTATTGTTTTTGTGATAGCGTATATACTTTTTGCATCTAAATATTTACACATCTTAATATTTTAATTGTTCAGAACTCATTACCAATAAATATTAAATTTAATTTAAATATTACATCCGTAGCTATTTTCTTGGCTTTCTCATTCATTTGTATTTTTTAATAACCTTAAAGCTTGTAGATATTCTTCTTGAAACATTTAAACTATATTTAACAACTAACAATAATGGTTAATTATTCT
>JBFMGH010000237.1:0-2859 GCA_040752795.1 Cyanobacteriota bacterium
ATGTTAAGCATTTATATAATTCTTATATAAAATCTTTTACAAAATGGCATAAAAGCACTGCTAGAAAGAGATTTTAAGTATATACAATAACTTAAAATAGCCAGCAATTAAAAAAATCAGGCAATTCGTAAAATACTATTGTTTTTTTAAAAATAGGGAGAACTGTTTTTTAGATAATCACGGGAATTTATTTAGAGGATCTTTATGACAAGTGTTGGGAATTTAGGTATTGTTTCTAATTATTTAAACAATGATAAAATTGGTTCTACAAGTACTGCTTTAGAAACCTTAAATAATAGCAGTGCTTTTGGTGTTTTAAATCAAACATCTCCCCTTTCTGAATTAGGTGTAATGAGTAGCATAAATGAACCAGTTGATTTAGCAAATTTAGCCGTAATGGCTACACCAGCTGGCCCTGCAATGGAAATAATGCAACAACTAGGGTTTCCTGAACTTTCAGATTTATTAAAAGGTGTTGGCGTTGATAAGTTGTTAGATAAAGTTCCAGGTTTGAATTCTCTAACAAAGGGTATTGGAGACGTTGGTAAAAGTATCAAAGACGGAGTTGGTGGTGCAGTGAAAAGCGCTACTGGGGCCGTCAAAAAGGTTGCAAAAAAACTCTAACTGCCAAGATAAAATGCTTATGCGCCTCCAGATTGGAGGCGTTTTTTTGTGAAAAAAATATTCTATTATAAAATACCCTATACACAGCAAATTTTTATTAAATATAATGATCCTTAAAGTAATCTATATATTCCAGATTAAAAAGGCCGGGTGTCTTATAGCCGCTGATCTCAGATATTTTATAAAACTCAGTCACACAGAGGTCTCAATATAAGAGGTATTAAATACTTTATAAAAGAAGAGAGATTTCTTTTTTATTATTTTTACTATATTTACAAGACTAAAAAGCCACCATGTTTTTATTATGGTGGCTTTAGTTAAATTATAAAAGATACAAGAATTAGCGGCTCTTAACTGCTCCATAAATAGCACCTGTAGCAGCATTAACAGCAGCCATAATAACAGCTCCTATAATACCACCTATAATCATACCTATAACCATACCGCCCATTCCTGCTGCCATATCACCCATTTGTTGCATCTGGCCTGCCATTGCAGCACCACCAACCAACATTACTATAGGCATAGTGATTAATATTGACAGCAATGCAGCAATTATTCCACTAATAGCACCTGAAACTGCTCCTTCAGCTATACCACAAGCTCCAATATCTCGTTCAATTAAATATGCAGCCAGAACTCCGGGCACAAACATACCCAGACAAGAAATTATGCTGGTTATACATCCTACAATTGGAATCATTGATAGTAATGATAAAACAATAAAAATTACTCCCATAATCCCACCAGCAATAGCGCCATTTTTCCCTAAAACTCCAAAGTTCATTTACTCATACCTCACTAAAAACTTTATTACTAAAAC
Organism: Cyanobacteriota bacterium; assembly: GCA_040752795.1. GTDB lineage: Bacteria > Cyanobacteriota > Vampirovibrionia > JBFMGH01 > JBFMGH01 > JBFMGH01. The sequence continues at coordinate 1,448 of JBFMGH010000237.1, forward strand.
GCTAAATTATTTTCATCTTGTATTTTCAATAATTTCTTTGTCCAGTTATTAAAAATACTATAAAGTATTAATTTATTATACAGGAGACAATTAAAAAAATGTAAACTATTAATCATCTTAATAATTCTGCAAGTTCTTGATTTTTAAAAGACTTGATTTTATTGCTCTACAATGTGTTGCATAGTTAAAATTATTTGTATCTTTGTTGGTTTTGGGCTATTTGAAAAATAATTTGAACAAACGTTAAGTATTGATAGATCGTTGCTTAAGTTTCTTAATATTTTTCCGATTACATTAATAGTTAATAAAATACTAAATTTTTTAGACTTTTAAAATTTTACGATTAAAATAATAATAAGAAGGGAAAAGGAATCATCAGGATATGTCATCATTTCTAAGTAGATTTACAGAACTAGTTAACCCGAGCAGATTCTCCGGGATACAAAATGTTCAACCCGTTGATGCCAAACCTATTCAAACAACAGCAAAAATTTCTGGCAACCCATTTCTTACCAAAGAAGATGATAATAAAGAAATTTATGGTAAAAATAGACCAGTTCCTGGTGGTTATTTTGCCGGATACATAAACGGTAAACCCAATATTGTGGGTAGCAAGTTATTTATCATAATATAAATATGATATAAAAAGTTTAAAAGCCTCCTTGAAGGAGGCTTTTTTAATGTTAGAAAAACTTGTCAAATAGTTATAGCTTGCTGGCCAATTTAGCGACCCCACCAAGGGCTTCGCCGCCGCCGCCGCCACCAACAACATTAGTTAATTCTGAAAAAGCATCTAATAAACCTCCACCAGCTTTTTTTTCTTTGCCACCCTGTGAAGCTTGTAAAACTTGAAGTAAAGCTTCTAAAATTTTTCCTGCTTTATCTCCTTTACCTTCACCTTTTTTACCTTTGCTCTTACCACTTGATGCAACACCGGCAATATCGGTTCCTAATTCTAGACCCTTTGACGCAATACCTAATGCACTTCCAATCATAATCTCCCTCCTCAAATTCTATTGTTCCCAATTTATTTCAATGCAATATAACGACCGTGACTCTCTATTTTAATAAAAAAAATTTTAATCACCGAATTGCCTCTGAACAAATAATTTTCGTCAATAACAGATCATCTTATTAGCGTTTATTGTTTATTTACAACCACCTCAGACTTTGTAACAGTTCTTATTTAAAGAGTATATACCTGCTTAACAATCATATTCTTTGTATAATTAGTATATATTATTGATTTAAGAATTGTTCTCATCATTTTTAATATAAAATTAATAGTTTTGGTTGTTATTTATAATACATATATATTGTTTTACAACATTACTAATCAAATTCCAACTTTAACTCTGCATATTTAGAAATATAAAACTTTTGCACATATGGAACAAACTATTCTTAAGAGA
>JBFMGH010000238.1:0-4057 GCA_040752795.1 Cyanobacteriota bacterium
TAAATGTTTATTCTTTTAGTGGCATTATTGTTCTATCAAGTACCGTTAGAAAACTTCAACCTGATCAAATATTAATTGATTACCCTGTGGAGAAAGAGAGGGTCCAGCGGAGAGAATATTTTCGAGTAAGTATACAGCGACCTATTGAAATATATTACAATGATGGATATAAAGACAGGGCTTATAAAGGTAATACAATAGATATAAGCGGAGGAGGGGTTCGATTCTGGACAAAGGAGAATCTTCAAGTTGGTTTTATTGCCAATATGGTATTACACTTAACCGGATTTTTTACTCCATACGAACCCATTTCAGCTAATGGTAGAATTTTGTATACAAAAAATCACGATAGCCGTTTAACTTCAAAAGCCGGGTATATTAGTGTTATAAAATTTCATGAAATATCTCAAAAACACAGACAATTAATTATGAAAACCTGTTTCAAGTTACAAATAGAAATGCGGAAAAAAGGTGTATTATAAGAACCACTTTTTTGATTCAATTTATAACAAAGATTTATTAATAATAAAGCCAATATAGAAAAAACATAGTAAACAAAATAATTGCCTTGCTTATAATTAATTCGATTAATATATTTAGAAATCATACCTTTCGTATTTATTAAATTATATAATCTTATTATAAACTAGTTATACTGAGGGCTTTATAATATTATTTTGTTTAAAATTAATCATAGAAAAATTAAATAAAAACAAATATCTATATTGTTTTTAGTGCCAAGTGTTTATTTAAGTTATATACAAGTTTCTAAATTGTTTTTTAATTAGAAAATAATAATTAATAAATTTATTTAAACTATTATTATGCTTTTATATCAATTTTTTTCGATTTTTATTATGAAATATTTTAGGAAAAAATTAAAAATTTCTCTTTACATATATTCTTTAGAGTGGATTATAATGTCAATTAGATAGAAAATTGCGTGACAATAGATAATTATTTTTTTAAAATTCTCAGGAGTTAGAGTCAAATGTCTCAAAATAACTTAGTAGTCCAGATCGCTGGGGCTTCAGGAGAAGGAGCTATCAGTGCTGGGGATGTTCTAGCTGCAGCTGCAGCACGATGTGGTTTAAATGTAACTACAGATAAAATTTATCCTGCCGAAGTAAGAGGCAGTGGAAGTACCATGTATCAACTCAGAATGAGCTCTGAACCAACATGGACACCAGGTGAAGAGTCTGACTTAATGTTTGCTCTTAATGAACAAATACTTGATATCTTCTGTGATTCTATTAAAGAAGGCGGATATCTATTTTATGATTATTCTGAAACCTCTATTGAATCTGTTAACCAACTTAATCTTAAGATTAATAAAATACCAGTACCTTTTACCAGGCTTAGTAAAGAGATTGATGCTGCCAAAGCAAAGAATATGATTGCATTAGGAGTTTTTACAGGCATTGTAAAACAAGTAGATTTTGAATCTCAAATCATTAAAGATATTGAAACAAAATTTAAGCATAAAGGTGATTCAGTTTTAAATACTAATATTACTGCTTTTGAAGCAGGAATCAATTATGCAAAAGAAACAATTAAGAACGTTAACTTGTCTCAAATTATTTTAACTCCATCAACAGATGGCAAACTAGTCATGACAGGAAATGAGGCAGTTGCTTTTGGCGCTCTTGTAGCAGGATGTAGGTTTTATGCCGGATATCCCATTACACCTGCAACCGATGTAATGGAGTGGATAGCTGCAGAAATGCCCAAGCTGGGCGGAAGCGTCATTCTGGCAGAAGATGAAATTGCTGCTATTATTATGACAATTGGTGCGTCATATGCTGGTTTAAGATCCTTTACAGCAACAAGTGGTCCAGGGCTATCCTTGATGTCAGAAGCTATTGGCCTAGCTGGGATGGCTGAAATACCTCTGGTTATTGTTGATGTTCAAAGAGGAGGTCCTAGTACAGGGTTACCTACAAAGCCTGAGCAGGGAGATTTATCTCAAGCTGTTTTTGGAACTCATGGTGATACACCAAAAATAGTTATCGCCCCTACAAATGTTGAAGATTGTTTCTATCAAACAGTTAATGCATTTAATCTTGCTGAAAAATATCAGTTACCGGTTATCTTATTATCAGATCAGTCTATTGGCCAGAGAAGAGAATCTGTAAACCCTATTAACTTGAAGTCTATAGAACGACTTGAGCGTGAATGGTATAAACCAATTGATAAAACAGTACCATATTTAAGATATGGCATTACACCTACTGGAGTGTCTCCAATGTCATATCCAGGGCTGGCAGGAGGAACTTATGTTGCTACTGGGCTAGAACATAATGAGCTATCAGCACCAAGCTATCATCCTAAGGTACATGCTGCCATGACCGAAAAAAGATTTCGCAAACTTCAATATGCGAAATATGATTTCCATTCATGCAAGAAATATGGAGATCCAACAGCTAGAATTGGCTTTATTACCTGGGGAAGCTCAACAATGCCTGTTTTAGAAGGAATAAAACTAGCAGAAAAAGAAGGTTATAAGGCTGAAGTAATGTATCCTAAAATTCTTTATCCGATGCCAGATAGCTGGATAAACGAATTTATTGCCAATAAAGATATTATAATATTCCCTGAAAGAAATTTTGTTGGCCAGATAGCAAATATTGTTATCCCTAAGTTTACTCTTGAAAAGGCTATTACAATTATTCGTATGAATAAATATGATAGTCAGAACTTTACTCCAACAGAAATTTACAACAAAATTAAAGAATTATGCGAGGAGGAGTAAAATGATAGTAGAATATAAACCAGATGATTATAAAAATCACGTTAAGCCTAGCTGGTGCCCTGGTTGTGGCCACTATTCGGTTTTTAATGCAATGCTTAAAGCGTTTTCAGCGCTTGGTATACCGCCGGAGGAATTAGTTGTAGCATCAGGAATAGGGTGTTCTAGCCGTATTCCATATTTTATAAAAACATACGGGTTTCATTCAGTTCACGGTAGAGCATTACCTCTTTCTATTGGAATCAAATCTGCTAACCCTAAAGTAAGAGTTGTTGTTGCAGGTGGTGATGGCGATGGTTTCAGCATAGGTGGTAATCATATTTTGCATACATCAAGAAAAAACCCTGATATGACCTACATTGTTATGGACAACGCTATTTATGGTCTTACAAAAGGTCAGGCTTCTCCAACATCTCCGATACAATTACATACAAAAGTGAACCCTTATGAAAGTCTTGATGAAAAGCTTAATCCTGTGCTAATTGCGCTGGGCAATGACACATCGTTCATTGCAAGAGGCTTTTCTGGCAACTTAAAAGAACTAACCCAGCTTGTTATAGATGGCATGGAGCATAGAGGATTCTCATTTATACATGTAATGAGCCCCTGTGTGCAATATAACACTGAAGTAACCTATGAATCAATCAAGAAAAACCTTCAGCCATTGCCAGAAAACCACAATGTTACTGATCGTGCTGCTGCAGTATATTTAGCATTGCAAAAAGCGCCAATGTATACTGGAACATTCTACAATGTAAACAAGCCAACATTGACTGATAAGCTTAACGAAGTACGTGATGTTGCTATGTTGCAGGAAAGTCCTGAGGTACAGGAAAAAGAAATGAAGTTATTAGAATGTATGATGAATAAATTCAGGTAAGAAATATCATGAAAAAATTTACTTTTGGCCCGGTACCTTCAAGAAGACTGGGCTTTTCTTTAGGTATTGATATTATTCCACTTAAAACATGCACATATAATTGTGTGTATTGTCAACTTTTTCAAACATCAAAGCATACTGTAATCAGGCAATCTTTTATAGATAAAGAACTTGTCTTAAATGATATCAAAGAATCAATCGATAAATTTTCAAATATTGACTATTTAACATTCTCTGGATCAGGTGAACCTACATTGAATAAGGACTTAGGGTGGCTTATTTCTCAAGTTAAAAAATATTCAGAGATACCTGTTGCCGTAATTACAAATAGCTCTTTATTATGGATGCCTGATGTAATTGAAGATTTAAAACATGCAGATTTGGTAGTTCCCTCTGTTGATTGTGTAACAGAAACTATTTGGCAAAAG
>JBFMGH010000239.1:0-4278 GCA_040752795.1 Cyanobacteriota bacterium
ATTCAACTCTAATAACTCTATCTGCACCTTCTGGCAACATAGCCCCTGTCATTATTTTTGAACATTGGCCTTTTTTAAGCTTAATTTCAGGTATATGTCCGGCTGGAATAACTTCAACTAATTCATATTCTGTTAAATTATCTTTAGAATTATAAGCATATCCATCCATGGCAGATTTATTAAACCCGGGTAGATCTATATTTGAATAAATATCATTATATAAAATTCTACCATTAGAATTAATAACCTTTATAGTTTCACAACCAAGTACAACAGCTGAATTTATAATAGTATTTAGAGCATCATCAGGGTGAATCATTTTTTATCAATCTTTAATTAACTGCTTGAATGATCTTACATATTATCACTCAATTACATTATTACATTTAATATTACTTTAATGAATTATAATTTTCCATAAATTTTTAGCTTACAATCTCTCCTTTTTCAAGCATAATAATATTATGAGCAATCTGATTGTTAAAAGAACTGTCGTGAGAACTTATAATAATAGTAGTATTATGAATCTTATTAATATCTTTAAAAGTTTGTTCAATCTGTTCAAGGCTTTGTCTATCCATATGAGCATTAGGTTCATCCAGAATTAAAACTTCTGGATTAATGGCAAGTGCTCTTGCTATAGCAACTCTTTTTATTTCACCGGTAGATAAATTATTACTTTTCCTTGATTCAAAATTTTGAAGTCCTACTAAATTAAGAACCTGTTGTACCGTTTGATCAATTTTATCTTTAGGAAACTTCCTTATTTTTAATCCATAACCAACATTATCTGAAACATTTCCTGAGAATAATATCGGGTTTTGATGAACATAAACAGTATTATTTCTTACTAATTTTATATTATCTTTTTCTACAGGTTTATCTTTAAATAAAATAATCCCTTTAGGAACTTTAATTAAGGCATTAAAAATTTTTAAAAGTGTTGTTTTACCAGAACCATTAGCACCAGAAACTACGTGAATATTCCCTTCTTCAATTTGAAGATTTTTTATATCTAACACTTTCCTTGATCCATAATTATAGATAATGTCTTTAAGTTTATAAATCATGCCGCCCTCAAATTACTACTATTTTTGATTGAATAATGGGCAAAGAAATTAACAAGAATTGCTATAGTTATTAGAATAATACCCAAAGCAAGCCCAAGAGCAAATTCACCTTTACCAGTTTCAAGCGCTATTGCAGTGGTAATAGTTCTTGTATAAAATCTTATATTACCTCCAAGCATCATAGATATGCCTACTTCTGCTATAACTCTACCAAAACCAGCCAATATTGATGATAAAATAAGTGCTTTATGTTCAACAGCTATAGTTTTTACCATCTCAATAGTTCCAGCTCCAAGAGTTTTTATCGTTTCTTGCATTAAAATATCTGTTTTAGAAAAACCCGCAAGAATAAAAGAAGTTATTATAGGTATAGCAAGAATTGTCTGACCTATAACTATAGCAAATGGTGTAAAAAGTAACTTATATTCTCCAAATGGCCCGGCGTTTGAAATTAACATATATACAAATAAGCCTATTACAACTGTTGGAACAGCAAGAAGGCTATTAAATATTGCAGTTAAAAATTTTTTGGGGGTTTCTTTCATAAAACTAATAGAAATCGCAAGCGGTACACTAATCAGGCTTGCAATCAAAATTGAAGCAAGTACAATTTTTAAGGTTGTAAAAACTATTATACTTAGTTCATTATCAAAACTAAACAGAAGGTAAAAGGATTCCATTATTGTTTTTTGAAGCATTATTATTTTTCCTGTTGTTTGGCATCAGGGTAAAACAGTTGTTGACCTTTTATTTTAAAGTTATTTATTATTGTTTGCCCCTCGTCAGAAGTTATAAAATCAATAAATAATTTGGCACCATCAAAGTTAATATTCTTATACCTTTCAGGGTTAACAGCAATAATGCCATAATAGTTTTTTAGTTTAGGGTCATTTTGATAACAAATTACAAGCTTAATTTTATCTTCAAGGTTTAAAAAGGATGCTTTGTCAGTCAATGTATAAGCATTAAAATTATCAGCCATTAATATTGTCTTACCCATACCTAACCCTGCTTCTTTATACCAGCTGCCCATTGGTTCATAATTTATATCTAACCATAATGCCTTTTCTTTTTTATGTGTACCTGAATCATCTCCTCTTGAGATGAAAATAATGTTACTCTCAGATAATTTTTTAAATGCATCGGCCACATTTATAGCATCTTTAAGTTTTGCCGGATCATCTTTTGGCCCTATAATAACAAAGTCATTATACATTACATCTTTTCTATTTAAGCCAAAGCCATCTTTAACAAATTTTTCTTCAGCTTCTCTTGCATGAACCAGCACAGCATCAACATCACCATTTTCACCAAGCTTAAGTGCTTTACCTGTTCCTACAGCTATTACATCTACATCAATACCAGTTGATTTCTTGAAAGCCCTATTTAATTCATACATCAAACCCGTATCTTCAACACTGGTTGTTGTAGCAAGTTTCAATCTATCCTTTTTGGCAAATACATATGTATTTGCACTGTTAAACACACCCAAAATACTAAATATAATAAAAATTATTAGTGCTATTAAACAAAATTTCTTCTTAAGCATTATAAAACTCCCTTAAATCTTAATAAATTATTGTTTAATTTTTTGAAGGTGAAAAAACCCACAGTGAAAACAATAACTGAAAAATAATATCCCATTAAATAAATTGAATTTCAAATTTTTGTTAGCAAATAAAATGAGCTCTATTGATTCTTGAAAGTAAGCTTTAGTTTCCAGATTATAGAGGCAGGGTATTTTTGCTTGCGCAGCAACGCAAAAAACACCCTAAAATAATTTAAAGCCATATATAGTTTACTTCCGTGGATTAGTATAACAATAATGATTCTGAACAGTACAATCAATGTAACAAATTAATTAACAATTTTTATAAAAAAGGCAACTTTGAATCTTGACCATTTTATAAACATTAATTCAAGTATTCTTCAATTCAATAACTTCTCTCAGTTAAAAAAAAATAAGGATAAAAAATATGATTACTTCTGTTTCCTCTTCCCAGCAAGTTTATTCATTAGATTCCAAACGTTCAAAACAAGTTTCTTTCGGTAGAAAATTAAAACAAGATGAACAGGCCGGATATCAAAAAGCTGTTCAGAATGCGTTAAAAGAATTAGATAAACAGAACCTCTCAATAATAGCTCACGGCCCTAGCTTTCCCTCATTAAGCAGTGAAGACACAGGCATTGGCTCCCCTTACACCAGTGGTGGTGTTAAATTTATGGAGTTTTTAAACAAACTGGGCTTCAACAGCGTTCAACTTGGCCCCAGCGGAAAAACTAAAAGCTCTGATGCTTCACCATATACAAGTACAGTTTTCTCAGACAATACATTATTTATTGACTTAAATGCTCTAACTAAGCCAGAATGGGCTGGCATACTATCTGAAGAAACCTTTAATACAATTGTAGCAAACAATGAAGCGAAAGACACCGGACGTGTTTCTTATGAATATGCTTACGATAAGCAGGATGCTGCTTTGCAAGAAGCATGGAGTAATTTTAAAGCGAAAGTAGATAAATTACCTGAACTATCCGGTTCAGATGCAAGTAAAATTTCAGAACTACAGGAAAAATTTGATTCTTTTAAAGAATCTAATAAATTATGGTTAGAATCAGATGCACGCTATGAAGCATTAGCCAAAGCTAATGGCAATGACTACTGGGGTGTATGGAATGATTTAGATAAAAATTTAACTAAAATGCTCTCTTCAAAAGACAAAACTGAACAAGAAAAAGCACAGGCCAGACTAAAAGAATTAGAAACAGATCCTAAACTCTCTGACGAGATGGAATATTATAAATTCTGCCAGTTTGTAATGAGTCAGCAAAAAGCTGATATAGTTAAAAAAGTTCCTGTAAAAACAATTGCAGATATTCAAGTAACATATTCAGACAGAGACTGGTGGGCTTTACAGAATGTATTTATGAATGATCAAAGACTGGGTGTTCCACCAGATTATTTCTCAAAAGATGGTCAAGCCTGGGGTTTTCCAGCTATTGACCCTGATAAATTATTTGTTAAAGATGCAGCAGGAAATATTAAAAAAGAAAATGGCATACCTGTTTTAGGAGAAGGTGGCCAGCTAATAAAAACAAGATTTGACAAAATGTTCCGCGATAACCCGGGCGGTGTTCGTATAGACCATATAGTAGGTTTAATAGACCCATGGGTATATCCTGCAACTGCTAAAACTGCTAAAGTCGA
>JBFMGH010000240.1:0-4195 GCA_040752795.1 Cyanobacteriota bacterium
GCCTGCGCAGCAGGCAAAACACCCTGAAATAAATCAATGCCATGTATTGTTATAAAGGTAAAAATCATTATCCGTTATAGTGTTGAGTAAGTACAAACAAAATTATAGATAGTTATAATCATAATTCTCCGTTCCGGCGTTCTGCTGAGCGAAGCAAAGCAGAATACCACAAGAAGGCCAGCAAGCAGGCGTAGCCTGTTGGTGATAATTTGGTGGGGGTCCAGCCAATTTTTAAAGGGGCTGGGGTAAAGCCCTGGCCAAAGCCTGTCAGCACTCTATCTTCAAATATATATACTGATTTTTATAACCAATCTATAGATTCCAGATTGTAGGGGTCGGGTAACCTCCTCACTGATTCCTGATTTGTAATCTGAATTAACAACATACGTAAAAAGGGATCTATAAAGACCCCTTTAGAAATTTATAAATATTATAAATTAGCTACATTTTGAGTATCCACAGGCTGCACAAACTACGCATCCTTCTGAGAACTCGAGCATATGGCCGCAATCAGGGCATTCAGGGCACATTCCAACATCAGCCTTAGAGGATTCAGTATTTTTGATATTCTTAACAACTGATTTAGAGTGTTGACTAGCAGCAGTACATTCTTTAGTATCGCCAGGGCATGCAGTATTTCTATTAAGTACCTGGGCTATAGCATCTGAGCATGATAGCACAAACCCACCCTGACCAAGACATGGTGAGGGGCACCTGATACCTTTGAGCTGTTCAATAATGTGATTAATTGATATACCGCTTTTTAGAGCTAATGATATAAGCCTTCCTACGGCTTCTGCTTGTGATGCTGCACATCCACCTGATTTACCCATACGTGCAAATACTTCACAAAGGCCTTTATCATCACTATTAATAGTGACAAATAGTGCACCACATCCGGTATTAATTTTATCTGTTATGCCTTCTGTGCGTGCTGGTCTTTTTCTTGGTTCAACAGTATTGGGTTCTGGTACTAAAGGACCGGTAGAGTTTTCTGAATCTTTGGCAACTTTTTCTATGTTCATTGGTTGAAATGATCTACTACCGTCTCTATATACTGTTATTCCTTTAAGGCCGAGTTTATAGGCCAGTTTATAGGTTACTGATATATCTTCCTTTGTAGCTTCGTGGGTAAAATTAACTGTTTTAGACACTGCATTATCTGTATGATTCTGGAATGCAGCCTGCATTCTGACATGCCACTCTGGTGTTATATCGTGTGATGTTACAAATACTCTTTTAACATCTTCAGGAATTTCATCAATGCCATGTAACGTGCCTTTCTGAGCAATTTTTCTCATTAATTCTTCACTATAAAATCCACTCTCTCTGGCTACTTGATCAAATATTGGGTTAACCTCAACAAGTTCAGTATTGTCCATAATATTTCTAATAAAACTAATAGCGAATAAGGGTTCAACTCCTCCAGAAGCACTACTTATTATGCTAATTGAACCTGTTGGTGCAATACATGTTGTTGTAGCATTTCTAATACCTTCTGCCTGAATTCTTTCATCAAGCTCTTTCCACATCTCATCAATAATAATGCCAGCTGATGTTCCTTTGTACTTGGAATAAAGGTATGTACCACTGTCATAAACACTTCCTTCATAGTTAGGAAATGAACCTCTATCCTGAGCAAGGTTTATTGACTCTTCTTTTGATTTGTAATCTATAAATTCCATTACCTGCCGGGCTAAATGAGTTCCTTCTTCGCTACTATAAGATATACCCATTTTTAATAACATATCTGCCCAGCCCATTACTCCAAGACCTATCTTGCGGTTGGCTAAAACCATATCTTTTATCTTCGGTAATGGAAAATTATTGACTGTTATTACATTATCAAGAAAATGTGTTGCCAGTTGAACTGTATCTCCAAGCTTCTTCCAATCTATAGATGGTTTACCATTAATATCGTTCTTGACCATAACTCCTAAATTAACTGATCCCAGATTACAGGCTTCATATGGCAATAACGGTACTTCACCGCAGGGGTTAGTTGATTCAATATCACCTATTAATGGGGTTGGGTTGTCTTTATTTATTCTATCTAGAAATACTATACCTGGCTCACCGTTTTTCCATGCATAATTAACTATTGTGTCATATACATCTTTAGCTTTTAATTGTGTAACAACCTGCTTAGTTCTTGGATGAACAAGATCATAATTCTCGTCACTTAAAACAGCATCCATAAACTTATTAGTGATACCTACAGATATATTAAAATTGGTAAGACGTGAAGGGTCAGACTTGCAGTTAATAAATTCCATTATATCTGGATGATCTACACGCAATATGGCCATATTGGCTCCACGGCGTGTTCCTCCCTGCTTAACTGCTTCTGTGGCTGAATTAAAAACTTCCATAAATGATATGGGGCCTGATGATACACCCATTGTCGTTCTTACAATATCATGCTTGGGTCTTAATCTTGAAAAAGAAAAGCCAGTTCCTCCACCACTTTTATGAATCAATGCTGTATTTTTTACAGCTTCAAAGATTGCATCTAATGAATCTTCTACTGGTAATACAAAACAAGCTGATAACTGACCTAACTCTCTTCCTGCATTCATGAGTGTTGGGCTATTTGGCATAAAAGACACTGAAGTCATCATATTATAGAAACTTGTTGAGAGTACATCTATATATTCATCATCTTTATTATGTAATTTATCTGCCTCAGCTATACTTCTGGCTACTCTCCAGAATAATTCCGCTGGTGTTTCTGTCGCATTACCATTTTCATCTCTTTTTAAATATCTTTTTGTCAATACTGCTATTGCATTATCGGAAAGTAACATCGGTTGTTCATCAAGTTTAGTAAGCACTTATTTTTTCTCCCCTAACTTTACTCTATAGTCTTACATAACAATAATTTTAAAAGGTTCTTATCTTTTTTGAGTTAGACTAATATAATACAAAAAAAAGCGAAATACTATGTATGTAAAAACACTATTTTCAGCGTTATTTTATGTAAATTTTTATTATTTACACTATATCTAGTGATAATAATAACAATATCCTGACTTTTAAAATTTCAATAAATCTTTTATTAAGCATTCAAATTTGAAATCAAACTTTGTATAGCTTAAAAATCCTTTACATTGATCCATTACCCAAAACTCCCTCTGTAAAACCATTTCAACTTCCTTAAACTATTTTCGTATAAAAATATTAAGGAGATTATAAAAAAAAAAAACTTTTTTATTTCCACGCCATGAAAGGGGTTTACAATAGTATGTATGTATATGATGCATACAAATGTGATGTAGTGAACATTTTGAAGAATACAATATCGAAAATATCGATATTATAAAATTTCAGAACCTATTTGCCACTAAAACAACTCTTTTGATATTTGGTAATATATCTTAGGTAACTTCCTATAAAAGTTTTAAAATTTAATAGGGGTCGACGGTTATTGGTTTTTGTAGTGGTGTAAATACATGGAACCAGCTTTAAATTGCAGAAAAATTACTAACTTAAATGTTGAAAAACTCGTTAGAGAAGCTAGTGATAACTTTTCATATAATAGAAATTACGAACTGGCACTGGAACAAGTAGATGAAGCATTGTCAATCGAATTCGATAACGTCAAAGCTTTAATTTTAAAAGGCGATATATTGTTCTGTATGGACTCAGACGAAGAAGCTCTTACCTACTTCGAAAAAGCCATCAAAGCAGACCCTACTTCCGCTGAAGCTTTTGGCTCTAAAGCAGGTACACTCGATGTCCTTGGCAGATACGATGAAGCATTGTTGTTTTGTGATAAAGCTTTTAAACTTGTTAACAATAAAGACAAATTTCTATTACCCTCTCTTTATGATCAAAAAATTACTCTTCTACTCAGAATGAGAAGATTTGAAGAAGCAAAAAGAGCACTAAATAAAGCCCTTCAAGTTTTACCTGAAGACGATGCTACTTATTTGTGCTCCTGCTATCAGGGTATGATAGATATTTCCTGCAAGCTTAGAAGAAGAAGACTGGCTCAAGCAGAGAAATTATCTCTTAAAGTTATATAATTCTTCCACATCGTCCTGTTGTTTTAGGGTCATATAAATGACCCTTTCCTTTTCTTTTTTAAACTACTATTCAATTTCATTGCTGTCTGGTGAAATACTTTAACCCGAATTATTCACAAATCAGGAATCAGCGAGGAGGTTACAGGGGGTGTTTTTGCTTGCTTAGC
>JBFMGH010000241.1:0-6402 GCA_040752795.1 Cyanobacteriota bacterium
ATTATATATTTCTGGTAATTATGGGGGGGTTTTTTTTCGGTGCTGTGCACCTAAAAACACCCTGTAGTAAATTTAAAGCATATATAATTTACTTACGTGGATTGGTATAGTTAATCAATCATAAAAACAGAAAGAATGGTTCTTCCTGATTTATTGTGGATTATTCAAAATCTTTTGTAATAATTCACGAAAGTAAAGGATATATGACTTTAACCCGGTTAATTCGTGAATTTGTTACAACCTCTCAAGGCTCAAGTAATGACTTAAGTTAAAGATTTATGCATTTAACACACTGTAAATATTTAACAGGGACCAGGTTTTAGAGGATCGGGCTTAAAAGGCCCGCCCTGCGGGCCTTTTAAGCCCTTGGTAAAGATCTATTTCCGAAACTTTGTGAATAATCCGGGTTAAATTATTCCAGGGTGTGTTTTTACCTGCTTAGCAAGCAAAACATCCTGCCCATAATTCTCTGGAATCTATAAATTACTTTCAAAGGATTAGTATAAACATATTTAATTTTGATTTATTGTTTGGGTCTTTTTTATGCTTATAATATTGAGACCTAAGCACAACTTATTTCTAATAAAATAGCAAAAATTAGTGATTTTGCAGTGAGGGTGAAAACACCCAAACGATCATTTTTTACCCGGTGTTCATTTACTGTTAGCTGAGTTATTTTTAGTATTGATATAGCTATGCATAAATCTTATATTGTACCGGATTAATTTCTAAGGAATATTAAATGACTGAAGATTCCTCTAAATATTATGAAGAAGGTAAAGAATATCTTAAAAATGGAGAATTAGATTTAGCTATTGAGATGTTTAATAAAGCTCTGGCTATTAATCCTGATGATATTAATTCATATGGAAATCTTGGGATCGCTTATAGCTATAAAAACGATTATGATCAGGCAATAAAAATATTTAATAAGCTTATTAGTTTAAATAAAGATGATAGCCTTACATATTATAATCTTGCGGTAAGCTATATACGTTATGGCCAACCTGAATTAGCTGAAGAGAATTTGCTTAAAACTATTGAGCTTGATCCTGAATTTTTACCTGCATATTATGAAACAGCTGATTTTTATTATTCTACTGGAGATCTGGAGAGTTCAAAAGAGTATTATAAGAAATTAATAACATTATTCCCTCAAGAGTTAGAAGCTTATCATGGTTTAGCAGTTATAGAATGTTCTGTTGGAGAGTTTGATTGTGCAATTAGTGTTTGTGAGAAGGCTTTATCAATTGACCCTTATGATTTTAAATCAATTAATATTATTGGTAGTGCTTTGTCGGGTAAAGGTGATTTTGACAGTGCAATAGAAAAGTATTCTGAAGCTCTTAAAATAAAACCTGACGATTCTGTTGTCTTATATAACATGGGGCTGGCATACGGAGATAAAAGAGATTTTGAAAATGCTAGAAAGTTTTATGAACGCCTGGCTGAAGTTGATCCTGATTATTTTAATGTTTATGAAAACCTTGGCGATATTTATTTTGCTTTAGAACGCTTTGATGATTCTATTAAAGCATATTATAGAGCATTATTAATGAGCCCCAGTGATGTCAAAATTCTTAATAAGATCGGGAATTCTTATCTGGTATCTGATGAACTTGAAAAGGCTTTGCAAGTATATAATCAGGCAATAGAAATTAACCCAAAAGATGACATAGTTTGCAATAACCTTGGTACTGTTTATTCAAGATTAAAAGATTTTGATAGAGCTATAGAATGGTATAGAAAGACAACATTTCTAAATCCAAATAAGGTATCAACTAATTATAACCTTGCCACTCTTTATTATACAAAAAAGAATTATTCTCAAGCTATTAAATATTATGAAAAAGTAATTACTCTTAATCCGGATGACCTTGAGGCTATGGATGATCTGGCTTCTTGTTATTATTTTTTGAAAGATTATGAAAAGGCTTTAGTACTTTTTGAAAGATTGTCAGATTATAACCCTTCTCAAGACAGGTATTTTTATAATTTAGGCTTGATTAATTTAGACCTTGGCAAAGATATTCTTGCTATCAAACATTTTAAAAGAACTATTCTTATTAATAATAAAAATGATCTGGCGTTTTTTTATCTAGGTGTAGTATATGGTGACAGGGGAGAGTTTGACCAGGCTGTTGACCATTTTGAAAAAGCAAGAGAACTTAATCCCAAAAAAGCTGAAATATTTTATTTGTTAGGAATTTCTTATGCTGAAATAGGAAATCTGGAAGAAGCCAAGAAAAATCTTATACAATCAAAATTACTTGATTCTAGTATTAGTAATAAAGTAGATGGTGTTTTAAATAATTTGAAGTAAGTTTTAAAGGGGAGTTAAAATGATTAGGAATTTATTTTTATTAATATTGGTACTTATTTGCTTTATTGTTCCATTAAATACTCTTAAAGCAGAAAATATTGTGCCATCTCAGGCCGATGTGTATTTTGCGCAGCAATTTTATAAAGTTTTTAGAAATTTTATGGATAGTAACGAAAAGCTAGTAGATAATATTCAACCTGAAAATGCTCAGACAAATGAAGAAGCTATATGTCAATATGCACAGGACAGATTTGTTTTAACTGATACAACAATTAACAAACTAGCATCTTTCAGACCAACTAAAACCTTTACAAATTCTTATGATTCTTTAATATTCAGCCTAAAGAAAGATAGCTCTTTGTTGCAAGAAGCTAAAGGTATGTGTAATAAAGGTGTAGATTATGCTATATTAGAGAAATTTTTTAAAGAGAGCTTTAATACGGTTGAAGCAGAATATGATAAAACAAAGAATGATTTTATTACCACTGTTAAATCATGGCAGCAAACTTATGTTGATAAGGTTGAAGAAGCCTATAGCTCGCAATAAATAGTTTTTAAACTGTATTAAGCAAATGGCGCTCTTGTTTAATAGCTTTAAGAAGGTCAATACCTTCATATCTAATTTTGCAATCGATAATGAAGATTGTTATTGATCCGATAATAAATGGCCAGGCTATAGTAGCACTAAGCCCTTCGCCAAACTTATATATTAACAATGATGTCAGGCTATCTTTACTCAGTCCGGCGAATCTTTCTAAAAGTAAAATAGTTAATGAAAAAGGTAAATTAAATGTTATCAGCATTGAAAACCATATACTTACCAGACAGAATCCAAAAAGTATAAACCTCATTGCTGACCTTGAAAGAAACCTAAATATTGTTTTGAATACTTCTAAAACCTTAATATTATCCAGTGCTATAAAAATATTTTGTAATATAAAAAAATAAAATTGAAATAATAAAAGCAGCAAAACGCATATAGAAATTAATACAATCATAATTGAATTGCATATAGATATTGTACCTTGAAATATAACACTTATAGCACCCATAAAAAAAGCAATCAAAACAAATAGAAGGACATCAAAAACACCAATAGCAGCTATCTCAAAAATGAATAAGCCTCCAAGGTCCAAGATTCTTCTTTTATTAATCAGGAGTTCTTTAGAAATATCTGATATGTTAGAATTATCCTGAAAAAAAATCTTATAAAAAGCTTGTGAAATTGCATAATTGCTGAATAATGCTAAGAATATAATACCCAGAGAAAATATACAGTTTGCAGGTGTAATAAAGCATGAATTATATATATGGTTTGATGAATAGATAGTATTTTTTATACTGGTTATAAATATTAATATAATCCAGGCTATAACAGTAGGTATAATACTGAAAGGGATTATTTTATAAAAATTTAGCCTGTATAACCTCCAGGTACGACTAAGAATTGTCCCTATATCCATCGGGGTTGATATTTTTTTTGAGGATATATCTACATTCACGTCAGAGTGTTCTCATAGTTTTTATTGTGGTACTTCTATAGTCCAATCGAAAAATTCTTGTTCACTGGAGTTGAAAGGGTCTATTGGCGGCCCTTTAACCTTATTGCAATTGCCAAACCAGATATTATACTCTCCAGTATTTTCAAGATCAAACACTTCTTCAACATTGACTCTGTGCTCTCCAGGTTCAAGATTAAATGTCCAGAATCGTGCCTGTTTCTTTCTCAGAGTACCCATTAAAATGTTGTCAACTCTAAGAGCCCATTCATCATCTTCACTTTTGTCAGAGCAATAAATCACAACCATGCAGTTTCCTCTGGAGGGTCCTTCGTCAATTAAATCGTCTTTATCATCATCTATACCGTTAGTAGTATCTTCTTCAGGTATATTATTGCCTCTTGGTATATCATCTGGTAGTACAATATTTAATTCTGGTATAGTTTCAATATTACTAGATGGATCTTCTATATCATCGAATGGTTCATCAGCAGGATCAGCATATTTGATATATGGTTCAACAATGTCTTCTGTTTCATTATCCTGTGCATATATTGTTGTGCAGAAAAGACATAAAGTAAGCCCTAAAAAAAATGTTGATAAGAGTTTTAGCTGTTTCATCACTGACTCCTTATTGTTCAGAGTTTGGATTATTTTTGTAGTTTCTAACAATGAATTATTTCAATTATACATAATAAAAAAATACATCCTCTTTCTTAAGATATAGAATTTATTATCAATGGTCATTGTAAATCATTATTAGTAACAATGTAAAAGTTGTTTTCTTTTTTAATTACCCAGTCTGGCAGATTCAGGAAAGCATCGGGAGAGGCATTTTGTTTTAAAAAGTTTATATAAGTATTAGGTATTTTAGCATTATTAAATAAAAATTCGGTCGGGTTATCACTGAGGATTTTTTCTTGTAAAGGTTTTGCAAGAAAGTCTTCATTTTTAAATGGTGTAATATAATCAATTTCCTTCCATGTATGGCTCAATAAACTTGCATCGGTTCCAAAAAGAATTCTTGATTGATAATCTTCTTGAAAAAGTATATCCTGTAGATCTCTAAAATACTGTTTCTGGTATCGCTCTTCAAGGGCCATATAATGGTATGAAAGGTCAGAATATATTTTTCCAAAACTATTATTCTTATTTATAGAAACTGAAATAAAGTTTAATATTTGTCTCCTCCATCTGGCAGCTTTTTTTCTCATTACCTTGCTATTGTGAAAGTAATTACCACCAAGGTGTGCAAAGTTAATTTTCAGGTTGTATTCCTGTATTGGCAGCATCCAGTTGTAAATTTCTGTTAAAGGCCAGACTTCTTTTTCTCTAATTTTGTCCAGTTCAATAATTTTTATTAGATTATTAACATACCAGGGGGTTTTTGAGAATCGTTCACTTGTATAGGCCCCGTCAACATCAGCATGAGTAATGATAGGAATTTCATTATCACTGCAATACTGGTATAAACTGTCTAGTCTTTGAGCTGATTTTTTACTTTTAATTATAAATCTTTCCCAGTATGGCCCTGGTGTATAGTTTATTGCAGGCTCAGGATGATAGCCAAGTGCCGGGTAGAGTTTAATACCAATATATCCATATTTTTCAATTGCTTCCACGCATATTTCTACGGCATTTTTTCTTCTCGGGTCAAACATTACAAACGGAAAAATGCGCCAGGGATACTTTGCTGCTTGCTCTGATATTAAAGCTATTTGACTTTCTTTTCTTTTTTTATAATATGGTATATCGGTATCAGGAGTTTTTGTATCTGGAACAGCCTGTTCAAAATCTATTAATAAAGGAACGCATATATCAATACCTGCTTCATCCATCCTTTTAATATATTCTTTTACGACTCTTTCTATTGGTAGTCTGAATGTTCTGAGAAATCTAGTTATTCGTTTATATTCTTTGCCGGGTGTAAGCTCAAACAAAATGCCAGCACTAACTCCAAACCATTCTTCTTTTGCCATGTCTTCAGTGATATGGCTGAGTAGTTCAACCATTTCACCGGGAATAAATTTTAGATTAAAAAAATGGCAATGAGTGTTAATTATTGGTTTTCTTTTAAAGCTCATAAATCCAGGTATTGATCCTCTGTAAAGTCGATAATATCAATTTTTACTAAAATATTCTACCTATAATTTAGCAGATGTTTTGATTTTTGGGAATAAAGAAATATGGTCTTCATATAAATATAATATGTTTTTGTAGACTAATGGATATAAAATGAAGTTATTCCTTATTTGTGAAGAATTTGGGTTAGAATATATTTGTTAAAGTGAAAGCATAATAAAAGGTAAACTAGAATGTCTGAAAATTTTGAAGAACTATTTTTAAAAGCTAATGATTGCCTAGCAACAGGTGAATATATTAAATCTATTGAGTTATATAAAAAATGTCTTGAATTAAGTCCTTCAGATAAAATAGTATACAATAATATTGGTAATGCATACTCAGCTGCAGGAAGGCATAAAGATGCTATAAAGGCTTTTGATGAAGCTTTAGAGATTGATAATAAAGACGCAAGTATATGGGCAAATCTTGGAATTACTTATAGCAGCAATGGTGATT
>JBFMGH010000242.1:0-6355 GCA_040752795.1 Cyanobacteriota bacterium
CAACAGCTGGTCTTGATCCTGTTGCTTCTACAGTTATTGAAGACTATATTAAAAGGCTTAAAAATGACCTGAATTCGGCATGTATTGTTGTAACACACCAGATGTCTACAATTCAAAGAACTGCTGATAGGGTTATAATGCTTTATAATGGAAAGATTGTCTGGAGTGGAACACCTACAGAGATGATTGAATCTGATGATCCTTATGCAATTCAATTTGTAACTGCTGACAGAACCGGCCCTATGACCACTGTTGCAGGGTAAAAACACTTCTTTATAGTATTTATTTGCTGCAGGGACTTGTGGAACCTAAAATTATTTTATTCAGGACAGTTTTAAATTCGTCTAAATTATTAACATTAAAATATTCACCAGAAGAATCAGCTATAAGGCATTTTAGGTTTTTTTCTACAGACTTGGATTTTACTCCGAACCCTATAATATTTATTTTTATATCATTTCTTTTCTTTAATAAATTTTGAACAATTTTACATGGCTTGCTTTTACAATTTCCAATGTTGTCAGTTATTAGAATAATTTCTTTATATCCCCCTACATCAGTAAAATCATAAGTTATTGCCTTATTTAAGGCAAAGCCCAGAGGGATTTCTTTTGACATGTCTATTTTGTCTAAAACTTGCTCAATGTTATGTCTTTTTTCTGTGCCAACATAAGAAATAATATCAGAGTTATCGCATTTACTAAAAGTGATCATTCCATCTTCATGGCCATAAACTCTTATACCAATGGGGATTCCGAATGGCAATTTTTCAATATATTCAGGTAGCCAGTATTTTATTAAATCTATTTTTCTTTTTTCATCTTCATCGTTAAATTTTCTATTCATTCTTTTTGAACAATCAACGACAAACAGAAAACTTTTTGGAGCATATTCATCATAATTTTCAGTATAATATTGACCGAATAGTTTCAACGGAATTAATAAAGATAAAAAGAATATTATTGTTATTATTAAATAAAACTTTTTCATTTTTTAATAAAGTTCAAAAAATACTAATATGAATTTATTATATTGCATCACATATGAAATACAATTAACCGTTTGTTGCAATGTGTAGTTTTAATAAGTACATAAAAAAATAATAAATTGTGTTTTGTAAAACTATTATCTCTACTTTCCTTAAAAATCAGTATTTTGGTCATATTTATTAACTAATAATGCCCAGCCCAGTTAATTCGTTAATTTGTTACAGCCTCTCAAAACTCAAATAGTTACTTAAGTTAAATTTGACACACTTTAAAAATTAATAAAGATCAGGCTTTTAAGCTCTCCGTAAAGAGTGAATCCAAACCTTTGTGAATTATCAGGGCTAGTATTATTGTTTGTGCAAAGGGTTTATGTGAGAATAACTCTATAAATACTATTGATAAATATTATCAATAATAATGAATCGAGCATATTATACTTATCCTTGAAAGTAATCTATAGATTCCAGATTATAGAGGCAGGGTATTTTTGCCTGCGCCGCAGGCAAAAATACCCTATAATAATTTAAAGCCCTATATCTTTTACTTCCGTGGATTGGTATAGTTGAAATCAAATAACTTAATAGAAATTTAAATAATCTTATTGTTCTTAGAAATGAATTTAAGATAGAAAATTTAAAACCTGGTGATCATTTGACCTTGTTCTACTTAAAATGCTATCCAGTAAAATCAATTTTTTTTAGTGGTAAAATTTAGCCCCTGTAATTTTGCCAGATCAGAAATAGATTTTGCCATCGGCAAAATATAAACTATATTTATTTGTTCACTTTTTATTGTTCACAACTTAAAAAGTTAAAAAAAATTGTTATAAAATTAGTATTGGTTTTGTTGAGTAAAATTGCCAGAAGCTATGAAAATCAATTTGTTTGGCCATTTGTTATATGTAACAGCTAATTTACATTTAAGCTCTTAAGTAGCAACTTTTCTAAAATAATTGTTTTTATGCACATAGAAAAAATAACACTCTGAGTAAAGTAAAATAAGGTTTTGTTGAATGGATAAGATTATTCTTATAGATACTATTTTTATAAAAAACTACAAAAAACTGTAGTTGTTTTTTAGTGTCTGAATTCAACAAAACTAAAACTGATAATAATATTAATTACATTATTAATTCTCTCTAACAAATCACTACATTAAATCCAGAACACTACACACTACACAACCAAAATGATCAAACAAACACCTCACTTAAACACCTTGAGCCTTAACAGGCTAAGAAAGGAGACCGGCTATGAGTTGGCATGTACTAGTTAGACCTCTCGCCGTAGTAGCAACAGGATTAATTGCGTATAGTGCAGCTGAAAAAGGTTTCAGATCTGGTCCTAAACAAGCCAATACAGAAATGGCACTATATGATGCAGACGTTTTGATGAGAGAAACAATGACTACATCAGATGATGTATTAATTGATGGATTTGCCAAAAAGCTCAGAAATCAATTCCACTACAATACAGGTGCACTTGCATCTCTTAACAGGCTCTGGGGCGGCGTAAAAGGCACATTTAGTGCTGTCACAGACAGAATTATACCTCTTGGTATTGCAGTAGGTTCAATATTTGCACCTCCTCTGCTTGGTGCTATAGGCCTTGGCTGCTTAGCAACCTGGGCAGGTCTAAATATTGTAGGAAATTCAGCCCTTCTTAAGAATCGTGGTTCAAACGTATTAGATCTTAAAATGTAGTAAGGGTTAAGTTTAAAATTTATAGTTCAACTTTTTGTATAGGATCATACAATGTCTTATATTCCTTATCAGCACAATTATTATCAACCTAATTACTATCCACAAGCAAATACAGGTGTTAAACCAAAAACATCTGTTGATAGTGTTAGAATAGACATAGTAAACCCTAAAGCTTCTTTAGAGCCAACAGGAGCACAACCAGCAACTGGCGTATATCCGAATTATGGTTATTTTAATTCAGGTAATTATCCACCATATCCATATTTACATCCTAATAATGGACAAAATATTTACAATAATTATAACCCTAACATAAATCAAAATGTAAACCCTCCTGTCGCCCAACAACAAGTTCCTCAACCACAGCCAGCTCCTCAACCACAACAACCACAAGACCAACCGCAAAATCAACCACAAAACCAGCCACAACAACCACAAAACCAACCGCAGAATAAGTCAGAACAACCTAAACCAGAAGAAAAACCAAAAGAACCAGAAAAACCAAAATCGACAGGAAACATTCCTGATAGTCTTATAATCGCTATAGATAAGGGTTTAAGTAATCCGAATCATGAAGTAAGAATTAAGGCAGCTACAAAATTAATGTCTA
This sequence comes from Cyanobacteriota bacterium, assembly GCA_040752795.1. Taxonomy (GTDB): domain Bacteria; phylum Cyanobacteriota; class Vampirovibrionia; order JBFMGH01; family JBFMGH01; genus JBFMGH01. Next base: position 3,302 of record JBFMGH010000242.1, read on the forward strand.
CTTTTGAAAAATATCCTGAAGCCAAAGATCATCCAGCGCTTACTGTTTTATTAAATAGGGCATTAAAAGATCCTCACCAGAATGTTAGACTCTTTGGCGAAATAGCTCTTAAAGCTGGCACAGCTAATGGTGACCAGAATACTCAAAATATATTGACTGAAATGACTAATAGTAAGAAAGCTTACGGTCAGGATGCTGTTATGGCTAATGACATACTATTAGATGTCGCTGGTAAAAATACCGGAACTAATTTAGACACAGTAGCCTGATAATACTGAACATTTGCATGACTAATTTCGCTGATAGCTAATAAAATTCTTTGTAACAATCATTTTACAATCAAGAAAATTTTAGCAATTTATAATTTTGAGGGTTCTTACAATAATAGGTTAAAAGAGATCCACATTTATATAATCTATCTCGATAAAATCCACCCACAGTAAAAGTAATTACAGTAGTAAGGGGAAAGACACAATGGAAGCTATTCAAGGTTACAACTACTACCCACAATATCCCGCATACAATCAATACCCGGCTTATAACCAATATCAAACATACAATAATAATAAGCCACAACCAACCGCTTCTGCAGTTACCATAAACATTATAGAGCCAAAAGCCTATGCTGGTTCAGAAGCGCCAAATTATCCACCGCCACCACCACCATTTTATGCATATCCTCAAGCAAGTTTTTATAATCAACCAGGTATGATATACCCGGTGCCTCCGATGGTACCACAAGTACCAATGCCAATGCCAGTACCACCACAGGCTCCAGTAAATCAATCTGAAATAATTAATCAGGCACCACAAATGCCACCACCACCCATGATGCCACAGCCAATGCCACAACCAATGCCACAGCCTGTACAGCAGCAGCCTGTTCAACAGCAACAGCAGCAACCAATGCCACAGCCTGTTCAACAGCCACAGCAACAACCTGTACAGCAACAACCTGTTGAGCAGCAGCCACAACAACCACAGCAGCCACAGGTTCCAGAGCTTTCTATAAATGATTTACCAGCTATTAATGCGGCATTACAACAGGGTGATTCTAATGTTAAAGCTGCAGCAATTGAAGCAGTTGCCAGAATAGGTCAGGGCGATGCTCAAACATATACAAACTTAATTAAAGAAGTGATGGCTGATACCAGCAAAATGGCTGGTCCTGAAAAGGCTGTAGCCGAAGATAATAGAAAGCATGCTATGTGGACTTTGGCTATATTGAATAAGAACCAGAATCCACAAGTATCATTAATCGATTTGCCAGGTGCTTCTCAGTACCTTAACGTAATAAAAGATGATCCAAATCCAGAAATGAGAAAAGCTGCAATTAGTGCATTAGATTTCTTATCTAAACCTGAAGATGCTCAAGTTCTGCAAAAGATTTTCTCAATATCAGCCAAGAAAGATAAGAACCCTGAAGTCAGTGCATTAGCCAAGCAGGCTTTAGCAAATATTTCACAAGCAACGAAAGCGGCTTAGGTCGCAACTAATATAAACCAGTTTCCAAGAGCTTTCCCCAATAGAATTTAAAAGTTTTACCGCCCGAAAGGCGGTTTTTTTTTTGTTAAATATTACTTTGAGCCTTAATTTAGACCTCTGTATAACTTATGTTTTATAAAATATCAGGGATGACACTATTTCTCTGCTACCCTGATTCTTTTGATAATTTATAAATTAACATAAATATTAAATCGATCCTGACAAAACACCGGCCCTAATTATCTGGAATCTATCATTACTTTCAAGGAATATTATAAGAACTAGCATTCAGGTTTCAATAAATAGTGGTTAATCTGTAAATTGAATCTTTTTGTTTTCAAATGAAAATACAGATAATACACAACTTAATATTTATTTATATTGTTCTAAAGTTTTGTCAGGAATAGCCGATAAAATAATTGAACGGTAGAACCGGTTAATCCGGTTCCCCCAACCTCCTCCCCAAGTTAAGACCACCGATTGTAAGTGTAGTTAATAAAATCGGTGGATTATTTTTTGTTCAGTTTTTTAAATTTCAATATCAATATTAAAAGTGAAGTTAACAGTGAAAATTAACTTCTTTTTTGATACATTTTTGTATATGAAAAATGTGTAAAAAACACAACTTTTTAAATACAGGAGAATATCATGGGTTTAACTTGTCCTAACTGTAAAGATAGTTTAGAGCCAAAAATAATTGGTGGAATAGAAGTTGATTTTTGTGAAAAAGGTTGTAAAGGTATCTGGTTTGATGAGGGTGAATTAAAAAAAATCAGGGAATTTCCTGATGATTCTGAAACCCTTAAAACAATTGAAGGTAATTTTACTCCAAAACTAAAAGAAGAAGCTTTAAAAGAAGATGCTAGAATGTGTCCCAGATGTAATATTGAACTTTATAAATACAACTGGGATATGAGATCCAATATATTCTTAGATTCTTGTGAACAATGTAATGGTTTATGGATAGATGCTGGTGAGTTAATTGGCATGAATGAATATTTAAAAGAAATGTCAGCAAAAACTATGCCAAATGAAGAAGAAATTAAATTAAAGCTGGCTGAAATTGAACATCGAACAAGAGCTAAAATGAAGCAAGATCAGGATGATAATGTAAATAAAGTTATTGACTGGGATCTCTGGCTTTTTGACGATATGCTAAGATTTTTAGTGAGAAAATTTGTTGATTAACAGATGTTTCTATTCTGAAAATAATGATTATTCTGCATAATTACTGTATTGCTGATTGTAATCAGGATATTATACCCCTCATCTAATTGTAAAAATTTGGAAAAACTTATACCCTTTTTAAATTTGGGTGTTGATTTATATTAAAAAAATAATTAAAATAGTAATCAAAATATGAATAAATAAAATCTTTTCTTGAAGGAATGGGGAGACTTAATGAGTAGTGGCATACTAGGTCAATTATATCAGGGAACAAACAATGAACTAATCATCAGGCAAAATGCCTTGGAAGTTTGGTATGACCTTTTTATTTATGCTAAAAACCTCAAAGGCAACTGGATGGTTTCACAAGAAATTTTTAATTTGAGAATTGCTCCAACAGCC
>JBFMGH010000243.1:0-2412 GCA_040752795.1 Cyanobacteriota bacterium
CCACCTTTAATTATTTTTGCATTTATTGGTTTACCAGCCATATTATTCCTCAAACAAACTATAATATAACTTAGTTATTATATCATAATTTTACTATCTATTTATTACTTATGTGGAAAAGTATATCTATGAATGTTGAAAATGTTTAATATCTTGAAAAGCTCCTTAAATAGTTTTTATTCATAAGGAAAAATAAATAATATTATATTATTACTGTTTGAATTTTCCTTAATATCTGACAATTTTACCTGCTTTACAATTTATCTTTCAAATTATAAAATGAAAAATAGATTGTACATGTTTTAAAGTAATTTAAATATAGATGTTTCAAAACAACATATCTCAAGATGACTTAATTAAGAAAACTGACATTACTATATCTCCTCATATTCCATTTTTTACAGTATTAAGTGGAGCACATATTTATGGATTTGCTTCAGGAGATTCCGATATTGATATAAGAGGTGCATATTTATATGATAATAAAACCTTATTAGGCTTTATTGATAGTAAATCTTCTACTATATCAGCCCTTGATAAAGATTTTAACTCTATAGAAGTAGATCTGGTAATTCATGAATTGAGAAAATATACTAAAATGATTACTGATGGTGACAATGGGTATGTTCTTGAACAAATATTCTCACCAGTAATTCTTTTTAAATCTGAAGAGTTTGATTTCTTTAAAGACACAATAAAAAAATATTTTATAACTAAACGGTTATACAAACACTACAATGCATTTGCTTTCAATAAGTTCACTGCTTTTAAAAATGAAAAAAAGAAATCAATAAAAACATTGCTGTATACTTTCAGAGTGCTTCTAACTGGAATTAAATTATTTAAAACTGGTAATATAACAACAAATTTAAATGAGCTAAATAGTGAATTATTTAAATTTTCTTTTATTGAAGAACTTATAGAAATGAAAAAGAACGAAGAGAGTTATCTTACAAAAAAGTTGCTAAGAGGGGATTTTTATGAAAAAGAAATTGAAAAATTGTTTATTGATCTAGAAGAAGCTTATAATGTATCCCATTTGTCAGATAATGTAAGAAATAATTATAAATTAAATCGTATTGTTTCTCAGATATATTCATCAAAAATATTAAACTATGATTTTAATATACCTGTAATGAGATCAATTGATGATAAACAATTTATAAAACATGCAAAAGAAAAATTGTTACTGAAAAACAGCCCTTTTGCAAGCATTGAAAAAGACCTGGGTATAAAGATTTCTCCTGAAAAAAACGTTTTTTTGCCTAATTTTGAAACATATTTTCTTGTAAGAAAAAATATACCCAGAGGAAAGTTTTTTGAATTTATTGATATTGAAAGATTCCTAATTCAAATAAAAAAATCAAACCCATTTTGTCTTTTAGCACTCTTTAATAACGATAAAGATATTATACATCCTTTAATCGAAGATCTGGTTAGTGAAAAAGATATATTAGTCAATAAAAATATATATAAAACATTTAAAAGTGTCTCATTAACTCTAAAAGATAAATTAAACCCAGATGAAAAGTATAACTATGATTCTAAAAATGTGCTTTTAATGCTGTTAATGTTAATTTATGGTACCAGCATATTAAAATCTTTGGAGTTTAATCCTGATCTAACAGCATATATGGGAACGTTTAAATCTATTTTGGATCATAAAATCTCTTCTAATGAAATTCTTGAAACTTATAATAATCTTATAGAGCAATATGAAAAAGCTTTTGAAGAAACTGTAATTGAATTAATTGAACCACATAATGAGATTTTTGAAATAACCATTAATAAGATAAAAAAGAAAATATGGTTAAATGATTAATTTTAGGATTTAATTTTCAAAATTAATTGATATATCTACAATTACAGAGATTATATTGAGGAAAAATATATATGAGCAGAAGAAGGAAGTCCCAATTTTATGAATACAAATCCAGGACAAATTTTTTAGGTCTGCCATTAATACATGTATGTCAGGGCATAGACCCTAAAACCGGGAAAATAGCAATAGCAAAAGGTATAATAGCTATAGGAGATTTTGCTGTTGGAGTATTTTGCATTGGCGGAATAGCATTAGGTATATTTAGCCTTGCTGGGGTATCAATAGCCGCATTATTTTCCTTGGGCGGATTATCAATAGCAGGGTGCCTTGCAATAGGAGGGATCTCTGTAGGAGGAACTGCAATAGGAGGCATGGCTATAGGATATTATTCTTTAGGAGCTTTAGCCATAGGTCAATATGTTGTTGGTTTGCATACTATAGGCCCTGAACCACTTAATATATCAAGCTGGTTTTCTCATCTTATTAAAATTAGTTTTTAGTCTTTATAATTATCCATTTGATGATTCTTTAAACATAATTAATTTTCGTTATTTTCGTTATATAAAAAATTGTTTAAGTAAAAAATATGA
>JBFMGH010000244.1:0-2102 GCA_040752795.1 Cyanobacteriota bacterium
GTAGTTTCAAATATCTTGACCCTAGTATAGAATACGAAACGGCTTTATCCAGAGATGATCTTATTAATCAAATTATGCAAAAAATTAAATCTGGCGAACAGGTAGTTATAAAACCATTTGGTGTCGGATTAGGCCGTGGAATAGAATTCTTTCTCGATAACGAAGATGAAAATGAAATCATTAAAAAGGTAGACTTCTCAATTAAATCTATAGAAAATAATTTTAATATTAAAAACGGTTCATTCCCGTATACAATATCAAAATATATTGATGCAACAGTTATAAATGATATTAATCATCAACTAAAAGGCCACAAATATGAACTGAGAATAATAGTTTACAGACATAAATCTGTCATCAAAGCTTTTCCTGCTATAATAAAAATTGCTGGATTAGCTTACGATAAAAATGTAAATGACAGGTTAATGCTAATTAATAATGCAACTGCTGTTTCTGCTAAAACCAACCTTCCAAGACACGCTTTTAGTTTGCCTCTAACAAATCTTAAAACGCTTGATACGTTAGGCTTAAATCAGGAGCATTTAATTGAAGTCTGCAAGTTTGCAACATCTTACATTAACTATTGTTTGAATGATGTAGATAAACTGGAAAAAGAATGCTACAAAAATTATTATTCCTTGAACCAGGCCAATTAAATAGACTTATACCATTCTTTATATTTTATTCTGTTTTATTTTGCTTATTAATAATAGGTGATAATATATCTATTTCATTGTTTATAAAAAACATGGGAATAGAAAACTTTTCCTATTGTTTTTTGATCACTGGTGTTGTTAATTTCATTTCAGTTTTTATATATCTAATTTATGTCGATAAAGTATCAAATCTCAGTATTTTTAAGATAATTGTTGTTTTCTCAGTATTATTATTTGTATCAGGGTGGCTGGCAATATTTACTAATAACATCTATTTCTCTTATGGCTTATTGTTAATAGCACGTGAATTTATATACACAATGTTTACTATGCATTTTGGTAATTTTATACTTGATTATTTTAACAGAGATGAACTTAATCGTGTCCTACCAATTATCTATTCTGGCGGTAGAGTGGGCGGTATTATAGGAAGTTTATTAATTTTATTATTTACTCAGTTTTTAAGTGTGCAGAACCTAGTTATTTTATATGCTGCTATAGGTTTGGTTTGTTTTATTTTCTTTAAATACTTCAGTAAATTAAAGTTAAATACGGATGATAATACTAACATTGTTGAGAATGAAAACAGTTCAAATAACCAAAATGATTTGATTCAAATATTCAAAGAACTTTTAAAATCTCCTTTTTTTATATGGCTATGCATTTCAACAATTTTATTCATTTTAACAAGAACATTCTTATTTTTTGAATATAACAACTATTTTGAGGTTAATTTTAAAAACGAAGCTGATATTTCAAGATTTCTTAGTTATTATATGATTGTATCTTTAGTCATTACAATGCTTATTCAACTTTTTGCCCTTAATAGAATTATAAATATTATTGGATTAAAAGGAACTTACGTTATATATAATGGACTGCTAATGGTTGTTATGCTAGGCAATGTTTATTTTATGAATGTATATACACTAATATTAAGCAGGTTTTTTGAAACAGAGTTTCGCTATTCATTCAGAAATAATATTGTAATGCTTATAACAAATAAGTTTAATAAACGTTTAAGGGCCAGGGTAAGAGCCTTTACAATGGGTGTGTTAATTCCATTATCAACAGTTGCTGGTTCAATAGGTATTGGCTTTTTTGTTTCTAATGAGATAGTAAATATTGTTAGCATAGCAGGATTTATAATTTGTATAATTTATTTTGCATCAACAATAATAATGTATAAATATTTCGAAGATTAAATATACAGTGATTAAAACAAATGCACCACCCGCATTAAATATGGATTGCGTGAGCTTTAGTATATATAACCACATATGTATTAGTTTTCCAGTTTTCGAAAATAACGAAATTCTCAAAGATATAAAAATTAAAAAAATACTCAACAAATAGCCCCCTTATCCGAATGTAGAATAAGGAGGCATTTGTTGATTATGAATACTATAAAATATCTTTCAAATTTTTTAAACCCCCTAATTTTAC
>JBFMGH010000245.1:0-4779 GCA_040752795.1 Cyanobacteriota bacterium
TTCTCTTATCAAGAAAGTATTTCAGAGGTATCTATGTATAAACTCTATGATAATGTCATCTTTGGGATTCAGGATTTTGATTTATCCCTATTGAAAGAGCTTTTCACTATGAGTTAAATTTCAGTTTAAAATTATTCTATGGTGTTTTTGCCTGCAATACCCTGCCTCTATAATCTGGAATCTATAGATTACTTTCAAAGATCAGAATAAGGGAAATTCTATTAAATACTTATTTTCTTTTTAAATTGTTAAGTCTTTGCGTAAGATTATCAATATTTCTTCTGGCTTTATAGTTTGATGGGTCAAATTTTAAAACTTTTTTATTATATTTTATTGCTCTTTCAAGATATCCATTATATTCGTAAATAGTAGCAAGCATTATATAGGCTTCAGGGTCATTGTAGCCTAATAAAATAGCATATCTTAAATAGCCTGCTGCTCGATCATAGCTGTGCATTTTAAAATAAGAGGCACCTATGCCATAATGTGCAGTGGCATTTCTTGCGTTTAAAGCTAGAGCATCTTCAAACAGATCAATAGCCTTGCTATAATTGCCAAACTTGTATTCAGAATACCCTTTGTTGCTGTAATATTCTGATTTTTGAGTAAGATTTCTTTTTTCTATTCTTTTTGGGCTTGTATATTTAGGGCCAATCTGTGGCAGGCTAATCTCAATACCATTATTTTTAAGAAATACGACAACAAAAGCAATTATTATACCTATAACTGCAATGTATATAATTATATTTACTATACGTTGAAAATCTTCAAATAAGTATGAACGCATAATTTAAAAAGCAATTAGGGTTTTATGATCTTAGTAATTATTATATTTTGTTTAGAGTAATATTTTATGTTTGTTACAATATCAAATAATTATAACTATTAAAGTTAAAAATTAAACTTAATTATGAGTTTGGAGGTAAGGAATGGAAATTAATAAAATTCAAGAATTATTAGGAAATGACTCAGAAAGTTTGTTAAATCATACACCTAAAGTTTCTAAAGATTTATTGCATCTTCCGGGGCCTGATTTTATAGATAGAATATGGCTTCAATCAGATAGAAATCCTCAGGTTTTGAGATCATTAAGCCATGTATATAACACAGGAAGATTGGCAGGTACAGGTTATGTCTCAGTTTTGCCAGTGGACCAGGGTATTGAGCATAGTGCAGGTGCGTCATTTGCGCCTAACCCGGTATATTTTGATCCTGAAAATATAATTAAACTAGCAATTGAAGGTGGTTGCAACGCTGTTGCCACTACTTTTGGCGTTTTTGGAACAGTTGCAAGAAAATATGCTCATAAGATACCATTTATTGTAAAAATCAATCACAATGAACTCCTGACTTATCCAAGTTTGCATGATCAGGTATTGTTTGGAAATGTTGAAGAAGCATGGGAACTTGGTGCGACTGCAGTAGGAGCAACAATATATTTTGGCTCAGATACATGCAGAAGACAGATAGTTGAGATTGCTGAAGCTTTTAATCAGGCTCATCAACTTGGTATGGCTACAATTTTATGGTGTTATTTAAGAAACTCGGACTTCAAAAAGGATAAAGATTATCATGTCTCTGCAGATTTAACTGGTCAGGCTAATCATCTGGGTGCAACTATTCAGGCTGATATAATAAAACAGAAATTGCCAGAAAATAATGGTGGATATGAAGCAATAAAATTTGGTAAAACTCATCCTAAAGTTTATACTGATCTTTCTTCAGATCACCCCATTGATTTATGTCGCTATCAGGTGTTAAATTGTTATTCAGGCCGTATTGGCTTGATAAATTCAGGTGGCCCTTCAGGTAAAAATGATTTTGCTGAAGCTGTTAAAACGGCTGTTATTAATAAACGTGCTGGCGGGACAGGGCTAATATCTGGTCGAAAGGCATTTCAGCGCCCAATGAAAGAAGGTGTTGAATTGCTGAATGCTATTCAGGATGTTTATCTCTGTAAGGATATAACTATAGCTTAATAAACATAATTATTAAACTTAATGATAAACAATTAAGAGCTAAATTAAAGTGAAATAGCTAGAGATGACTATTGGTGTAATTGGTGAAGATTTTTAAAACCAGTATTATTACACTTCCTCTGGCAATGAATCTGAAACATTTTATGATCTGTTGACAGGGGAAAATAAAGATGCCGGAAAGAAATGTCATTAGTTAGTGATTCTTTATTAAATTAATGCGTTATATAAATAATATTATTGAAAAATACAACATTCTAATAATACTTCATCAAAAATAATGTAAATAATAAATTTTTAAAGAATTTAATTTATTTAGCCGATATAATTTATAGATTTATAAATCTAACAGGGTGTGTTGTATGAAGAAAAGTCGAGGTGCATCTTTATTTCAATATGTATTGATAGTTTTTATAATTGTAGCTTTATTGTATCCAGTATATTTATTATTTGGCCAGAATATTGTTCGTCATCTGGCTAATTTTATGGGTGTTGTTGGAGATATTAATGATAATACCAGGCTGAATTTAATGGACAATGAATCTCGTTTAGTAGTAACGGGTGGTATTAGTGTTGGTGATCTTGATGGAACACCGGATAACCCTGTAAAGAAATGTGTTGATAATGTATGTGCTATTGACTTTGGAACTTTTGTCTTGAATGGTATGCCTGATAATATTAATGAAATTATTGAAACAAGTGGTGGCTCTGCAGGTACGGTAGAGCTGTCAGATTTGTTGCTGCAGTTAGCTGACCAGCTTGATAACCCGGGAACACCGGCTGATGAAGGCAAAGATTTTAGAGATTTATCTAACCTCGGTCATCTGGTTGCAAGGATGCAGGAATTTGTTGAAGATGAAGCTACTCGTTGTTTAGGTGCTTCGGATTCTAAAGCGTGTTTCGGTGAAAGATATACCCTGTCTTATACTAATAGTAATCCAGTACCATTATCTATAGTTAATATTGATCCTGAACTGTCAGCTGTTATACCAGATTTTTTGCCTTCTAATGATTATCAATATTCTGATACAGAATATTTCACATATATTACTCTGGCAAGAAAACAACAAATAGAAAGTCCGGCTTATTTTAATAGTAATAAAGCTGAAAATCCGGCTATGGCTATAATAGATAAATTTGATAAAATAATGGCTGATCCTGGGGTTCCTGATAATATAAAGTATGTTACCGAGCAAATATATAGAAACCTTGGGGGTATATCAGAGCAGTTACTTATTAATCAAGAGTCAGTGGTTGCTCATACGCCAAATTCTTATTATTATATTGATCCGATTACCGGTGGTGATCTTGATTTTATTGATTATGATTTTGCTGGCTCTGATGTTAATAACGTTATACACCTTCAATCAAGTGCTGCCTCTGATATAGATTCTGCTATTATTTGTGCTACCGGGCTTGATAAAGATACTGGCAAGAATTGTTATGATGCTAATTAGTGCCTGACAGAAAAACTAAAATTTTCTAAAACTATTTTTAGTAAAATAACAATAAATTTGTATAATTTTTAGCTGATCCTTTTGTAGTAGTATAAGTACTTTATTATATATGCAAATATTAATTACTAATAAAAATAAGAATTATTATTATTTATATTTAATATGGTTATATTTGTTATAGTTACATAAAAGGTTAATATGTTTAATAAATATACACAGTTAAGAAAAGCATAAAATAACCGATAAAAAAAACAATACAATGTGGAAGGTAATCTATTTATGAGATTTAAAACTGCCGGGAGTGCTATAAATCAATATGCAATAATTATTGCGCTTGTAATACTGGCAATAAGCCCATTATTTATGGTTTTTGGTAAAAATATAGTTAGCTATTTTAGCCACCTGAAAACATCTCTATCTGAAAAGAGTTTAAATAATCAGGCTTCTACTGCGATAGAAGATCCTGTGCAGGAATTTTCGAAAAACATATTTCCAGGGGAACTTGGTGGAACAATGGAAAATCCAATCCAAAAATGTGCAGGTAATATATGCCATATAGATTACGGAGACTTCGTTCTAAGTGGCGTTCCTCAAAATTTTGGTGAATTTGTTCAGTCTGCGGGTGCTTCTGGTGGTACTGATGAATTATTAAAGCTTCTTGAACAGTTACTCGTTCAGATTCAAAAAGACCCCGAAATGACTCCCGATGAGATAGCAAAAATTCAAAACCTGATGGCTAAAGGCAAAGACATTGTTAAACTGGAGAAATATTTTGAAAGTATTCTTGATAAATATCAAACAGATATTAAAGATTATGTTTCTGATAAATATACTTTGAGATATAAATTTGAAAATGGTGATATTACTGAGGAAGAGTTTAATACAAAGGCTAATCAGCTTGATAAAAAATATGAATTTATTAGAAAAGATTTATATGAAGGTATTCAGCTTCAACTCAGTAACGGAGTTGATATGAATATTGATATTAAAGATATGGATTACCTAATTAACCCTAATGCTGCAATTGTTAAAAAAGAATATTTTTCAGGAGATGAATATTACACTTTTGATGTTGGCTATAATCAGGGTGTAGATTTTTCTAAATTTCTTAATGGAGAACAATATCTGGATGTAATGGATAGATCAAAAGAATATCAAAAAATGAAGGAAGAAGGAAAACTTTTTTTCTCACCGGTGGGTGAGTATATTACAGAATTAAAACTGAATTTTAAATAAGGTTGCAAAAAATATATGAAACCTCTATTTTAGAAGTGTCCAAACTCCAAAATAGAGGTATATATTATGTTACAAGCAACACACCTTTTTATCAAGCAAATCCTTACTTT
>JBFMGH010000246.1:0-13988 GCA_040752795.1 Cyanobacteriota bacterium
GCATTTCTATATAAACGTTTTTCAATGATTTAGCTATAATTTCAAGCTTGGTATAGTTATATGGTTTAACATTATGATTAGAACAACCAATTAAAATGACTGTAAAAATTACTATTAATGTTTTAAGCAGGTATTTAGAATTCATTATGGTACCTTTTAAAATATATTTTTAAAAAGATTTTATCATGAGCTTAGTTTTACATAAATTAACCAGAATAATTATGACCTATTATTAAAGACCTCTGTATAAGTTATGTTTTATAAAATATAACAATGCGCTGCAACGAAAAACACCCTGCCCTCAATTCTCTTGTAATCTATCATTAATTTCAAGGAATAGTATAGATTATATTTGCTTAATTTAAATAATTTATATTAGGCTTAATAAATACTATGCGTAGCTATGTAAGCCTGGAAGCAGGTAATTTACGCCGAAATATGTGAACATTATGAATAGAAAACCTGTTATAACAATCAGGGCACCTTTCCTAGTCCAGGATTCTTCTTGTTTATAGCCATGCAGGTATATAGAATAGACAAGAAAGGTTATAAATGCCCAGGTTTCTTTTGAGTCCCAGCTCCAGAATGCACCCCATGCTTTTTCTGCCCAAACAGCACCCGTTATAATACCGAGAACTAAAAATACATAAGCAAAAAAAACATTTTGATAAGTTATTTTGTAATAATTTATTGATTCAGTTTCCTTCATTACAATAGCCAAAATTGCTGTAACAAAAGCAATAGCGAAGCCTGCATAACTTGTAATACAAAACAAAACATGAATTACGAGCCAGTTGCTTTGCAAAGCTGGCATAAGGGGTTTTGATGTATCATCTACGTAACCTGAAAGGGCAATTAGCAAAACTATAGTTAAAGAACATCCACAGGCTATAATTTTATCAGGGTCTGATCTCCATACGAAAATATAAAGGGAGCCCACAAGTAGGGAAAATAGTATAAGTGTTTCAAAAGTGTTTGTTAAGGGTATGTAATCAACTGCAAACCATTTATAAATAAAAGCAAGAAAATTAGCTATAAGGCCTACGATAAAAGCTGAGGTAGCAAGAAGGTTTAATATTTCTTTTTTAAAAATGATTAATAAAACAAAGAATACTGTTGCGAACATAAACAGTAACAGAGCTATATTTAGAAATATATTGTAATCAATTATCATTTACTGCTCATTACCTTTTGACTCAATTTGTTGACTGCTAACAAGGTATAGTTTGAAGAATAATCCCATAATCAGTATAACAAATCCAATATAGACCACTGGAATTCCCGGGTTTTTTTTGACCATCAGAACGGTCCAATTTAGATTTGTTTCATCGTAACCAGATTGATAAATACTATATCCCTTATATCTGAGTGGTTTATTAACCTCTATAGTCTTAACAATAACTTTCCTTTTGTCTTCTAAAATAGCAACTACGCTTTTAAAGTCTTTTATGCCAGCGTTTTCAAACTCGAAAAAATATTTAACACTGATATTATTCAGGTTATTAATCTTTTTCGGTGAGGAATTAGCGAAAACCCATATAGTTTCATTCTGAACCTGTAGTTTAATAGCGGGTTTATTCCATTCATTAGAAAAACTAACTATTTTACCTTCATCATTAATTTCAATATTAGGTATAATACGTAAAATTTCAAAATTTTCCTGTAATGCATCAGAATGAAAGGTCATTTCACTATAGAAAGTTCTGGAACAAATCATGGTTCCATTTTTATCATAAAACAATAAAGTGTGAACAGGCTGCCCTTTGTATTTTTCTAATATAAAATCTTTTAACAAAACTTGAAAAGGCAGAGTCATAATAGTTTTATTGGTTCTAATGGCTTTATCAACTTCTGATGATTTATCAAGTTGAATATACGCTTTATCACCCCAAACAAAACCAATAAAAGCTCCAGTTAATATAACTGGTATGCTAAGGTGAACGAGGAAAGTGCTAAATTCTTTAATGTTTTTTGGCAATGACCTTAGTCTGCAATAAATAACTGCGAGCAATAAGCAAAGAAATATTGCCTGAAACCAGAAAGAATTATATATTATTTTACTTGATTCTTCCAATGTAAATAAAGTGCCAGCAGTTGATGCTATTATGATAAGCAAGAATATTACAGATAACACATTTACTGAACTTATAAATGTAAAAAATTTTTCAATTTTTTCTTCATAGGATTTATTCATTTGAATAATTTTACAGCTTAATTTGAATAGGTGAAAATATAAATTTAAATTTGTAAAGATTTATTGGTTCTTGGCAAGGTTTCTATTGCTAATATTAGTTCAGGTGAGAAGGTATTTATCCTGTATTAAGAATAATATATTAGTGAATCAGGTTTTGATGACAATCAACGCATTTAAGGTTATCAATATTTTTAAATGATTTATGGAAAGGTTTAATATCAGGGGCATTAGACTTTAATATATCTTGATGACACTTAATACAACTTTCATTATAGATAGATTCTCGAGATTTAACTTTCATTTCATAATAAAAACCAGGGTATTTAAATTCTTCAGCACTATAATAATGATGGTAGACATCTTTAGTGCCATGGTATGCTTTGGCCCATAACATGCTAATAGGTTTGTTCCAGGGAGGCAAATGACAATCTTTGCAGTTTGCAACCTGAATAGATTTTACATTAGGATTTTCTTTAGTGGGTTTATAGTGGCTTGATTTTTTCCAGCTGTCATATTCTGGTTTCATTTCGTGGCAACTAATGCAGAATTCTGGTGTAGAGGTTATTTCAACAGACCAATATAAGCTAATAAAAGCTATTACAATGATAATTGATAATATAGCCAGGGCTTTAGTTTTGTTATTAATATAGAAATTTTTAATATTATGAATAATATTTTTCATTATTATTTTCTATTAACCTGTTGTTGTTTTAGTTTTTGCCATTTTTCAAAGGCAGCTTCTTGCAGTTTCAAGTTTTCAGGTTTATAACCTTTTATCCAGGCATGTTCAGGTTCATTAAGAAGATTTTCAACATATTCAGTTTCACCGAGTTCTTTAGCCAGAGGTAAAAATTTAAAATAGAAATTATGAGCAAGTTCATAAAAACCGTGCCATTGCACATAATCAGGCCCCATCATGGCTGCGCCATGTCTAACTCTTCTACCTTCATGATGCCAGAGTTCAAAGTATATCCATTCTATTTCTTCATCAAGAGGTTGTGGCGTTAAAACCCCTTTTGCTCTGAGCCTATTCATAATCTCTGTAGCTGGTCCAGCATATTGATTATTGTAAAGATCAACAGTTGAATCTAGTTGTTTATAGAAATTGTTAAACCATTCAGTGCCATGACAATTGCGGCAAATCATTTTCATATTTTCTCTTTTAGCATCAGAGTTATCTGTAGGTTTAGAAAGTACACTTCTTAAATCAAGGCTTAATCTGTTACCAATATCATGTGTTTTTAGGAGGTTTTTTGAGCCTCCCATATGGCAGGTAACACAATTAGGTGCAGCGGTATAATCTTTGCCTAGAATCCATTCAGGATTATCAAGGTTCATATCTTTTTCTTTTGACATAAAGATTCTACCGTGAATTGATTCTTCATAAATTTCAATCTGAGGGTGATCAGGGCCAATATGGCATTTAGCACATGATCTTGGATTTCTAGCCACGGCCATAGAGAAGTTGTGCTTTGAATGACAAGCAGAGCAGCTACCTTTGCTTCCATCGGGGTTTAGTCTTCCGATTCCAATGTTTGGCCATGTTTTAGGGTCAATGCTGCCGTCTTTGTTTATCTTTATAATTGAACCATGGCATGATTGACATCCCTGGATAGATGCTCCTGGACCTTCAACGACTTCACCAATATAATTGTCAATGGAACCAAGAATTTCACCGCCTTTAGCATGATGACTGGAATCAAACTCTTTAAATTCTTTTATATGACATTTGGAGCAGTCTTTAGGAGAGACAATTTTTGAAATAACTATTCCTTCGTGATTCCAGGCATCAGAATCCTCTTTCATGGCGGTATGGCATTCAAAACAGCCGACACCCTTTAAGGCGTGCTCACTTTTTGACCATTCTACAATCTGAGAGGTGTGAATGTTTTCTTTTTTATGACAATCAATGCATTGTTTTGTTTCTTTAGAAAGATAAATATGGTCAGTTTTAGTAAAATATAAAATATTAAATATTGCTATGATACTTACACCAACGATTAACCAGATAGTTTTTGTATTATATTTAAATTTTGATTTAATCATGGAGTTGCTCAAAAAAAAAGAAATTTGGTACCAATTTTGCTTGAAATTCAAATAATATAACCTTAATAAGCATATCAGTTATTTAAGATTTTGCAAAGCAATATGGTAATAACATTAATTGATTGCACAAAAACAGCTGAGTTTGTTATTATTCTTTAGATGAAAGGTATTAAAATTAACGAAATGCAAGAAAATAATTTGTTACATCAAAGAGTTTCCACGACAGAAAAGTTAAATTCTTTAGTATTACCAACATATGAAAAAAACTGGATTCATGGAGTAGCAATAACTTTATATGTTTTAGGAATAGTTAATATTCTTTCCTCTTTACTGAGTTATACTCCATCAAGATTATTATTGCTGAAAGAAGTTTTTGAATATCAGTTGATACTTGGTTCAAGGTTTATAGTACTTGTTACTGGTATAATAGCTATACTGGTAGCACCAGCTTTATATAGAAGAAAAAGGGTTGCCTGGTATATATCAGTTATAATTCTTGGCTGTTCTGGTTTTGCGCATATTATAAAAAACATCGATGTAACTGAAGCAAGTGTATGTATACTGTTGTTAGGTATAATATTACCACTATTTAAGTATTGTTCAGTAAAAAGTGATCCTTTGCGAACCCGTCAGGGCTGGAAACTGCTTCTTACTACACTGGCTTTTATAATTATTTATACATTTCTTGGTATACAAATTTTTGCCAGTGAACTTGGTTTTCAGCATAATGATATACCATTTTTGTCAGTATGGTTTAATGCTCTGCTTTTTGATGTTTCAGATTTAAATCCTCATGGGCATGCAGCTACATTTTTTACTAACTCACTTTTATGGATTAATGGTTTTGCTTTAATATCCGGTACAATACTTGCTTTGTCTCCTGTTATAGGTGCAAGTATACCTGAGAAAAATCTTGATTTAAGTAAGAGTATTGCATCAGAGCATGCTATACAACCTGTACAGAGCTTTATTTTAAGAAAAGATTATCAACATTATTTACTTCAAAAAGATGTTTTTAAAGGTTTTATGGGTTATAAGATTTCTAATGGAGTGGCTATGGGTATAGGTAACCCATGTGCTAATTCTGACCCGGAAGAACTTTTAAATGAATGGATAAACTTCTGTATTCAACATGACTGGATTCCAGCAATTTATCAGGCGAAAGAAGATATTTTTCCAATATTGAAAAAAATCAACTTTGAATATATTCCTATTGGGGTTGAAGCAGTAGTTAATCTGGAAACTTTTACCCTTAAAGGAAAAACAATGCAAAAAATGCGTTCAGCTCTAAACAAGATAGAAAAAAGCAATTGGGTTGTAAGAGAATATAAAGACAGTGACTGGGTAAAAATAGAAAAGCTAAATCAGCAATGGCTAGATATTCACGGAGAAAAAGAAATAGGCTTTGCTATGGGTACAGCATCACCTGACTATCTGCTTTCGACAAGATCAATGTTGCTGGTTGATCAGGAGGACAATTTACTTGCATACGTTAATAACGTTGATTTGAATGGTAATAACGGTAGAACTATTGACCTCATGAGAAGAAGTGTCGATTCACCAACTGGTGCAATGGAATCACTTATTGTCAGCGAGATTGTTAAAGCTCAAGAAGATGGCAAAGCTTATTATGATTTAGGTTTTTCACCGCTGGCACAAATTGATGAAACTTTTACCGATAATAAAATTGCGGTAAAGTTATTAAAACTCATTTATGATCATCAAAAGCGTTTTTATGACTTTCAGGGGTTGCACAGGTTTAAATCAAAGTATAACCCAGATTGGCAATATAGCTATTTAGTGTATCCAAGTGCTTTACATTTACCCAAGGTTCTTTTTGCACTGTTACAACTAAATAGAAAATATAGTTAAAAGAATATTCAATTATTATATTCAATTTTACGCTGGTAGCATTGCCTTCTGGTTATATTCTGCAATTAATTTTAGCTCTTGTTCATTAAGAATGTTTTTATCTAAAAGGTTTTCATCAAAAGGAGCAAAAGAGAGGCATTCAATTTCATGCCATCCTTTATTAGCTTTATCTTTGTCAGAGTGTTTTCTAACAGTAACAATGTTTTCGTGCCTGATGCCACCAAAATCTTTTTCATAATAGCCTGGTTCAATAGCGAAAACCATACCTTCTTTCAGGGTATTATCTATATAGCCTGTATCGCATGAGTGTATAAAAGGAGGGAATTCATGTACGCAAATGCCTAATCCGTGGCCAATTCCGCATTCTAGTGACAGGTTATGTTCTTTAAATATTTTTTCAACCATTTTATCTATTGTTTTGCCAGCTGTTCCCGGAGCTAGTTCGGTATTCATTACAGCTAATATGGCTTTAGTAACTACAGAATATACTTTTTTAATTTTTTCTAATTTTTGTGGGTTAGTTTTCTCAAGGTATTTTATGCCTTCAGATCCACCTGCAATCCAGGTTCTTGTTTGATCAGTAGAAAGGCCGGAGCTATAAAAGGCTCCTGTATCAAGAAGAATCAAATCTCCAATGTTAATAAACTTATCAGGGTCTGCAGTCATATAGTGAGCAATTTCAGTGTTTGAGCCGGTTGCAGGAATTATTGGGAAGCTCAGCCTGGTAGCACCATAAGACTTATGAAATTCTTCAACTTTTAATTGCAGATCCTTTTCTGTAACAGGTTCATTTGAATTAATTCTTGAATTTAACCATTCAATAGTTTCAATAAAAACCCTGTCTGTTTTTCTTATATCTGAAGAGAAATGTTTCATTTCAGTTTTATTTTTTAGTATTCTCATTTCAGCAATTGGAGTTATAGGAAATTCAACAAGTGAAACATTATGTTTAACGAGGCTTCTAATCAGGAAATAAGTTTTTGCAGTTACTTCATCATCATTGAAAGCAAACCTTTTTGGGGCATCATTTTTTGATGCTAATTCTATCAGGAAATTATCAAAGGTATTTAGGGGGTGAGTTTTAATACATTTAAAATCATCTCCTGAAAGCTGATTTTTTATTTCGTTATTGTTAGAAAACAAATGCAATTTGCCATCAGTAAATATGGCTTTGGCTTTAAATGTTGAATTATAAGGAATATCATAGCCTCTCAGATTGGTGATGTATGCTATATCGCTTAGGTTTGTAATAATAAAAGTGTCAATGTTTTTTGTTTTTAAAATTTTTGCAAGTCTTTTAAGCTTATCTTCTGAGGTTTCACCTGTTATTTTTTGAGCAAGCTTTATGATTTTATTTGGTTGTATTGCAGGTGTGCCACCGCGAACACTGTCAACAAGGTTTTCTTCTGTAGGTATAAACTTTGCTTTAGAGGTCACTTTAGTAACAAGGTGTTTTAGATAAGTGAAATTTTTAATAGATACTTTATCCGGGTCATAACCAATATTAATAGGGCCCTGATTATTTTGGATAAGTTTTTTAATAATGGTTGCCATTCTGTTGTTTTCATCTTCAGGATACGGGTTTCCCTGAGGGTCTAACCCAATTTTTTCTACAGTATAAAGATTGTGATTAACCTCTTTATCAGCCTGTTCATAGTATCTAAAGTCAACCAGAACATGTGCTGAGTTCTGAGTAATCAAAACATCTCCAACAGAACCGGTGAAATCGCTTATATATTCTCTTTGACTTTCATCTCTATCAACAAATTCATTTAAATAACTATCAGATGAGCTAACTATCAAAGCATCTAAATTGTGTTTTTTCATTTCTTCTCTTAATAAAGATAGTTTTTGATTGATGTCATAGTTATTATTATTTCCAGCAATAGTCTTTGAAGGTGAGCATTTACCTTTAAAAGCAATATAAGAACCATAGTTATTTAAAGCTATAAGGCTTTTGTTTAAAAGCTCTGATTTATCAACATTTATTTTGTCTGAAGTGCTATTTGGGGTAGAATTGCAGGGTTTGAAGAGGCCATGACCTGCCTGAAAATTAATACGCATTGAATTACCTGTTATACTCTCCGAAAATTAAATATGTTTTTTAAATGCTTATAAATTTCATTTTGTGTTAGAAGAAAAAAAATCTTAATAAACGTTAATACCATGAGAGTAATCAAAATTTAACACTTCCTCAAAGAGGTGCGATGTTTTTGCTTGCGGCAATAAAAACAATATTTAGGCTGTATATCACTAATTTTAGTAGTTGTAATCGTTTTTGTGATACCTGATAGACGACAAATTGGTATAAGAATATTGATTTTGTTTAATAAGTATATTAAACTAAGTTTTCGAGGGCTTTCAAGGATACAAATCTTGCATATTGTAATATTATCAAGAAAACCAACTTTATATTTAAACAAAAAGTTAGAAAATCTAGCTAAATCTGATGGTATAAAACTTACTATCATTGATCCTCTTGACTGTAAACTTCTTTTAGATGGAGACAGAAGCCAGATTTTAGTACATGGTAAACCCTTACCAAAGGTTGACTTTGTTATTCCTAGAATGGGCACCACAATTTTAAGTTATGGCTTAAGTGTTTTAAGGCACTTTGAGCTAATGAAAATACCAGTTTTAAACTCTTCTCTTGCCATAAATAGTATGTTGAAGCGCTATGAATATTTGCAGTTACTTGCTGTGCACCCAAATATTAATACCACTAAATCAATATTAATCAGGAAATCTGAACAGATTAAAGACGCAATACCTCAGGTTAAAGGCCCACCTGCCATGTTGAAAATGATGTCAGACGGGAGTAAGCTGGGTGCAATGCTTATAGATAAACTTTCTACTGCTGAAAGTTTTATTGATGTTAACTCAATTATGGGTGGTGCCGGTCAGATAGGTCAAAGTATTATTATAGAAGAATTTATAAAAGAAGCAAATGGCAAATCAATTAATGTTATAGTATTAAACAATAAAGTAATAGGTTGCTATTTTAAAATTAAAGCATTTAATTTAAAGCAATCAGCCACACTTCTTGTCAGGGAAACACAGGGTTTTATTAAGCCTTCAAATGAAATAGAAACCATGGCAATTCTGGCAACTCAACAATTAAATTTAGATTTTGCTAAGGTAAGCTTTTTAGAGTCTATAGACGGGCCTAAAATTTTTGAAGTTAGTTTTAATCCACAAATTGATATATTTGAAAAAGAACCTTCCTTTCAAATACCTGCAAAAATTTTAGCTCATTCGATTAGTTGTATTAAAGAAAGGGCAATGACAGGTATGTTGAATGAATAATCCTTTAAATGAATGGCTTCAAACAAAATATGTAGGGAGGAATACATTAGTATTAGATTCTATTGAATCTACTAATGATTATGCAAAAAATCTACTGGTAGAAAATCCTCCAGATGGTACAGTTGTAATTTCCAGAATACAAACCAAAGGAAGAGGTCAGAAAACAAATTCATGGCTATCTCCTGAAGGGGGGTTATATTATTCATGTATTCTAAATGCATTAACAGATGACAAATTAACTATGATAACTTTAACATGTGGAATTGCTTGTCATGATGCAATAAAAGAACTCTGTTCTTTGCCAGTCAGGCTTAAATGGGTTAACGATATACAATTTAATGATAAAAAAATTGGTGGAATTTTAACTGAATCAAGGCTCAGAAGCAATTCTGCCAGCCTGATAATAGGTGTTGGTATAAATGTTAATAATGATACACAAACTCTACCAGAAGATTTAAGAGATATTTCAACATCTATTTATAATGAAACGGCCACTTGTTTCAATATTTATCAACTTGCTGCTCTGGTTTCGAATAACATTGAAAAGTATATTGAACTCTACCATTCTAATAATCATAAGTTAATAAAGTCATTATGGATTAAAAACTCTATAAACCTGGGTAAGAAAATTCAATTTGTAATAAATGAAATCAAGAAGGAAGGTATAATAATAGATATCAGTGAACATGGTGCTTTAATCATACAATCATATGATGGCAAAGAGTATCAACTTTCCAGTAATCAGGATATTGTCTACCTAGATTAAAATTGAGTATTTACTTACCATTGCAATTATTAGTATTGAATCTATTTTGATATTAACTTTATTAAAGAAAATACTTTTGATTGTTAAGAATTACAGGATATTTTTTTCATTAACATTAACTCTTCTATAAATGTTTCACTATTTTTTAAAAGAATATTATAATTAATGCTTAAGGGAAGTAATAATGGGTTGAAAAATATGGAATCATTAAAGCAATTAACTGAAAAACTAAATAATATATTTAACAATTCTCTGAATACTATTACAACAAAATTGTTAATGTTATTCCTTTTTATGACAATAATTCCATTAATAGTTCTGGCACAGTTTTCTACTGACCTTATCAAATCTAATATGAATACAAGGGCTAAATCAGAGCTGTCATTAAATAGCAGGGTAGCTCAAACACAATACAAAGAAGGGCTAAAAAGCCTCAAGAGCCTTGTTGTACAGGGTATGAGTACTCAAATTGAAGAGGCTTATTTTGATTATAAAAAGACAAATACGCTACATGTTCTTAGAAATAAATTAAAAAACATTAGTAACAAAGGTGATTTAAGTTTTCTATTTATTTTGAACAGAAATAATGAAATTATTGCCAGTGCTAATTCTTCTAATAGTGGTGAAAAACTTAATTCTTTTAAAGATCTGGTTAACAGGGTTTTGTTAAGTAATCAGCCAACTGCTTCTAATGAAATATTTTTAACTGAAGATCTCAGAAAAGATGGTAGTGAGCTGGTAAAAAATGCAGAGGTAAAAATTGAAGGAAAAGATGAAAATGTAATAGCTGGATTAAGTCAGGTTGTAGCGCTTCCTATAATAGATGAAACTCAAAATACTGAAGCAATTGTAATAACAGGAAATCTTGTAGCTAAAAATAATGCCATTGCAGATGCTGTTAAAGAGCTAACTGGTGCTACATTCATGATTTCACAGTTATTTGAAAATAAAGAAACTGTTATTATTGCCACAAATTTAACTAATAATGAAGGTTCAAGGGCTATAGGAAAAATTGTTCCTCCTGAAATAGTTAGTGAAGTTGTTGCATTTAACACATCTATATTAAGAGACTGGCAAATAAGAGAATGGCAGGTCAGAGAATATCAGCTAGCAATATATAACCCGCTTTTAGATTCTGCTGGTAATATCATAGGGATGACTTATGTTGGAATACCAGAAAAACAATTTACTATTCTGGCTGAGCAAAATATTACACTTATTAGCTGGATATCTGTTTTAGGTCTATTTTGTGCCATATTACTGTCTTCTATCTTTTCAAGAACTATTACATCTCCAATTTTAAAATTAGCTGATGGTGCAAAAAAAATCAGTACAGGTGATCTCAGTGTAAGGGTATATGTTAAAGGAAGTACTGAAATAACACAGATGGGTGAGACTTTTAACAATATGGCAGAAAGCCTTCAAAGGGAAGAGCAACTTAGAGATGATTTTGTTGCAACATTAACACATGATCTTAAAGTACCATTGTTAGCAGAAAACAGAATTATTCATTACCTTATTGATAAAAGATATGGCAGTATTAATGATGAACAACAAGAAGTTCTGGATGAAATTAAAAACACTAACTCTGGAACTCTTGAAATGGTTAATACATTGCTTGAAGTTTACCGTTATGATGCTGGGAAGAATATTTTACTTAAGTCTGAACTTGATATTAGAGATTTAGTTAACAATTCGGTTAAACAAATAATGCCTTTAACTGAAGATAAAAAGTTAAATGTCTCTCTAAGTATGCCAGAAATGAATACTTTAGTTAATATTGATGAAAGAGAAATAAAAAGAGTTATTCATAATTTATTATCTAACGCTATAGCCTGCTCTCTTAAGAGAGGTTCAATAAGAATAACCATTTCAAACTTTAAAGACAAAAAATTGTATGCTCCTGAAGATAAAGATTTTCAACATACTACCTTATCTAAAGAGATTGATATAGATAATCACGTTATTATAAGTATATATGATACCGGTATAGGTATGGATGAAGAAGAAATAAGCAATTTATTTAAGCGTTTTTCAGGTAATAAAGGTAGAAAACCTTCTTCAATTGGTTTGGGTTTATATTATTCGCAGCAGGTTATTAGTGCTCATAAAGGACATATTTGGGCAGAGAGCCAGGAAGGTGAAGGAAGCGTCTTTAAATTAACATTACCAATAAAATCATAGTATGCATAATTGAATATCAATTAAAATATTGATTTAATAATACTATTTACCGCCCTTAATTGTCTTTAGTTTTAATGTTGCGAGTTTTTCCATTTCTTCATCGCTTATGTGGCAAACTCTTCCCAGTTGTTTGGCGAGGAAAACGATCTGAGCATAAGATTCAAGTGTCTCCATTCGATAATAAGCTTCTTCAAGATTTTTGCCCAGTGTTACTGCCCCGTGATTTGCCATTAAAAGACCATTTGAGCTACCTGCCTGAGCTGCAATTTTATATGCTAATTCTTCTGTAGAAGGCATTGCATATTCAACAAGAGGTATTTCACCAAGTTGAATTAATACTTCGGGCAATAATGGGGGGTTAAGGTTAACCCTTGCTACTCCAAAAGCTGTACAATAGTGAGGATGTGCATGTACGATTGAGTCGATCTCTGGCCTTTTCATATATAATGCTACATGCATAAAAAGCTCTGATGTTGGTTTTTTGTGAAATCTTGTACGGGGCACTTCTTTAAATGGTACATAAACTATATCTTCTGAATTTAAGTTGCCAAGGTTAGTTCCACTTGCTGTGACAAGACAACCTTCATCTATTTTCTGGCTTATATTACCTGATGTTCCATCACAATATCCTTTAGCATATAACTTTTTGCCTATTTCAATGATTAATTTTTTATATTTTATAGTCTCTGTATTCACTTTAGACCCCTGTAAGAACTGAAAGTATTTTAAATATACTATAAAATTTTTTAATTTCTAATATTTTTTGATTAAAAAGATTTTTTCAATAACAATTTATTCAATTTTTTTGTATCCTGAAAAATATCTAAATATAAAAATTTCAAATGAAATTTATTTCATTATAAAAATATTTATTAAGGAGAATATAATGATTTCATTATTAAATTACCGTAAAGTATCTTTAAAACCCTTATTATGCCAATTGATAATATTTATTATAATACTTTTATTTACCGGGCATAGCATATTTGCCTATGATAGTAAAGAAATAAAAAGCGATAAAAGTGCTATTGGTGATGATATTGTCTCTCCTGCAAAAATTAAATATGACAAAATAAGAAATCAGTTAATTAAATCTGATGAAGTATTAGACTTTGACAGAAATATTACACTTAATGATCAGGAAATTAAAGCTAATAACAATATAATTAATCTTAGAAACTCAATTAATAAAGATTTAAAAGAAAAGAATATCGACATTTTTTCAACACCATTCTATAAAAATAAAGTCTATATTGAATCAACAGAGCTCTACAAAATATTAAAAGAAATGCCCAAAGGTGCCGTATTGCATGTCCACAGGTCAGCGTCAGGTAATTCAGACTGGGTTGTTAAAAATATTACTTACAGGCCCGATTGTTATATATGCTGGAATAATAATGATAGTTGTATTAAAGGTCAGATAAGTTTTTTCAAGCCCGGATCAGAACCTGATGGCTATTTACCTGTTTCGAAATTAAGAACAGAAATACCTGATTTTGATAATGAACTATACAAACTTATTACTCTGGGTGTTGAAGATGAAATGACTCCTGATATATGGCAAGAATTTATTAATTGCTTTATAAGAATTGGTAAAATGCTAAAAAATAAACCTGTTTA
>JBFMGH010000247.1:0-3788 GCA_040752795.1 Cyanobacteriota bacterium
AAACGTGGTTGGAATTACAGATATTCTAATCCCCAAAACAATTTAAGTACATAATCCAGTAAAACAAGGATTGAAACTCGACAATTAAGCTCGGAAGGGAAGAAACATATCAAATTTAAGTACATAATCCAGTAAAACAAGGATTGAAACCCCGGATGCTATAAATAAAATATTATCCGGCCAGAAATTTAAGTACATAATCCAGTAAAACAAGGATTGAAACCAATTTCTCGATACTGTTGAGGCTAAAGGATAATGGCCATTTAAGTACATAATCCAGTAAAACAAGGATTGAAACTTATACCCCCTGGAGACAGTATTGTTTCAGGGCCTTTATTTAAGTACATAATCCAGTAAAACAAGGATTGAAACTTTTTTGAAGATAAGCGAGTCTTTTTGTATTTCAAACATTTAAGTACATAATCCAGTAAAACAAGGATTGAAACACAATAAAATGCAAATATGGCAAGCGAAAAAGATGTATTTAAGTACATAATCCAGTAAAACAAGGATTGAAACTAATACTTGGTGAAGGCAAAACACTTGGCGATTTCGCATTTAAGTACATAATCCAGTAAAACAAGGATTGAAACTTGGTTGCGGTATAAAACTTCAATCAAAAATTATGAAAATTTAAGTACATAATCCAGTAAAACAAGGATTGAAACATAATACTTGTAATAATAAGCAACCTGTAACTCTACCATTTAAGTACATAATCCAGTAAAACAAGGATTGAAACTTCTACTAGATAAATGCCTAACCTAATACCAAATATCATTTAAGTACATAATCCAGTAAAACAAGGATTGAAACTATTAAGCCCTTTTTGTACGCAAAAGAAGAAGATCTTATTTAAGTACATAATCCAGTAAAACAAGGATTGAAACACAGGACAGGCTATCAGATAGTGCAACAGTCACTGCATTTAAGTACATAATCCAGTAACACAAGGATTGAAACTCGCCGGCACAAGTACTGATGCTGATTATACTAATTATATTTAAGTACATAATCCAGTAAAACAAGGATTGAAACGAGTTGATTGACGCAGGTAGTACCAAGCTTCACAAGCATTTAAGTACATAATCCAGTAAAACAAGGATTGAAACCAATTGGAATAAGTAAGAAGTGGGGTCATACTTACGAATTTAAGTACATAATCCAGTAAAACAAGGATTGAAACATTATATTAAGACAGATATATTATTGAGCTTAAAGGAAGATTTAAGTACATAATCCAGTAAAACAAGGATTGAAACATTGTTAACATAAAGACAGAGAGTGGCAAAATAGTTATTTAAGTACATAATCCAGTAAAACAAGGATTGAAACCGTTAGATCCTGTGCATATTCATGGCTTAGATGTGTATGATTTAAGTACATAATCCAGTAAAACAAGGATTGAAACACGCTTGTATAATTAAATCCTTGCGTTCTTTGGTTTATTTAAGTACATAATCCAGTAAAACAAGGATTGAAACCATTCCCAAACAACAAAACCTTTTTGGTCTTTCTCGCATTTAAGTACATAATCCAGTAAAACAAGGATTGAAACATTTTATATTCTAAATCGTGTATCTGTTGGGCTTTGTATTTAAGTACATAATCCAGTAAAACAAGGATTGAAACAAACATGTATAAACTGTAATAATAGTAATGATCAATTATTTAAGTACATAATCCAGTAAAACAAGGATTGAAACAAATTAGAGGGTAATCAAATAGAGATGGCTGCTACATTTAAGTACATAATCCAGTAAAACAAGGATTGAAACTACTAATGAATGCAATGGAATCAATCAAGATTATCAAATTTAAGTACATAATCCAGTAAAACAAGGATTGAAACTTCTGGCGCTTCAACTGACTATACAGCAGGTGAATTATTTAAGTACATAATCCAGTAAAACAAGGATTGAAACGATACGAATGGGACCACACTACCAAAAACCCAGTCATATTTAAGTACATAATCCAGTAAAACAAGGATTGAAACACAAAAAAAAAGAGGAGCTTTGAAAAACTCCTCTTAATTTAAGTACATAATCCAGTAAAACAAGGATTGAAACTTTTGTGGTGGACTGGATTATGAACCTATTGATGGTAATTTAAGTACATAATCCAGTAAAACAAGGATTGAAACTGATGCACTTAAGACTATAATGCCTTTTGGTAAACACATTTAAGTACATAATCCAGTAAAACAAGGATTGAAACTCTGTCTTAGCGGCAACTACCTTCAACCTTTGTCTATAGATTTAAGTACATAATCCAGTAAAACAAGGATTGAAACATTCCCCCAAAACAGAGTATTGCCCTTTCAACAGCGCATTTAAGTACATAATCCAGTAAAACAAGGATTGAAACTCTCAAGCGTGTTACTATGAATACGAGGTCAAGATTATTTAAGTACATAATCCAGTAAAACAAGGATTGAAACTCATTAACATTATTGAACATCTCTTGGTTTCCTGCTAATTTAAGTACATAATCCAGTAAAACAAGGATTGAAACGTGATCTGCCCGAAGGAATTGTTGCCGTAACCGGACAATTTAAGTACATAATCCAGTAAAACAAGGATTGAAACAAAAACCTAGTTTTCCGGTTAGGGCCTGTGCCTTCGGATTTAAGTACATAATCCAGTAAAACAAGGATTGAAACAAGATTGATTAAGCTTGAATAACTAACACTTAGATATATTTAAGTACATAATCCAGTAAAACAAGGATTGAAACATAAGCTTCAGGGATGGGCTAGTATAAAGAATATAGAATTTAAGTACATAATCCAGTAAAACAAGGATTGAAACATTAAGAAAAAGAGGAGAAAAACATATGAGCACAGTATATTTAAGTACATAATCCAGTAAAACAAGGATTGAAACTTAATCTTTCTCTCTCATGTGCCGGTATTAATTTGTTATTTAAGTACATAATCCAGTAAAACAAGGATTGAAACATCCGCTTCCATCAAATCTGGTTTCCTCCACCGTATTTAAGTACATAATCCAGTAAAACAAGGATTGAAACTTTTCAAAATAGATTCTTGCCATGTTTTATCTCCTCTTATTTAAGTACATAATCCAGTAAAACAAGGATTGAAACTTGTCTTTTCAAGCTGACAGGCATAGAACTAAACTCATTTAAGTACATAATCCAGTAAAACAAGGATTGAAACAAAATATTGAAAAGTAGTAATAATAAGTGCCTTCAGCATTTAAGTACATAATCCAGTAAAACAAGGATTGAAACAGAGTGACAAAAACACTGACAGGGTTGAATAAATCACTATTTAAGTACATAATCCAGTAAAACAAGGATTGAAACTCTGAATGTTTTTTTAGTATTTGTAGCTTATTTTGTTATTTAAGTACATAATCCAGTAAAACAAGGATTGAAACTTTTTTTTAAAGTTTTTTCCTAGACTTTCTTTCTTAAATTTAAGTACATAATCCAGTAAAACAAGGATTGAAACAGGAATATTATGGCAGTGACTACGAGGCTTATTGCTATTTAAGTACATAATCCAGTAAAACAAGGATTGAAACTACAAATTGACAAGTTTACAGTTGAATTATTGACTAAATTTAAGTACATAATCCAGTAAAACAAGGATTGAAACATTATGGTCATACCTTGGCCTTTCTAATATTTTAATTACAGGTTTTACGCAACTGAGCAATAATCATTAATATTATTGAATTTTTTAGCTCTAAACGTATGTAAATAATCCTGGTGAGCTGATTCTAGGCTTTGATTAGGATAATGTTCTTTTAAATATAAAT
>JBFMGH010000248.1:0-24376 GCA_040752795.1 Cyanobacteriota bacterium
CTTGTTTACTTCTTGTATTGTCACTATTAGAACTCCTTGTTTCATTTTTTATCCTCCGATTTTTTTTATTGAAAACCGGACATTTTTACTTTGTTCTAATAGGACATTTTCATTTTGGTTCTACAAAAAAACCAATTTAAATATATCCTTGATATCAAGAGTGAAAAAATTCCCTGAAAACAATAAGTAGAAACCCCTTATTTTAAGTAACAATACCTTTCTCAATAGAGTGTTTATATAATTAGCAGAATATTATGTCAGTTTAATCAGAATAAATTGATTAATTATCTTAAGGAAGAAAGATTATGATACATCAGTTAAGCTTTAATCAAAATAAAATAAAATTATTGGAAAAGTTCAAATTCTCCTTAGGAGGAGCATTGAGTGATTTAAAAGAAAACCTTGTTTATATTGATTGGATTAAACGCAATGTTTTTTTTGCACAACATGAAGCCTATTTAGCAAATAGGGATGCATGGCTTTCTTCTTCTGAAGCACAACAAGCTATGTCGTATATTTTAATTGCTATGCAGAATGCTTATCAGGCGGAATCAAATTCTATTATTTCAGCACAAGAATCAGAAGATGCTGAATATAAAGCGTGGTTGGCATTAAATGAGGCAATGCATGCAGAAAGAGCATCATATTTAGCTGAAGTTAGAGAATTTCAGAACGACGATGAAATAGCCCAATATGAACTAAATAAAACGTATTCAGAACAATATGCAAAAACACTCGAAATTCAACAATATGATACAAGAATTTTAAGGCAAAATAAAATATTACAATTATCTGCTCTTCTTGATCTTAAAGATATTAATAAACAAAAAGGAAACCAAAACAAGAATTGCAATATTAGTAGTCGTGATATATTTGAACATAAAGAAGAAATTCAAAATAAAGAAAATGAAGATATGTTGCTTGATTCACAGTTACAATATGAAAATGATAATAAAAAATCAAATAATGGGTCAATAGAAACCATAGAATGTGATAAACAATCTGCTACACAAGAAAAAGAAGCTAATGTTCAGCTGGAAGAAATTAAAATATCAGAATATATAGATACAAATTTATTAAAAAATATTGCAGAAACGAGATCCATGCAATCTATAAAAGACTACCAAATAGCTATAGATGAAATTAATAATGCTGTTAATGCAAAAAATAATGCTAATTTAAGAGAAAGTGTTGCAAATCAAGTTAAATTAAATGCAAATTTTATGTTGAAAAATTCTAAAAAAGAATCTTATAATTATCAAGATAATCTTGATGAAACAAATAAACTTTTTTCATCTTTAATAAGTTTAACTGATCACATAAATCAATCTAAAAAGAAACAAATTAATACTGATTTTATAG
Source organism: Cyanobacteriota bacterium (assembly GCA_040752795.1). GTDB lineage: Bacteria > Cyanobacteriota > Vampirovibrionia > JBFMGH01 > JBFMGH01 > JBFMGH01. The sequence continues at coordinate 1,363 of JBFMGH010000248.1, forward strand.
CCAATAACAAACAATTAAAATTAATAAGCTAACAAAAGTTTTTATTTATTATGAGAGGAAGAGTTCAAATGAAAATATTAAAAGTTGAAAAAGCTCTAATATTAGTTTTTTTAGTTCTTGTATTAATGAATTTAACAACAAATATAGCTATAGCCAGAAAACCATTAAGATCAAATACTGGAAGTAAACAAATTAATACAACTAATACTCGTACTCCTGTAAATAATACAAATACAACGAATACTCATGCTCCTGCAAATAATGTCAATATAAATACAACTACAACTAACGTTTCGGCAAATAATTCAATTCCTAAGCCTTCAAATGCTCAAAGACAAAATATTGCAAAACTTAAAACAGATTTAGATTCAATTAAAAGTGGTTCAAATGTTACACCAGCACAAAAACAACAACTTGCACAAGATTTTATGAAACTGGCTCAGGGTTCAACAAAGCCATCGCAAGGCTCTGTTGACAAACTAGCTTCAGATTTGTCTGATGCTATTAGTGATAAAAACCTTACAGCAATGGAAAAAAAGAAATTAATTGATGATGTTTATGCTGTTTTGAATAGTGCTAACGTACCCCCACAAGAAATTCAGGCTGTTATTGATGATGCCAGAGTTGTTTTAGAAGCTTCTGGTGTTGATCAAAATGATGTTCAGCTAATTATTAATGATCTGATTGCAATTGCTAACGAATTTAAAAATAATGTTCCTTCTAAACAATAATTAATAATAATTCTTTATAAAGAGTCGGTATATAAGTAATATTTATTTACATACCGGGCTGTTGTATTGGTAAATAAACAGTAAAAGTAGTACCTTTGCCTTGAATACTTTCAACTTCAATAATGCCAGAATGCATTTCAACTATTTTTTTAACAATAGACAATCCAAGGCCTGTGCCAGTTATGTTTTCGGTTTCATCAGAGTCTATTCTATAAAATTTATTAAATATTTTATCAAGATGGTTTGAGCTTATTCCAAAGCCTTCATCAATAATAGAGATTTTAATCATTGAATTATCTTTGTTTATAACTATTGTTACATTCTTATTATCTTCAGAATATTTTATAGCATTTGAAATCAAGTTTATAAAAACCTGTTTAATTTTTGCTTTATCTGCTTGTATTTCTATGTTAAATTTAAATTCTTGTAATAATTGAATTTTAATATTTTTTACCCTGGCAAGCTCTTTAATTTCTGCAATAATTGATTCTAATAAATTATAAATATCTAAATTAACAAACTTTAACTGAATTATATTTGCTTCAAGCTTATTTAGATCAAGGAAATCAGTAATAAGATTTGTCAAGTCATCTATTCTATCAGAAATATTATCTATAGATGTTAATGCTGTTTTAAGATCACCAATTTCTTTAGCTATTTCACATTCTAATTGCATCATTGTTAAAGGGGTTCGAATTTCATGGCTGACTGTACGAATTAAATCTGTTTTAAGTCGATCAAGATTTTTAAATTCGGTAATATCATTAAAAATACATACATAACCAGAATTTTGAAAACTGTTTGGTGTAGATATAATCAAATATTCTTTATCATTTATCATTAGTTCTTGTTTATATGATTTTTCAATCTTAACGCTTTCTTTTAATTGATCAAAGTCAATTGATATATCTGTTAAAGAGAGAATATTATTTAAATGAGGTATAAATTTTGCCTGATGATTCTTCCATATAATGTTTGAATCTTTATCTGCAACAAGAATAGGTGAATTAATAGCATTTAAAATAGCTTTTATAACCTGTCTATCATTATTAATTATATGGGTTATTTCACTTAAAGATAAAACCCCCTGCTCAAGTTGATTAGAAATGTCTGGCAAAGGAAGATCTTTATCTGATGATAGCTCTAAAATTGCCTTATTAACTGTTTTATCGATAGTTAAAAAGGTCTTAAGTAGAAATAATAGATAAATTAATATAAATGATATAATAAATGTTGATGGAGGTAGCCAAATTAACAAATATTTAAACATTAAAAAGCTTGTTAATAGGGTAAGAAAAACAAATATTATAGTAATAAAACTTTTAAATAAAACCTTTTTGAATTTTAATAGATAAACTAATAGGATTATTGATAGAAAAAGAAGGATAAATACATAAAAAGTATCAGTTTTTATAATAAATCTATTAGAAAGTATAGTATTAATTATATGTGCTTGCAGTTGTATTCCACTAATTGGGCCTTCTAATCTATTACTTATAGGGGTATTGAAATTATTAGATAATCCATTTGCTGTTATACCAATTAATACCACTTTATTTTCAAAGCTATTTAATTTAATTTTACCTGTTAAGACATCATAAAATGAAAAATGCCTGAATGAATTTGTGGTGTTAAAATAATTTATATAAAAAGTATTGTCTTCAGGTATTTTGCTAATTATATCTGAATTATAATAACTGCTTATAATAGTTGAAAAAGTTTTATATTCTGGTAAATAAGAAGAATTCTTAAAGGCCTTTCTAACAATACCATCTTTATCATTATAAATGCTTTCATCTGATACTTTTGTAATAGATTTGATTTCTGTAATAGGAAATATTATCGATTGATTATCATAAATAAAAGGAGTAACTACATTTTTAGTTTCCTTTAAGGCATTAATAAGTTCATTATCAGATTTTGTTGACTCTGAGAAAAGGATGTTGATACCTATAGCTTTTGGATTAGCTTTATTGATATAATTTAATACCTTTGCATATACCAACCTATTCCATGGCCATTGCCCCAATTTTTCAACGCTCTTGCTATCTATTTCTATAATTACAATATTATCAATAGTTTTTTTAGAACTATTTAATGTCATATAAAGATCAAAAAGATTGTTATCTAAGGGTTCTAAAAGTATTAATGAGGTAAAAACTATTACTATTATTAGAATAAATAAAGTTAAAGGATAAAAGATTTTTTTTTTAAATAAGATTGCATTTTACACCTAATACTGCTGCTTGAGTTCGATTTTCAACATTTAATTTAGCAAAAATGTTTTTTAAATGAGCTTCAACTGTAGTTCGACTAATTGTTAACCTGTCAGCTATTTCATTATTACTAAGACCTTCGGTTAAACAAATTAATACTTCTTTTTCTCTATCGGTCAAAGGGGGTAAATCATGATTTTTAACAATACTTTCAGATGAAATTGAAGGAGGTCTTTTAATTAGAGATTCTATTCTTGCTAATAGAGTTTTAGTTCTGAAAGGTTTAGTTATATAATCACTGGCTCCATCATATAAAGCATTTGCTTCAGAAGTTTCGTCATCTATTGCTGTAAGCATAATAACTGGCCATGATTCTGTTCTGGGATTAGATTTTATTCTTATTAATAATTCCCAGCCATTTGGTTCTGGAATCATAACATCAAGTATAACCAGATGAAATTTATCAGTTTTATTTATAATATCTAAAGCTTGAGAGCCTGTTTTAGCTGCTATAACATCATATTTTTTAAGTACTAGCAATTGTTCTAATTTTTCACGAATTACAGCATTATCTTCTACTAATAATATTCTGGGAGATTCTTTTTCATTCATCTTTATTCCTGCCAAAAAACATAAAAAGTTTTAATAAATAATAAAAATGTAAATAAATTATAAATTTTTATTATTATAAGTCGATAATTAATTTTAGGACAATATAACAAATATTAGTTTTTAAAAAATTAATTAATAATTATTACTGATTAATTTAGTTTTTAAAATTTTGTTAATCCCTGAAATCAAGGTTTTTTGTTCATAATTATTATGTTTATAATAAAGATATAACAATAAATTACTTTATCAATAAGGAAATAGTATGAAACAAAAAAGAAATTCAGGAAGCGGACTTGTTGAATATGTTATACCAACAGCAATAATAGGCATTTTAGTAGGTCTTACTTTATATTGTATCTTTAATGATAAATTATTACTCAAGTTTCTTTCAGCAAGTGCAAATGGAAGTAACAATAACGGAAAAATAACAATAGGTTCAAACGGAGCCCCCGGACCATTAATTAGTTCGCCAAACAAAAAGCCTAATGTTATTCCTAATGATGACCCTGTTATAGATGATCCAATTGATGATTCCAGAATGAAATGTGTCAATGGTTTATGTACCATTGACTTTGGTGATTATATAATAACCGGAATACCCGAAAATTTTGGCCCTGTAACCACAGCCAAAAGAGGAGGGGAAGAAACACTTGCTTATGTAGATATATTAATGCAGATGGCAGATATATTAGAACAACAGGGTGATACATCTGGATCTAATTTGTTAAGACAGTTAGCAGATCAGGCAAAGAAAATGGCTGCAACTGAAATTGGTGCTGATGAAGCTTTGGAAAATTTAAATAATATTCAGCAACAAATGGGTAGTATGGGAGGGAATGTGTATGAAAATGTGCAAAATGGCTTAGCTTCTGTTGATCCGGGTAATATTCAACCTGGTGATTGTTTAACGTTAATTGCTGCTGCTAAATATATGGAATCAGTGGGGCTTATTGATCAGAATGAACTTCAGACGATGATAGCAAAAGTATTAGAAATCAAAAATCAGGCTCCTTCACTTTCTCTAAATCAAGTTATGTTTATCAATAAATTAAAAGCTTCACCTGAAAGTGTTAATTCTCTTATTGCAATGGCAGATGCCACACTTTCTTCTGCTGAAAAAGCAATACTTATTAACCAGAATAAAATGTTATATTCATTAGCAACAAATTCTCTGGATGGTGTTTCAAATACTCTAGACTCTGTTGATAATGCAAAGCTTGATGCTGGTAAAAAATTTGATGATATTTATCAACAAGCTATTTCACAACTTTCATCGCATTCTTTAGGCCCAATTGTAGAATTTGTCGGTAATCAAGTTCAAACAATTGGCAATTCTGTGACAACTTCAGAAGTATCTAATAAAGGTTATAGTTTATTAAGTTTAACAATTCCAGAAAATGCAGGTGTTGAAACAGCTATAGCAGCAGCAATGTTAAATGCGGCTGATAATTGATTCTTTTAATTTGAATAGAAAATAATAATTAATAACCACAAGTGTACTGGTTAAGTTTATCATGAGTATTTTGTTTTAGGCTTTCAAACCTAAAACAAACCTGCTGCATTTTCCATTAGTTTCTATTTAAGTAAATAATAAAAGTGTAAACATTTAAGAGTTATTATAAATTTTTATTATAATAAGTCGATAATTAATTCAAATACAATATTAAAACGTAAAAAAATTTACTGAGCAGGTTTATGTAAAAATAGTTTTTTCATCAATTGTTTCTGATAATTTCAATTTATTGAAATTATAAAAATCCCTGAAATCAAGGTTTTATATTGAACAGTTTATAAATATAATTGAATTTCAATTTAATAGTTTAAATTTTATGGAAGGAAAACTATGAAATTATATAAAAATACTGGAAGCGGACTTGTTGATTATGTTATTCCTACAGCAATAGTCGGTATAATATTGGGCCTTGCTTTGTATTCTATATTTAATGATAAATCATTAATCAAATTTATTTCTGCAAGTTTAAAAGGAGATATGAATAAAAAAGAACTGATAATAGGAGAACATAATGATTATATAGATCCTGGTGAACTAGGTGGTACACCTAATAACCCTCAAATGAGCTGTGTAGATGGTATATGTACTATTGATTTTGGCGATTATGTTTTAAGAGGAATACCTGAACAGTTTGGAACTGTTACAACAGCTAAAAGAGGTGGAGAAGAAACGCTGGCTTATGTTGATATGTTATTACAAATGGCAAATATATTAGAAGAACAAGGTGACATAGCCGGAGCAGATTTGTTAAGATTATTAGCTAACCAGGCAAAAAAAATGGCTGCAGCTGAAATTGCTTCTGATGAAGTACTAACAGCTTTAAATAATATAGAACAACAGATACTTTCTTTGGGAGGTACTGTTTATGAAAATGTAGAGCAAAGTTTAAATTCCATTGATGTAAATAACCTTAAAAAAGGAGATTGTCAGACACTATTGGCTGCTGCTAAATATATGGAAAAAAGCGGAATTATTAACCAAAATGAACTTGATACGATGGTAGCAAAGATTTTAGAAATTCAACAGCAAGATCCGCCTTTAACACAGGATCAAATAGATTTTATTAATGACCTGAAGTCTTCACCCGAAGATGTAAATACTATTTGTGCTAATGCTGCTGCTACACTTACAGAAGAAGAAAAAGCAATTCTTATTGACCAGAATAAAATATTATATTCTGTTGCTACAAATTCATTAGAAGGGGTTTCAAATTATGTAGATTCTACTAATAATGGTGCTGCTGATGCTGGTAGAAATTTTGATGTTTTATATCAACAGGTTCTTTCTCAACTTTCAACAAATCCTTTAGTCCCCGTTATACAATTTGTTGGTAATGAAGTTCAAAAAATTGGCAATGCTGTTACACCTGAAGAAGTCTCTAATAATGGTTATAGTTTATTAAGTTTGACAATACCCGAAAATGCAGGTATTGAAACAGCAATAGCTGCAGCAATGCTTGATGCTGCTAATAATTAATCTGTTTATGGTTATTTAAAATAATAAAACCCTCTAATAAATAGAGGGCCCTAGAGAAGAAGACTACATCAATCAATAAGAGCTAGTAGTTATACGGGATATTAGAGATTAGGCTAACACAATGGTGTTTCCTTTTGGACCGGTAATGGCGCCAGAACCATTATTTACATTGGCCTGAACTTTTTGACTGTTAATATTTAAATCTAAACCTTCTGAATCAAGGTGCATAGTTCCAAAGGCACCATTGGAAGCCTGAAAACCTGCATCAACAGTTTTATTTAGTTTGTCTATGGAACCGGCTGCATAAATAGACTCGCCGGCCTTGTTGGCTGCATATACCTGACCAGAAGCAGTTTGATTTACAAAATCAGCTGTACCACTTGCAAATGCAGCACCATTTTGACCAACAATACCTGCACAACCTACAGCACCATACTGATTAATACTACCTGCTGCACCAGCGGCTACTCCATAATAAGGATTTACCACACCAATTGCACCAGTTGTTGTACCTGTGTTTGGGTTATATCCTTTTGCAGCTCCTATGCTTGATCCTGTATTTGTGTTGTAAAAAGTTCCTCCTTGAGCATTTGGGCCTACAAAGCTTCTAGTTTGAACTAATGTCATGTTTTTATCCTCCTATTTACTTATCCTAACTGCTTATCCTTTTATTTTTTTATTAAAATAAATTCTTCTAAAGCTCTTAAGTATATAAAAACAATCTTAATCTCTTAATTGTTAACGGTTTCAAGGGGTTTTTAGTTACTGATTTCAGGGAACCTTTTACTCCCTGATTTCAGGGAGTAAAACTCTAAAAAGCAATAATCATACAGGTTTTTATATGCTAATATTGTTGGTTTTTCTTTAAATAAAATACTCACAAAGAAGTATAAGAATACTGATTATTAGGAATATTAAAGTAAATAAATATAGTTTTAAATATAAATATAAGCGAGGGGTAATATTTATGTTTCAAGAAAATATGTTAAATAATATTCAAGATGAATGGATAAAAAAATTATCCATAACATTTAATTTTAATATTATTAGTATTGAGGAAAGATTAAAAGAACTAAAAATCATTGAACAAGAACTTCTTAAAGAACTTGATTCTTGTAATTAAGCTTAAAAGGATTATTTATTAGAAATGTTTCTTGAAATATGCTTTGGTATGGTGCTTATAGCCTCATTAATATTTATTAGTTCTTTTTCAATTGTGTTTGTTACTTCTTTTAATTCTGATTTTAAATCACAATAGTCTGGAACAAGTTCATCAAGCATTTTTAGTGCATTATATTGTTCTTGAATATGATTAAGTTCTATATTTATCTTATTAATGGGTTCATTAATAACAGATTCTTGTTTCTGTAAAACTTTTTCCTGTATTTCAACAAACATGTTCTCTATATCAGTCTTATTTATTTGAGAATGATTACTAAGAAGTAGATTAAGTTCTTCATTAAACAGGTATTTATAACTATTTAATATCTTGCTTGACTTGTTATCATTTTCACTAAACAAATAATTTAAGTTACTAAAATAATCTCTGGTTAGCTTTGAAATGATGTTAGTTTCTACAGACGTATTATTACCAATGTTATTACTTAAGCCTTCAATAAATTCTTCAAACATAGTTTGAATCTGGTTTTGATCTTCTTCATATGATTTTAAAATTTGTGAACAGGTTTCAATTTTATTGCTAACTTTAGCAGGGTTTGTATAATTTATAAAATGCTTAATAGCTGTTTCAGTTAATCCAGACTGTTCAATAAAGTATTTTAATGTTCTATTATCATTTACAGGGTCTTTTAAAGAGCTAAATAAAAAGTCTATTCCCTGTTTGGATTCTAAAGGAATCATTATAGATGTTTTATCATCAGTTAGAACACCACTATATGAATCTCTTAGTTTTTTGGCAACCTGAGGCATTTTACATTGCTGAATTAAATCTCTAATATCATATTCCATTTGAGCTATTTTTGCTGCTCTAATACATTTAGTTAAAGATTCTTTCCATAAATTAATTACTTTTGTATTAGTTTCACTAATATCTTTATCTTTAGATAATCTTGGAAGCTCAACAACTATTTCTTTTAAGAATTCTTCAACGTGATTAAAATTATGATTTTCAAGCATTAATTGTTCTAACTGTTTTCGTTTTTCTCTGGCATTATTAGCATCAGAATATTTTGAGGTTATCTTAACCCAATTATTTATTTCACGCATTATATCATCTTGATGTCGGGCTCTCATTAAGCCTTTGATAATTGTTACTTGAGCATCTTTTATCTCTTTTTCTGTTTTTTCAATTAATAACTTTATGCTTTTTAAAACTTTTTCATTATTTATATTATTTTTTTCATCTTTTTTAAGCTCGCCTAAAGAATGAGCAAGTTTATCAATTCTATCAAGATAGCTATTTATTACACCAAGCATATCTTCATCACTGGCCACTTTAATAATTGGAAAGGATGGACGTACTAAATCTTTCTCTACAGATTGTTGTTTTTGAGATTTAACAAACTTATCCATATTTAAATGGGATATTTCATTACTTAAAGTTCTATACATAGTGTCAAGATCAGTTTTATATGTAAGATAGTCTTCTATTTCATCAACTAATTTTTTTTCTCGATCATGTGGAGTTAAATTTTTTGCCTCAGGAGTTTTTAACCATATTTGATGTTTTTGTACTATATCATCAACATCTTTTTTAACATTTTGTTCAAGATATTGATAGTATACATGATTAAAGACAGCATTTTCAAATTGTTTTAATGCCTGTTCATTAAGACCCCTAACCTTTTGAAGTAAATAATACGGATCAGAGTATTTTATTCCTAAATCTTGAGGAGTTGATTTCACTATTAACTGTTCGAATTTATCTCTATCTAAATCCTGAAGTTTTTTAATTCTATCAGTAAATTCCTCATCGTTGTTAGGATCAAATTTTAAATCAACCCAATTAACAATTTGAGGCCCTAAAACAGGGTATTCGTTAACTATATCTTCTATTGTTGGATAGTAAAAATAAACATTATTAGTTGTTTCAAGGGCATTATTTAAAGCTTTATTAATTGTAGCTTTTAGTTTTTGAGAAATAATTTTACCCGTGTTATCAAGCTCTTCTTTAAGAACTCGATCTATATTTGTTTGCAACTGTTTTTTAAGTTTGGATGCAGAACCATTGTTTTTTGAAAAAGCTTTATTGGAAAGAGTTTTAATTAATTCTTTTAAGTTTGATAAATCTCTTTCTTCAGCTTTTTCGATTTTTGATATTTCATCAATAGCATTTTCAGCAAAATTTAAACAAATTTTTTCTATAGAACTTTCAGATTTATTAAAGAAATCCCTGTATTCTTCTCTCTGTTTTCTCACTATTAGAGCATGAGCGTTCTTTAAATCTTCAGGAGTTTTTGCCAGAGTAACTGCTAAATCAGCTTCATTATCGTATGTAAAATCTTTCATAATAATTTTATTAATAATTATTTTAATTAAATCAGTATCTGGTAATTTATCAAAATCTTCTTTAGTTTTAATACCACCATTTTTAAACAGATTGTTTTTTATATCTGCTTGTAAATCAAGCGGTTTATTTCCTCTAATAGTTGTTAATAATTTTTTTAAGAGATCTTCAGATTTTTTATCAATAAATTCATCAATTTTAAGATGTACTTTACCTTCTTTTTGAATATTATGATTAACCTTTTGAGTAATAACTTCACTGATAGCTTCAAATATAATAGCTTTTTTAAGTATTATCGATTGATCAGAAGCAATAATTTCACACAATTTATCATATATTTCATTTGTTAGTTCTGTTTTAAAAGTATTATAAGTATTTGGTTTAAAAATATTTTTTGATAATTTATTTGTTACTTTTTCAATATTATTTTCAATTTCAACTTTTAAAAGTTCTTTATTTAATGATTTAAGATGTATTAATGCAACTTCATTAAGTTCTTTTAGTAGTGTTTTAGAATAGTTTTCTATCAACAAACTATTACCATACATTATTCTATCAAAAAATACAGATACAAATTTATCACTTTCCTTGCTATTAATAGATTTTATAGACTCAATTAAACCTTCTGCTTTTCTTTGTGCTGAAACAAGTTTTCCTCTAAGAATAACAGAATAAAATAATGGATATTCTTCACCAATTGAAGGGTCAATTTTTTTAGCCCAGTCTTTATCAAATAATTCTGGTTTATGAATTCCAGTACCATTGATCATATCTGATTCTGTTGTACCCTGAGTCATTGTAGAATCAAGCAAATACCCATTGGGCCCACCACTACCACAACCATAGTCGGTTCTTAAATTACCATCATCGCCTTTCCAGGTTGCACCATCTTTAACTTCAAGATGTCCCCAGGTATTATCATGATATAGAACTCTTTCCTCTCTAACCTTACTAGTTTCAGAATCTAACACTTTTTTCTTGGTAACATCATAAACATATTGAGCATGACCAGAAAATTGATAGTCATCGACCATTGTACTGGAAACACTTCCCCCTTTGCCTGCTTCTATATGATCTAAAACTTCTTTTGGATCCATTGATAAAAAATGGTCATCACCAGATTGTTGTTTTAATAAACGTGAAAATTGATTTTCGTATAACCCACTATCTCCTTCTTCTCCTACCCATAAATCTCCCTGTGCTTTACCTCTATCATCATAAATTTTACTTAATAATGCATCAAGCTCTTTGTTTAAGACCTTATGATCTCTAATAACTATCCTTCTGGTTTCTTTTATAGATTTTTGAACTTCTTTAAAGAAAGTATTAAATTCTTGCATAGGGGCATACAATTCATTAGAAGGAATATATCCTTTTTCACTATTATTAATATGATTTTTGTTATGGTTATTAATTCTATCTATTATTGCTTTTATTTTGTCTAATTTTTCTCTGGAGTATATTAAACCCATATTTTCAAGTTTTTGTAAAACCACTTTTTTATCAGGTTTAACTTTCAGGTCTTTAGATATTAATTCAAGCCTTTCTGGTATATCTAATTCAAACTCAGTTCTCACTCTATTGTATGCAGCTAATTCAAAAAACATTTGTTGTAATCTGAATTTTCCCTTGTTAGTGAATTTTGAAGCTAATGAATCTTCATTATTTTTTCTTGATTCAATAAAGGTATAGTGTTCAAATATTTCATTAACAGCTATATTTAAAAGTGATTCAGGAATTTGAGAGAATTCATTAACTATTATTGTTGAGATTTTTTGTTTTTTTACAACAGGTCCTTCTCTATGATCAATTAATATCTGTTTTATATCATTGATTTTCTTCTTATATTCATCCTTTTTATTCTTGTCATCTGTGCTATTCAATAATAATGTATATTTTTCCAGTTCTTGTTTTATAGTTTTGGGATCTAAAATTAAATTAGCTATTTTTGTTAATTGTTCATCAGAAATCTTCACAGGCAAATTAATATTTTCAGATAAAATAGCTTTAACCTTTTTAATGGTTTGGTTATAAAATAAATTATTATCATAGCTTAATGATTTTAGCTCTCTTGTAGCATCTTCACGAATTTTTAATTCTGTTTCAAGATCTTTAATAAGATTTTTAACTTTAATAGTTGCTCTCAACAAAGTATATTTAGGCTGATGCTCTGAATCCATATCTTGATTTAAATGAGCATCACTAAACATACCATAATGTTCTGGGTCAAAAGCTACAAAATATCCTGATTGCCTTAAACCATTTCCCATTTGGTTTGCAATATTCATCCAGTTTGAAACAGCTGCATCAACAATTCTATAACCCTGATCGTTAGCCGCATTATAATCTATTTTTGCTTTAGGTACAATAATAAAATCTTTTTCTTTAGGATCAGTTACATCATAGACTTCAGTGTATTCTTTGTCATCTAATTCAGCAATTAAATTGGTTACATATGCAAATTTATGTTCATGTGCCATAGCTTTACGACTAGTTGAAATTGCTGCACACATACCATGAAAACGTTGATTCATCTTTTTTATTTCTAAAATATTATTTTGAGGCGTTTTTATAACTAGATCATTAAGAATTTCTGATAATATTTGAACTCTTTTAGCTTTTAATTGTGGATTAATACTATAATCTTCACTCATAAAATAATTAAGTTGCTTTAGACACTCATTTTTTTCTGAAAAAGCAACTTCTGATGAAGCTATAAAGTAATCTAAATGTTTTATAGTTTCCTTTTTATTTGCTTCATCATCAGAGTTAGTAAAATGTTTAGAGTTTATAATACTATTCCTAAGTGTTATTAATCTTCTTTCAAAATTAATATTAGGGTTTAAACTTACCCATGCTGTACTTGATTTTTTTTCTTCTGAAGAAAAGAGTTTTTCAAATTCTTTAATGAGTTTATTTCTATCGTTTGACCTATTTTTTTTAATAGCTGATTCTATTGCATTTTTCAAGAGAGCTTCCCAATCAACATTTTGAACCTCTGGCATATCTTTAATACTGGCTTTTCTATGTAAAAATTTATCTAGATGTGAACCTTTTCTCACTCCATATTGATTATTTTGAGCTACATTTAATAAAAACCATATATTATCAGAACTACTATCCTTTGATAGCCTTTCTATAGCACTTATAATTTCCCTTTCTTTAGGTTTAAATAATGCCCCATTGTCCTCAGTTAACTGATTAACCAAATTATAATCTGTTCTTTTCCCCTCAAAAGAAATGTCTACGGGTTTTTTAAATGGTTTTAAATTACTTATATCAACTCTGCTAACACCAGAGATAATATTGGTCACTTATATTTACCTCTCCATTGTTTCCCTAAATGTTTTAAATCAATGCGTTTTTTAAAATATTATTGATTTATCCCCTAAATGCTTAAATAAACCTAAAAAAATTTTATGCTGATAAACAATATAAGTTTTGATAATTCTTTACAATATCAATGATACTTACTTACTTATACTATTTTATAAAAATAAAAATAATTCTGTAACTCTTGCTAATATTAATTTTTCAGATGCTGGATTGCTGTAAGGTAGTTTATAAGAAGTTTAGAATAGTTTAAATGTAAAATATAATAACAAAATTTAATAAATATAGCTTTAATTATTTTTTATTATTTGGTAATTCCTTTTTTTATCTATACATTGAGGATTTTTTATTTTAGATACTAGTTTTATACCCTAATAACAGTCAAAAATCAGACTTAATAGTTTTTGATAATCTTGTAAAAGGGTATAGAGTCTAGATTAAAAAGGTTACATTTTTCTGGATCTTTATTTTTTGTATTTATAGGCCTTTGTATTGAGAGATTATCAAAATTGATAGTGAATAAAAAACTTTTTAAAATCGGTAAGAGGGAAAAAAATATTATATAAAAGATCTGAGTTATTGGTTACTAAAAGTTTTATCCTTTTAATACTTTTAGGGTAACTGTAATTGTATAGATGTAAAAAATATCATATTTAGCCCTGACAGGGGTAAATAAGGTTATAAAATCATTAATTATAGATTTATAAGAAATTTTATTCAACTATAATAGCTAAAAAGGTCTTGTTGCTTAAAATATTATAATTTAGGTATATAAATTTTTAGAAAAATGTGTTATATTGCCATAGTTAATAAAAAGAGTATCCTTTAAAAGTCTTTCCGTTAAAGAATTTCAGGTTGATAGGAGGAATTATTTAAAAAGTGAAAATTACGCTGGCTTATAACTTAAGAACAGAAAACACTGAAGAACAGGCTGAACTTTTAACACAAGAAGATGTTGATAGAATACATAACGCATTATTAGAATTAAAACATCAGATAACACTGGTTGAAGTGTCTGGAAAACCTGATGAAGTAGTAGAACGGCTAGCGGGAAGTACTCCGGATCTAATTTTTAATGTTGCAGAAGGCACTGTAGGTAGTTCCAGAGAGGCTTTTTACCCTGCTCTATATGAACAATTGGGGATACCTTTTACTGGTGGGAATGCTGCTCTGCTACACATGAACCTTGATAAACATTTAGCTAAAATTGTAGTCGCTGAAAGAGGAATAAAAGTACCAAAAGGTATTTTAGTTACTAAACAAGTTAAAAAGTTTAAAACAGATTTAAATTTTCCTTTAATGATAAAACCAAACTCTGAAGGTTCAAGTAAAGGCATTACTCAAAAATCTATTGTTGAAACAGCAGAAGAAGCTGTAGAAACTATTAATGACTTATTAATAAAATTTCCACTTGGTCTTATAGTTGAAGAATTTATAAATGGCAAGGAAATTAGTGTACCTTTTATAGAAAGTTACCCTGGCAAATTACTTGAAAGTGTTGAACATACTTTTGATTTAGAGAAATTAAACCTGAAATATAATGTTTATGATTATTTTATGAAGCAGGGTGGAGAATCTTCTAAATATGTATATGTACATTGTCCACCTTCATTAAATGAAAAAGATAATAAGAAAATTAAAACGTTTGCAAGAAAAGTATTTTCAATTATGCAGTGTCCTGATTTTGGTCGTGTTGACCTTAGATTAAGTAATGATGGTACTGCATATTTTATAGAATTGAACCCTTTGCCAAGCTTGCACCCAAACGCTTCTTTAATGACAGCTGCAAGAAAACATGGCCTTAGTTATACAGAAGTCATCAGGCTTATCATAAGATCTGCAGCAAAAAGATATAATTTGGCCATCAGAAAACCTAAAATTATACAAATATCTGAAACAGAAGATAAATATAAACAAAGACCTACAATTAGAGAGCTGGGTGTAAGAATAGGAAGATTTCAACCAGGCATTAATAATGCTATAACAGATGTTAAGGGGATTAAAGTTGGTCATTTCACTAACATTAAAAACAATGTAAAAATACCTGGTATTCAAGGTACTTCTTCAATAAGAACAGGTGTAACAGCTATACTACCTTCTGGTGGAGATATTTTCACCAAAAGGCTTGTTGCTGGTGGCTATGTATTAAATGGTATTGGAGAAATGGCCGGTTTAACTCAGGTACTTGAGTGGGGGTGGCTGGAAACTCCTATTTTACTTACCAACTCTCATTCTATTGGTAAAGTACACTCCGGTGTTATTTCTTATATGTATGACAAATACCCAAGCCTCGGCACAAAAACTGATGTAATACTTCCTGTTGTTGGAGAAACTGATGATTCTTTTTTAAATGATGTTAGAATTGGTACTAACTCAAGCCAGGAAGCTATTAAAGCTATTACCTCTGCTAAAATAGGCCCGATTAAACAGGGCTCTGTCGGTGCAGGTACAGGTATGGTTACATGTGATTTTGCTGGTGGAATTGGAACATCTTCAAGAATAATCAATTTTGATGAAAAATATTTCACTATTGGAGTTCTTGTTCTCTCAAATTTTGGCAAAATGAGAAATTTAACAATAGATGGTGCTGTTGTTGGCAGAGAATTGGATTCTTCTTTTGCTATTGACTCTAGAAGAAGAAAAAATTATGGATCAATAATAGTAGTAATTGCTACTGATGTACCTTTTACCAGTAACCAGCTTTGCAGAATCTCTAAAAGATCTGCATTAGGCATTGGTAGAATTGGGTCATATGCTGCTTCAACAAGTGGAGAAATTATTATTGCTTTTAGTACTGCTAATAGGCTTTTAAGAACATCGGAAAAACCTGATAAGTTCTTAAGTCTTAAGTTTATTTCAGATATATATATAGATCCCTTTTATGAAGCTGTTATAGAAGCAACTGAAGAAGCTATTTTGAATGCTATTTTTTGTTCTAACGGCATGGAAGGTCGTGAAAACAGATATGCGCCACCTGTTCCTCAAGAAAATGTATTAGAATTACTTTCTGGAAGGAAGATCTTAAATGTTAGTAATTAAAAATCCACATCATATCAATCATAATCCACACTGGAAATTTGTTTTAGGTCAGGATGTCTATGAAACAAGAGATATTCCTGAAAGAGCAATTGTTATAGAAAACAAGCTTAAAGAAGATAAAGAATTTAAGTTTATTAATGCTAAAAGCTTTCCAGAATATTTTATTTCTAATACTCATCCATATTTTCGTTTTATTAAACAGACTTCCAAAGCTATTAAAGATGATAAAACAGAAAATTATCCTGATCTTTTTCCTGGAGAAGGAGCAAATCTACCAAGAAAAATTGATCCTCTATGGGGTGGTTTATATTGTACAGATTGTGTAACTCCTATCATGAAAGGTACTTATCAGGCTGCCAGAGGATCAGCTGAAGCTGCCCTTACAGGTGCTAAAATATTACTTGAAAATGACAAAAAAGAGGTTTATGCTCTTTGCAGACCTTCCGGACATCATGCAGGGCCTAGAGTTTTTGGTGGGTATTGTTATTTTAACAATGTTGTTCTTGCAGCCAATTTACTTCTTGAAAAAGGTAAAGTAGCTTTATTAGATATTGATTATCATCATGGTAATGGAACACAAGAATTCTTTTCAAGCAATGATAAGGTTTTTACTTCTTCTATTCACGCTGATCCAGAAGTAGAATATCCTTATTTTTGGGGATATGAAAAAGAAATTTATGAAGGGCCTGCTATATTAGCTAACTATAATGCCCCACTGCCTTTCAACACTACCGATGATATTTATCTAGAGGCATTAGAAAAGGTTTTATATAAAATTAAAACCTTTAATCCTGATTTTTTAGTTATATCAGCTGGTTTTGATACACATAAGGAGGACACCATCGGATTTTTTAATCTTTCAACAGACGTCTACACTCTTATTGGAAAAAAATTAGCCAATTTACAACTTCCTACTCTTATTTGTCAGGAAGGAGGATATAATTTAAATGTTCTTGGAGACTCTGTTTATAATTTTCTCAAAGGTTTTTCACAATTGAGGTAATTTATATGAATTGGATTTTTATTTTAAAACCGTGATTAATATTCAAATTACAGGCTAGAAATAGCAAATATGTTTTACATATTGTAATTTGAGGTATATTATATGGCATTAAAACTACTTGAAAAAACAAACATATCCTACAAAGATAATGATAATAGTAAAATTAACAATTGGAAAAGCTGGAAATGGCAAATAAACAATTGTATCAAAGATATTGAAGGATTTGAAAACTTTACAGGAATAATTTTTGAAAGAAATGAAAAAAGTATGCTTGAGCAAACTATTCAAAAATTTCCTATTTCAATTACACCTTACTATCTATCTTTGATTAATATAGAAAATTTCAGAACAGACCCCATTTTCAAACAGGCTTTTCCATGCCCCAAAGAATTAATTATTGAAAAAGAAGATCTATTTGATCCTTTAGCCGAAGAAAAAGACAGCCCTGTGGAAGGAATTGTACACAGGTATCCTGATAGGGTCTTGTTTTGTGTCAGCAACATCTGTGCTATGTATTGTAGACACTGTACTCGAAAAAGAAAAGTAGGTCAATTAGACCTAATATTAACAAAAAACAAGCTTCAAAAATGTATCGACTATATAAGAAAAAATATTCATATAAGAGATGTAATATTATCTGGTGGTGATCCTTTAATGTTACCAGATCACTATTTAGACTGGATACTAAATGAATTAAGAAGAATAAAGCATGTTGAAATAATAAGAATTGGAACCAGAATACCTGTTGTATTACCTTTTAGAGTTACTAAATCACTTGTTAAAGTGTTAAAAAAACACCATCCTATATGGATTAATACACATTTTAACCATCCTAATGAAATAACAAAAGACTCTGCAGAGGCATTAAATAGATTAGCCAATGCAGGAATTCCTTTAGGAAACCAATCTGTTTTGCTGGCTGGAGTTAATGATTGTCCTAAAATAATTAAAACTCTGGTTCAAAAGTTAGTTAACAACAGAGTAAGACCTTATTATATTTATCAATGTGACTTATCTGAAGGATTGTCTCATTTCAGAACTCCCTTAAGTAAGGGAGTTGAAATTATTGAAAGCTTAAGAGGTCATACTAGTGGTTTGTGTTTACCAACTTTTGTAGTTGATGCACCTCATGGTGGTGGTAAAATTCCAATTATGCCTAATTATTTACTTTCACTATCTCATAAAAAAGTTTATTTAAGGAATTATAAAGGAACAATTACTACTTATCAGGAACCTGAGAATTATAACAATTCTCTTTGCACATCAGGATGTAAAGATTGTGACTTTTTTAGTGATTAATAATTTCTTTTCCTATTATTATTGAATAAAAGAGGGGAAGAAATGTACGATGAAATAACAAAAATAGGACATTCAATAATACAACATGGAAAACATAATAACAGAATTTATTTGATCAGACTTTCTGAGGATGATTTTCCTGAAATAATAACTAAATTGCATAATTTAGCAGTTAAACATAAGTACACTAAAGTATTTGCAAAAATTCCCTCATATGCTAAAAATACTTTTGAAGAACATGGTTATGTTGTGGAAGCTGAAATTCCTGGTTTTTATTCAAATAAAGCCAATTGCTATTTTATGGCTAAATACTTTTCTAAAAATCGAAGGATAATTGAAAACAATGAACTCATTTCAGATGTATTAGAAACCAGCTATACTAAAGATTCTTTAGAAGAAATTCCTCCTTTAAACCCAGATTATAATTGTAATTTATGTTATCCAAGGGATACTTCTAAAATAATCGCTTTAAATAAAAAGGTTTTTAAAAGTTATCCCTACCCAATATTTAATTATGATTATGTTTTAAACTCCATGTTAAACAATTTTGATTATTATGGAATATGGAACAAAGAAAATCTACTTGCAATTTCAGGAGTAGAAACACATTTATCTGATTTAAATGCTAAATTATCTGGATTTGCAACTTTACCAGAATATCGGGGTAATAATTTTTCTTTATATTTAATAGAAAAAATGGAAAAACAAATGTTAAAATTAGGAATTAAAACCCTTTATAGTATAATAATTGCTAATTCGTATAGTATTAATATTACTTTCTCAAAAATGGGCTACACAATGACTGGGTTATTAATAAATAATTCTAATATTGGTGGTAATTTTGAAACAATGGCAGTATGGTATAAAAAAATTTAAATAACACAAACTGTAACTAAAAAGGAAGAGGAAAAAATGCATATTGGTTTTATTATTGATGATTGGAATAATATAAATCCAGTTAGAAATACTACTTTAAGGTTAGTTCATGAAGCTTTCCTTAGAGATTATTTTGTGGGCATTTTGTACCCCAATAACCTTACCATAAGAAATAATGTTGTACACGGTTTCTTTAAAGTACTTGAAAAGATGGATAAAATACCTTCTAATACTGAAACGTTTTTTAAAAAAGCTTCTTTCAAAGAACAAATGCTGCCTTTAAAAGGGTTTGATGCTATTTTTGTACGAAAAGATCCTCCAATAGATTCTACTATGCTGAATTTTTTAGACTCAGTAGCTAATGATGTCCTTATTTTAAATGATATTAATGGAATGAGAAAAGCTAATAATAAAACCTATACAACTGTTTTTAATGACCCGCAGAATACTTTTTTACCGATAACATTTGTCTCAAAAAATAAAGAATATCTAAAAAGAGTTATATCTGAATCTAAACACGAAAAAATGATTTTAAAACCTCTAAAAGGTTATGGTGGTAAAGGGGTAATTGTATTAGAAAAAAATGCTATTCATAACATAAATTCTTTGTTAGATTTTTATATTGATGGACCAGATGAAAAAAATTATGTGATTGTTCAGGAATATATAGAAGGTGCAGAACATGGTGATACCAGAGTTTTATTATTAAATGGCCAGGTATTAGGAGCACTAAAAAGAGTTCCTGCAGAGGATGACGTTAGATCAAATATGCATGCGGGAGGTTCTGCGCAAAAACATCTTCTTACACCAGAAGAAAAAGCTATATGTAAAAAAATAGGTCCTCAATTAGTTCAAGATGGTTTATATTTTGTCGGAATTGATATTATTAATGGAAAACTTCTGGAAGTAAATGTTTTAAGCCCGGGAGCTCTGGTAGCAATAAATAGACTTTATAAAACAAAGCTACAGAAAAAAGTAATAGACTTTATTGAAGAAAAAGTAAATGAAAAAGAAGATGCTATTAAACAAAGAATTGCTTATAGAGAGGCTGTAAAAAATGCATAAACTAAAAATCGAAGAAATTATTCAAAAAATTCAGAATAATGAAACCTTTACAGCTATTAGTGATGATCATTCATTTTCAATCTCTATTGAAGCTTATGTACCATATATCTGTGTAGCTATTCATAATGGTGGAAATTTAAGACAGGAATTAAGAAACAAAATAGCTTTAAATAAAATGGAAAGATGGCTTGAAGAAGATCCTCTTACTGGTAATTTAATTTCTTCTTTACCAATAAAAATTATTTCTTATGATTCAAGATATGAGTATGATTTAAACCGTTCACCAGAAGAGTGTATTTATAACGAGGCCTGGGGAAAACAAGTTTGGAAGTTAAGTTTAACAGAGCAGGATAAAGCAATTTCTATTAAAAAATATACCGCTTTCTATAGTGTTTTAGATGCTCTAATTGAAAATCTTATTAATAAATTTGAAGCAACAGTAGTATATGATATTCATTCTTTCAATCATCAAAGAGATGGTAGATATGAAAATGCTCCAACTATTAATATTGGAACCGAAAATATTAATTATGATAAATATGAAAAATTTATTAAAAGGTGGATAAGTGAATTAACAAAGATTCATGTTGATTCTGTAAACCTTACGGTTAAGGAAAATATTGTTTTCTATGGTAGAGGTTATTTATTAAAATATTTAACCCAAAAATATAACAATGTTCTGGTGTTAGCAACAGAATTTAAAAAGATTTATATAGATGAATTCAGTGGCGATGAGTATCCAGAAGTTATAGAACATTTACAAAAAGGCTTAAAAGAAGCAATAATTAATCATGCGGCTTATTTTGCAAGAAATTTTACTAATATGGTTTTTGAAAAAAAATATCAATTACTATCATCTGGGTTTGGTGATTCATTAAAACTCGTTGATAACGAACTATATAAAATGCTTAAAGATGTCGAGGTATTAGAATATTTAAATCCTATCAATGTTGAAAGTGAAAAAAGGAAGTTTATTAAATCAAAATATAAAATTATTCCTCGGTTTCGTTATAAACCCCTACCATTTGATACAAATGAAATTAAAAGAAGCCTTTACAAACTACCAATAGAAAAAATTAAAGATATTCACTTAAAGACTTTATATGAAGAAATAATTGACGATCATGCAGATAAGATTGAATTATTAGCCTTGCGAGGACAACAAGATTTTTTATATTGTAGTTTAAAAAACTATGGTGAACCTGATCAATTAGATATAGATAATGCACTTTTTTTACTACATTGCTACACTGGAGATGTAAAAGACGAACTTATAACGACGGAAGAAGTATCAAAAATAATAAAAGAAGACATTAAATCATATGGATTTAAGTGCAATATAGAGCTAGTTAAAAACCTTGTCTCAGGGGCAATGGTTGTACCTCCTACAAAAACATTAAAATTAAGAAAAGATACTTTATTTCCAAGAACTGTAGCTAAAGGCTTAGCTCATCATGAAATTGGTATTCACATGCTAACAACCATTAATGCTAATCTACAACCTTTAAAATTCCCACGTTTAGGTATGCCAAATAGAACTATTACACAAGAAGGACTTGCTATTCTTAGTGAATATTTATCAGCTAATATAAATATTCTTCGTCTACAAACACTTGCCTTAAGAGTAATTGCTATAAATAATATGTTAAAAGGGTATGATTTTATTGATACTTTTAATATGCTTAAAGACATCTATAAAATGGATGATGACCAGGGATTTTATCTTGCAACCAGAGTTTATAGAGGTGGTGGTTTTACTAAGGATTATCTTTATTTAAAAGGTTTCAAACTAATGTATAATCACTATATCTCTGGGAAAGATATTAATAAATTACTTATTGGCAAATGTTCCTTAAGTCATATAAATATTTTAGAAGAGTTAGTTGCTAGAGACATACTCTATCCCCCAACTTATATTCCATCTATTTTTAAAAACCCTAAAATTGCCGATGAAAAATTGAATTATATAGTGAAAAGCCTTAAATAAAAAAAAAGAGAGTATTATTTATACTCTCTAACCATTTCTTCATCAGAAATAATAATGGGTTACTAAGGATTAATTATTCGCCATAATCTTCATTGTCATCTTCATCGTTGTTATATTCATCTTCATCAGCATTATCATCTTCTTCTTCATTATTATTTTGCATCTTTAAGTTTTGATGATTTTGAGGATTAAATGATAGATTATTGCTGGTTCCGTTATTGTATTCATCTTCATCAGCATTATCATCTTCTTCATCGTCATTGTTATTTTTAACTGGTAATGCTTCTGTTAGATTATTGGTGGTTCCTTTGTTGTATTCATCTTCATCAGCATTATCATCTTCTTCATCGTCATTGTTATTTTTAACTGGCAATGCTTCTGTTAGATTATTAGTGGTT
>JBFMGH010000249.1:0-2531 GCA_040752795.1 Cyanobacteriota bacterium
CCTTCTTTACTTTCAACCCATATTTTACCATCATGGGCTTCAATAATCTGACGTGATAAATATAAACCTAAACCAGTACCAGTTGATCTTTGTTTTGAAGTTCCTTGAGAAAACCTTTGAAATAATTTTTCTTGATCTTTTTGGGGTATTCCTCGTCCAGTATCTGTAATAGTAATTGACACAGTTTTTTTGTCTGAGTAATTATTTATAGATATTTTCCCATTTGCCGGTGTATAATTTATAGCATTTCCAATAAAATTTGCCAACACTCTTCTAATTTCTTTTTTATCTGCAAACAATTTAATATTTTTTTCCGGAAAATTTAATTCTAAATTAAGGTTCTTTTTTGATATCAAAGAAGTTACTTCCTCAATAGTATTATTTATTAATTCTGTAACATCAAATAGATCCTTAAATAACAATAATTCTCCGGATTCAAATTTATAAACTTCCAGTAAAGAATTTACAAGACCTAACATGTCTTTATTGCTAGCTCTCATTGTATATAAATACTTCAGTTGCTTTTCATTAAGATCACCAAGAGTTCTATCTAAAAAGAAATCAAGTGTTTGTATTGCTGCTTGAAGAGGCGTTCTAAGATCATGAGTTAACGTTGCAATAAAATCTGACCTTAGTCTTTCGGTTTCTTTTTGGGCAGTAACGTCTCTCACAGCAACTACATAATTATTTGTAATATCTTTCTGCTCTGTTATTATCGGGGCAACAATTATTTCCACAGGAATATATTTATGAATTTTTTCGTTATACATCAGGCAATTTGAATCAAGGAACGGTTCATTTAAAGAACTAAAGTCTATTTCTTTAAGTTTATTAAGAGCTATAATTGATGATAAAGGTTTATTAATAATACTATTCTTTTTACAGCCTTTTAATTTTTCAATAGCACAGTTAAAAGAGAGAATATATAAAGATTCATTTAATGTTAGAATGCCATCCGGAGAAGATTCAATGGTTGTATTTAATTCTGCATTGGCAAAAATTAACTCTTTAGTTCTTTCTTCTACTATTGATTCTAGCTGTATGTTATATTTTCTAAGTTCATCCTGAGCCTTATTTAACTCATATATTTTTTGCTCAAGAGAAATAATTAAGTCTGTTCTTTCAAATGCATTATCTATAGTTATTTTTAAATCTTCATTATCCCAAGGTTTTTCAATATATTTATAAATACCTAAATCATTAATAGCTTTAATAGCATTTTCTTTATCAGCATAACCAGTTAAAAGTATTAATGTTGCCTGTGAATAAAGATCTTTCACAGCTTTTAAAAAATCAATTCCATCCATTTCAGGCATTAAAAAATCTGATATAGCAAGGCTTACAGGGCTTTTTTCAAGTTCTTTTAATGCTTTTATTGGCGATGTAAATGAAAGAACTTCATAATCAGTTTCCAGCATTAAAAAATTTTTAATACTAGAAATTACCATTTCCTCATCATCAACAATTACAAGTTTTTTATTCATATTTTTATTAAACATTCTCAACCAATATGCATTTTAAATCAATCAGGTGTTTTATCAAACTTAATTTTAGGTTCAATAGCCTCAATTAAAAAACTTTCTACTCTTGCATCTAATACATATTCATCAGCATACATAGCAAATTCAGTAGGATACTTACCAACAGACATAATTTTCCCAAATTCGTCAACTAATTTATTTAGCTGGGCTTTATATTTTATCATATAAGGCCCCTTCACTATACTTTCAGAGAAAGGCCATTTCTTAAAGTCAATAAACTCAGGTGAATCAGGCTTGGGTTTTATTCTATATATTGAAGCAAAGGAATATTCTGCTTCTAAGTCAGCAATTGGTGTACCTATTAGACTTAATCCTGAAGGCAATTTAAACCTAGAGCTGGTTGTTTTAATAGTTCTAATTGGCCTGGTTCTTGTATGACTGCTAAAAGTAGTAAAATTTAATACTGGAAAATTATTTTTATCATATAATGTATAACCTGAATTATCTTTTTTAACTTTATACCCCAGAAACTTAGCCGTTTTTTTAACATCCTCAAGTGGGGTACCTATTTTTATTATTCCTATCGAGTCTTGTGTTATTAAAAAACTATCTTTTGTTTCGTCTTGAGCATATAATAAATTGTTTATTCCAAATATTAGAACAAAGTTTAATATTATAAGTACTAAAATTTTTTTCATCATTTAGCCTCCAATTTATTAATAAGCTAAATACCTGTTATTAATAACATTACTGTTTTTATTTATATCAGAATAATTGATTTTAGCTATACTACAAAATATTAAATCATGATAAGATTTTTTAAATATTCACACAAAGATTATTAAAAACAGTAAATAAATTTTCAAAAATGTCGATAATCTTAGGTATTATACATCATAAATTATTTAAATTTTAAAATTTGAATTTTATTAGGAGGGAATATAATGGGTTTTAGGATATCTTTGGTATTGTCAATTGTGTTTACTTTAACACTGGCATGTTTTTTAACCTGCATTAACAGTGTTCAAGCAGAAGATTACGCTAAATGGG
>JBFMGH010000250.1:0-5230 GCA_040752795.1 Cyanobacteriota bacterium
AATCTATATATACCAGTTTATTGTGGCCGGGTTTTTTTGCCTGCTGCGCCCCCAAAAACACCCTATAATAATTTAAAACCATATATCGTTTACTTCCGTGGATTGGTATATCCATAAATTGTTTGGTTATTTTAAAGAATAACGAATTAAATTAAACAGAAACTTTATCCATTTTTGACTGAAGCTGCATTGCCGCCACAACAATTATTTCAATAGCAGAAGAATATGGAGGGGCATATGCAAAATCAATATTTATTAAGTCATCAAGCCTCATATTTGATGTTAAAGCCATAACAATGACATCAATTCTCTTATCTACCTGACCTTCACCAACAATCTGGCAACCTAATATTTTTTGACTTTCTTTTTCAGCCAGTAATTTGATAGTCATGTTTTTATTACCCGGATAATAACCGGCTTTATCTTTGCCTTTTATTGTTACAACTTCATAGTTATATCCTAACTTTAAAGCTTCTTTCTCAGACAACCCAGTTTTAGCAACATTAAGGTCAAATACTTTAACAATTAGTGATCCGGCAACACCCGGAAATTCAGCCTCGCCACCCGTAATATTTATTGCTGCCACTCTCCCCTGTTTGTTTGCAACAGATCCAAGAGGTATCCAGACTGGTTTACCTGTTACTATATGCATACTCTCGACACAATCTCCAGCAGCATATATATCTGGTATATTTGTTTGCATTCTACTATTAACTTTAATTGTTTTAGTTTCACCTATTTCTATTCCTGCTTCTTTAGCAATTTCAATATTTGGACGAACACCAATTGACATTAAAACCATATCTGTCTTAATTTCAGCATTATTTGTTATGATTTTTGTTACCTCACCTGCAGAATTACCTACTATTTTCTTTACACCATCTGAAGTCAGAATAGTAAGCCCTTTCTGCACACAATGTTCTTCAACTATGTCAGCCATATCCTTATCTATTGGCCCAAGAATTTGATCTATTAGTTCAACTACCGTTACATTTAGCCCTCTCTTGTGAAATGCTTCTGCAGTTTCCATGCCAATTAATCCACCACCAATAATAACAACATCATTAACATTTCCAGAATCTATCAAATTTTTAATAGAAACAGCGTCATTAACATTTCTAAGGTTAAAGACATATTTAAGGTCTTTGCCTTCAATTGGTGGAATAAATGGTCTTGCGCCAGTAGCAATAACAAGCGTATCATAATTAACAATAAATTCAGTATTTTTTACTAAATCCTTAACATATATTTCTTTAGAAGATGTATCTATATGAGTAACCTCGTGTTTTATATTAATATCAATATTATGTTGAGCTTTAAAATCATCCGGTGTTCTGACAACTAAGTCAGCTTTAGATTTAACGTCATCACTTATATAATATGGCAACCCACACCCGGCATAAGAAATATGTTCATCTTTTGTATAAAGCGTTATTTTTATATTTTCATCTTCTCTACGCACTTTAGATGCCACTTTTGTACCTGCTGCTACTGCTCCTATAATAACTAAATGTTTATTCATCTTGTAATCTCCGTGAGTTATTATGTATTAACAATATATAATTTATTTTACAGGTTCAAGTTCATCAATCCATCCTGTAACTCCACCATCAAGATATTTGATATTTTCAAAACCATTATTCTTAAGCACTCTATATGCCACATAGCTCATTTTTCCTATCCGGCAGTGAATTATAATTTCTTTATTTTTGTCAAGTTCATCTAGTCTGTTACGAAGCTGCCCAAACGGAATGTTTATAGCACCTTTAATTTTACCTTCTTTATAACCATCAGGTGGTCTTACATCAATTAATACATAACTATCAGGTTTATTATTCATTTTTTCAAGAAACTCAAGTGGCATTATACTTTTTGATTTCCCGGTAAGCTTATTAGCTAAAACGTTCGCACAAACAATAATAGCATCCATAGCAGGTGAATATGGGGGCGCATATGTTAAATCCGCTTGAGATACTTGTTCAACTGTCATACCGGCTGTTATTACAATTGAAGCCACATCTATTCTCTTTGAAACTTCGCCAAGACCAAAAGATTGTAATCCTATTATTTTATGCGTATTTTTTTCTGCCAGCATTTTAAGAACTATTTTTTGTGCACCTGGATAATAATGAGCAATGTCATCTGCTGCAATTAAAGCTACTTCATAATCTATAGCCTCTTTTTTAGCTTCTTTTTCTGAATAACCTACTCTAGCTACAGTCATATCAAATATTTTAACTATTCTGGTTTTTAGCGAACCTTTAAAAGTTGACTTTTTACCAGTAATATTTTCAGCTATAACTTTGCCATGTTTATTTGCAATAGAGCCTGAAGATATTGCATAGCCTTTATTATTAAGTAAAAACTTGGTTTCTACACAATCTCCACCTGCATAAATATCTTCAATAGATGTTTTCAGATTATCATCAACTTTTATACCACCAAATAAGCCTAATTCAATGCCTGCCTCTTTTGCTATATCTGTATTTGGCTTAACCCCTTTACAAATAATAACCATATCTGCTTTTATTTCTTGCTTATCGGTTACTACTTTAGTCAAATTGCTATTTTCATCTGTTTCTATAGCTATTAAATTTTCTGAAGTATAAACATTAATACCTTTTTCTTTCATGTATTTTAAAACATGATATGCAATATCTTTATCAAATTCTCTTAATACCTGATCAGAACCAACTATTAGATTAACTTCTTTATTCATTTCTTTAAAAGCTTCAGCAATTTCAAGACCTAAAAAGCCAGCTCCAGCTACAATGACATTTTTTATAGCTTTAGAAGCTACTTTAATCTTATCAGCATCAGTTATAGACTTAAGAAAATGCACATTATTTGAACTTATTCCTTTTATATCAGGCACTTTAGGACTTGCTCCTGTAGCAATAACTAATTTATCATATTTTGTGGTAAATTCTTCTTTTGTTTTTAAATTTAAAACAGCAATTTCTTTTGTTTCAGGGATAATTTTTATTACCCTATGATTGGTATAGACATCAATATTACTCTTTTCTTTCATTTGATCAGCAGTTCTATGAACCAGCTTACCTCTATCTGAAATTACATCTGAAATATAATATGTTAAACCACAGCCTGCATATGATATTACTTCTTCTTCCTGATAAACAACAATTTCTAAATCTGGTTTTTCTCTTCTTGCTTTAGCAGCTGTTTTCATACCTGCAGCTACACCACCAATAATAATAAGTTTTTCTGACATTTCTTTTCTCCGTTTTAGCATTTACGTATTATATTAGTATTAACAAACAATTTTTTTAATACTCCAAAGGTTAAATTTAATATACCCCCGGGGGGTATATTTTGATTTTCTCAAATTGTTTATAATACTTTAAACTTTCACCCGGTCTATAATATGCAGTTCTTAAATAATAACCATTATTAATAAGCTATTCTTTATCTTCTTCATCTACTTCGGTCTTCAATTCTGCAAGCAAAGAGGCCATGTCTGTATCCTCATCAATAACTTCATCCTGAAAATCTTCTGGTATTTCATCAGGTATAAAGTCTTCTTGCATAATTTGCTCTGAAAGATCATCAGGAATTTGTGGCTCTTCTTCAATTTTAGACTTATTAGCTAACGCTTCAAGATCAGAATCAATATTTCCCAGGTCAGGTTCATCTTCATCTTCAGGAATTTCTGGTTTTTCTTCAGCCTGCTCAGATTCTTCCTGCTCTGCTTTAGCTCTATCAGCTGCTAGCTCGTTAACAAAAATAGGCTCTTCACCTATCGCTTCTAATAATTCATCTATGTGTTCTTTAATTTCTTCGGTATCTTCTGCGTTTGGTGCTAGAATTACATATTTTTTAAATATATCAATAGCCTCTTCAAAATCACCCTGTTTTTCTAATGCGTAACCAAGGTTATTATGTGCGACAGCATATTGAGAATCAATCGTAATGGCTTTTCTATATTCTTCTGTTGCCTGATCAAGTTCCCCTTTACAATATAAAGCAAGGCCAAGCTGGTTATGTGCTCTAGCTGAAGTGGGATCAATTCTTAGAGTCTCATTACAATGAGTAACAGTCCCGGACCAGTCACCATTTTTTGCCATCGTAATAGCAAGTTCATAGTGCACTTCAGGATTATTGGGATTCAGTTCTATTGATTTTTCATAAGCAACAATTGCATCATCCAGCTCAAATGTACTATCAAGAGCTTTGCCAAGACAATAATATAAATCGGGATTGGTTGTTAAATATTGAGCAGCGGTTTTATATTGAACTATTGCATTATCAATATCATCTTGCTCTTCATGTATTAAGCCAATTGCAAAATGAGAATCTCCATCTTCAGGGTTAACTTCAACTGCCCTGTTAAAATAACCAAGTGCATCTTCAGTATTTCCCTGGTCCTGCATAACTTTTCCCAGATTATATAATATTTCATTATCTGTTGGTTCTAACCTGAGTGCTTTTCTAAAGTTTGATTCAGCATTTTTAAGTTCACCTTTTCTATAATATGTAATACCAAGATTATAGAAAATATTTCCTATATCACTATTTATTTCAAGTGCTAATTTGAAGTTTTCTATAGCTTCTTCATAACTACCATCTTGTAAAT
Source organism: Cyanobacteriota bacterium (assembly GCA_040752795.1). Lineage (GTDB taxonomy): Bacteria > Cyanobacteriota > Vampirovibrionia > JBFMGH01 > JBFMGH01 > JBFMGH01. The sequence continues at coordinate 4,595 of JBFMGH010000250.1, forward strand.
TATCTACACCAAGGTTATAAAATTCTTCATAGCAGGCTGAAGCAGATGTTGTATTTCTTATATAAATCAAAATAAACAATACTACTATTAGTACTGCTGCAAGGGTATAACTCACAAATGTAACTAATGTTGGGTTTTCAAACAATGTTATCTCCCAAAAGAAGAATCTCAACACTAGTTTATATTTTTTTTAAGAAAAAATTAATCCTATTATTAGCCTATTTATAAATAATTTTATTTACGAATGTTAATAAACCATTTTTTGTTTTACATAACAAATACGGAAACTATTTTTTAGTCTTAATAAGTATTCTATCATTGCAGTATAAAGGTCACATTTTATTTTTATGAATATTTCAAAAGCAATATAAGTACATGATAAAACTTAAAATCAAAATCATACAAAGTTATAACCATTATTACTGTCTAAATAGAGTATTAGTGATATCTTTAACCTTCCATACTGACAACGACATTCTTTTAAGAGTGTATATATTATTATATTGATCATACTTTTGTATTATATTACCATTTCAGGGTTATAATATTCAAAATTTAATTAAATAAAGCGTTTTTAGAAAAAATTTTTTAAAATCTTTTCTAATTAACAATAAATAATAGTAGTCATTTTACTTG
>JBFMGH010000251.1:0-4427 GCA_040752795.1 Cyanobacteriota bacterium
CGGGCTAAAAAGGCCAGCTGGGCTGGCCTTTTGAGCCCTCGACAAAGATCTATTTCCGAAACTTTGTGAATAATCCGGGATAAACTAATGATTTCAGCAAAAGCAGGAAAGAGGGTGGGGAAATTGAATGTGTTAATGTATAAGTTTTTGAAAAAATTTACTTATTGCAAAATTTGCTTCAAATAATATTGTTATACTATTGCACATAAATAATAAATATATCCTGACTGAACACAATAGCTATAAACTAGAATCTATAAATTACTTTCAAGGATCAAGATATATTAATTATGGTTAAAACAACAAAAGATTATTATAACCTTATAAGCGATTTAGAGCCTTTTGCAAAAGAAAAGCCTGGAGAATACCGGTTTCGTGTAGTTTTATTATCATTGTTATCCTATGTGTTTCTGGCAACTATTTTTATAGCCGGATTATTCGTCATATTATTATTACTGATATTAATGTTAGCAGTCGGAAAAGCCAGTATAGCCTGCATAAAGTTTTTAATACCATTATTTGTAGTTTTGTATTCAATAGTAAAATCATTAAAAATACAATTTGATAAGCCCTTCGGGCTTGAAGTTAAAAGAGAAGATGTTAGACCCCTTTATGATATGGTTGATGAATTAAGAGAATCTTTAGTGGTTCCTAAAATTCATAAAATTTTAATTGATTATAGTTATAATGCCTATATAGCACAAATACCCCGTCTTGGTATTTTTGGATTTCCTCAAAATTACCTTGTTTTAGGCCTACCATTAATGCAATCATTAACCTATGAAGAGTTTAAAAGCATAGTAGCCCATGAATTAGGTCATTTATCAGAGGAACATGGAAAAATGAGTAGCAAGGTATATTCAATAAAACAAATATGGTCAAATTTATTAAAAAGACTGGAGCAGGAATCATCAGTATTTTTAATGCCATTACTATCGTTTGCCCGTTGGTATGTACCGTTTTATAATGCTTATACATTTGCATTATCCAGGCAAAATGAATATGAAGCAGACAGTTTAGCAGCCAAATTAGTAGGGGTAGAAAATGTCGGTCAGGCAATGATAAATTCATATATTAAAGGAATGTATCATGATACGGAATACTGGAGTAAGTTTTATAAGCAAGCTATTAATAATTATAATGTACCCCAGAAAGCAATAACTTTACTTGTAAGGGATATAGAAAATGCTCTTGAAATTGAAACAGCTAATAAAAATCTGGATATATGTTTAGCTGAAAAGTCCTCATTTAATAATGTTCACCCCTCATTAACCGACAGATTAAAAAATATAGGGTATAAACCCAAAATATTTAAACAAAGCAAGTCAAATGCAGCAATAATATTGCTAGAAAAATCACATAAAGATCTTGTTAATAAACTTGATGAAAGCTGGGCATATTTTAACAAACCACTCTGGGAACAGGATTATAGATATTATCAGGAGTTAAAAGCAATATCAGAGAAACTAATTGATAAAGCACTCAAAAATACAATTACGCTTGAAGAAGCCTGGGAACTGGCGGTATCAAAACATGTGCTTGAAGGAAAAGAGGTCGCGTTATCTTTATATGAAATAGTACTTGATTATGCCCCTGATCATAGTCATGCCTGTTATAGAATAGGTAAAATTTTGTTATCTAACGGAGATGAAAACGGTATAAAATATATCAACAAAGCAATAATAAAAGATTATTCTCTAAGAGAAAACGGTTTATGGGAATTATATAATTATTTTAATAATACAAGAAATATGGAAAAAGCTGAATATTATCATCAGCAGTATTTAGATATACTTGAAGAAAATGATCTGGCAGAGATAGAGAGATTAAAACCTTTAGAAAACTCTGATTACAAGCCACATAATCTGTCAGAAAAAGATATAGCTCTTCTTGTTGAATGTTTTGAAAAACAAGTGGAAGTTAAAAAAGCTTATATAGCATTAAGAGAATTAGAATATGTTCCAGAAAAACCGTATCTAGTAATAGGTGTAGATTTAAGCTGGGGAATATTAACACCGTTAAAAACAGAGAATCACGTAAATAAAGTACTTGATGATTTAACACAGAATATGAAATTGCCAGAGAATTTTTATGGAGATATATATTTGTCTTATTTAAAGGGGTGTGCGAAGCTTCATTCAAAATTAAAAAAAGTGCCTGAAGCATTAATATATGAACGGTAATTAAATTATAATTTTTGAACCCTGCCAATAATTTCTAAAGAAGAGCCCAGAAATCAAGTTATATTCTGTAAAAATAGTTTTATTTTTTAACAAAACTATTAATATTTTAGTTATATAATTGTCACGTCAAAAAAAATAAAGGTTATATACTGATTCTTGAAAATAATCTATAGATTCCAGAATTTAGAGGCAGGGTGTTTTTGCCCGCGATGCGGGCAAAAATATTCTGCTGAATTCTATCAGCATATATTAATTATTTACTTGGAATAGTATAAGAGGAAAAAATGTCAGAAAATATAAATGATTCAAAGCAGGTAATAAAATCAATTGGTCTGGTATTTGGAGATATAGGAACCAGCCCTATATACACGCTTACAATAGCTTTTATGACGCTTCAGGCAACACATACTAATGTTCTAGGAATAGTTTCACTTGTGATCTGGACATTAATACTTCTGGTATTTATAAAATATGCCTGGCTGGCAATGAGTTTAGGAGTAAAAGGAGAAGGTGGAACAATAGTATTAAGAGAAACCTTAATGGGTATGTTTAAATCACCCCGTTCAAAAGTATTTGTAACGTTCCTGACCTTTGTAGGGATTTCACTTTTAATAGGAGACGGTGTAATTACACCCGCTATAAGCTTATTAAGTGCTGTAGAAGGGTTTTTAGTATTACCTGCATTTCAAGGGACTCCTCAATATATACTGATTTTATTAGCAATAATAATTGCGATTATGTTATTTTCATTTCAAAAAAATGGAACTGACAAAGTAGCCAAAACATTCGGGCCTATAATGATAGTATGGTTTTTAGTGCTGGGATTATCTGGAATAATGTCAATATTGAAATATCCAGATATTTTATGGGCACTAAGCCCCTACTATGCATTAGAATTCTTTTTTGAAAATGGAATACATGCTTTCTTTTCATTATCAATAGTGTTTTTATGTGCGACAGGATCAGAAGCATTGTTTGCCGATATGGGCCATCTTGGTCATAAACCAATTATAACAGCGTGGTATTTTGTTTTCGTAGCCTTAGTATTAAATTACCTCGGACAGGGTGCATATTTATTACATAATAGCGATGCGAATTTTGTTCTGTTTGAGATGGTTTACAACATTGCCAGTATAACTTATATACCATTTTTGTTGTTATGCGTTGTAGCAACAATTATAGCGTCACAGGCAATGATAAGCGGAATGTTTTCAATAGTATTTCAGGCAATAAGAACCCGCATTATGCCAATGTTTAAAATTGATTATACATCACCACATTTACGTTCTCAAATATATATAGGCACTGTTAACTGGTTTTTACTAGTTTGTGTAATATTCATAATATTGATATTTAAAGAATCAAAACATCTTGGAGCTGCTTATGGGTTGGCAGTAGCCGGTGATATGGCTATCACAGGGTTTTTAATGATTTTAATATTTTATTTTAAGAAAAACTATATCAAGCTTATAGCAGCCAGTTTGCTTATTTTTGTCGATATAACATTTTTAATGGCAAATACTACCAAAATACATTTGGGAGGTTATTGGTCTATATTAATATCTTTAATACCACTTATATTAATAATCATATATAATATTGGCAACAGACGCGTTTATAAAGCTCTTAGGCCTATGGCTTTAAAGAAATTTTTAGATCAATATAACGATATATATCAACATGAAAAGAAAATAAAAGGCACAGCTATTTTCTTTATAAGAGATATAAGCTTTATACCTCCATACATACCTTTAATATTCTTTACCAATAATATTATTTATCAGGATAATGTGTTTGTTTCAATAATAAATACAAATGATCCCTTTGGAGTAAAGTCATCATTTAAACAACCACAGTCATCAGGGCTAAGAGTTTTTGAAGTAGAAGCAGGATACATGGAGATGATTAATTTAGAAGAAATATTGAGAAAAGCCAGTATAAATCCTAAAGTGATCTTTTATGGTATCGAAGAGATAGTAACAACAAATATATCAATGAAAATATTCTCAATAATAAAGAAACTAGCCCCCTCGTTTGTGCAATTTTACAAGCTACCCTCAAATAAAGTTCACGGTGTAATAACCAGGTTAGATATATAGAAGATTGTTATGAGTCATCTTGTTGCAGCAAAATAAAAATGTCCGCTTTTTAGCAAAATAGAAATGTCCTCTTTGGAGGATTTATTATTACTAACTTCTGAACTCTTTTAATCATTAAATTTCCTTTTTTCTTTTGAATTTATTT
>JBFMGH010000252.1:0-14325 GCA_040752795.1 Cyanobacteriota bacterium
TTGTTAAATTCTAATATTAGTCAAAGCTTTGAAGGGTTAAGTATTGAAGAAATAAATAATACTATATTGTTAAATAATTCTTTTAAAAAAGAACTTAAAATTATAGACCTTGAATTTAATTGTATTATAAGTAAATTAAATCCGGATGATAATAATTATGTAGCTATTTTTAATGACATTACCGAGATAAAACAAATTGATAGACTTAAAACTGATATGGTTCGAATGGTTAGTCATGAATTAAAAAACCCATTAGCTTCAATTAGAATTTGTGCCGAGAATATACTATTTATGAAAGAGAGTAATATATCTGTTGAACATGCTAATAGAATACTAAATTCGACCGAATATTTGGTTGATACTATTACTAATTTTCTTAATTTAAGTAAATTAGAGAATAATTTAATTGAAATCAATATCACACAAACAAATATTATTGACATAATTAATAAGAGTATTGAACTTCATTCATCACAAACTGAAAGAAAAAATATAGTTATTAAACTTGAAAAAGATGAAATTATTCCTGATGTTTTAGTTGATGATAAATTAATTTTAATTGTAATGAATGTTTTGATATCTAACGCAATTAAGTATTCTCATAATGATAGTGAAATACTATTAAAAATTAATGCTGAAGGAGGTAAAGTAAGGTTATCTATTATTGATTATGGTATTGGTATACCAGAAAATGATTTAGATAGAATTTTTGAAAAGTTTTATAGGTCAATTAATAATAAAATGATGAATATAGAAGGTACTGGCCTTGGTTTAACAATAATAAAAAGAATTTTAGAAATTCATAATTCTAATATAATTGTAAAAAGTGAATATGGAAAAGGTAGTACTTTCACATTTGAATTATAATTTATAGGCTTAATGACAACTACTACCAGTATCTTTATTCCAACCAGCTGAACATATCAATGCTGAATCATAATTTGTTATTTTACTAGCATTATAAGTGTTAATATTATTAAAAAGTTCTGTCTCATCTGGTTTTAGAACATCCTCATCTGTAAGTTTTAAAAAATCATAATAAGTATTTGTTTCTCTATCTTCAATCATTATAAAAGAGGCATTATTTTGAAAATCATCACCTATAATAGAAATATCATAAGATAATTCTTCAATAACACCTTTAATTTCATTACTAAGCCCGGGTGAGTTAATAATTTTTTCATATAAATCTATATAAACATAATCAATTTTATTTTGATTTAAATATTTTTGAAACTCTTCAGGTTTTTTATAATAGTCATACCTTGATTGACCAATACAACCTGCTCTAGCAGCTTCTGAATAATTTGTACCAACTTTAAATGGCGTATAAAATTCATTATATCCTTCTGGTTTTGCAATATATAATTTATCATAACTCCTGGCACAAGTAATTTCATTATTACAAACATTAATAATATCTTCAACGTTGTTTTGTAATAAAGAAATATTATGCCCCAAATTAGCAAGATTTAGAATATCATTTGCTAGTTCTTCATTTCCTTGAGAATTAACCTGTGAGGCAATTTGTTTTAAAAGTTCAGCTAATTTGTCTGTTCCACCTGAAACACCTGCTGTTTGTACGAATTCATTAAAATTTGCAGGTAAGCCTTCTAATATAAATGTTCCATAATCTATAGTACAAACTTCACCATCACATTGTTTTTTTGGATTATCTGGTGTTCCACCCAAAAAACCCGGTATATTTTGCATATTAATTAATTTGTCTTCTGCTAATTTTTCACCTATTTGCATTGTATTATTTGCACTTATTCTTGATTTATTACTTGAAAGGTAAAAATTTTGTAATCCTCCACTTGAAAATATGTAATAAATACCTAAACCTACTACTAACCCAATTAAAACTAAAGGAATAACATATTCTACAATATTTGAACCTTTGTGTTTCAGCATAGTAATATTATAAATATAATATTTCAATATTGGAACCTTTTAATTTTTATTTTATAGTTTAGTGTAACCAAAAATTCCTTGCTTTTTTGATAACTCTTCTTCCAATTTCTTATTTTTTTTACCTACTTCTGCTAAATACTCTTTTAATTTATTTTTTTCTTCTTCAAGTTGATGTGCTTCTGCTATTGCCTCATTAATTTCTTTTTCCTGTTTATCAATTAAAGCTTTTGCTTCTTTAATATCTCCTTCCAAAATACTATATCTGGTTTTTATTTCTTCCATTTCTTCTTTATACTTAATTGCATTGGTTTCCGTTTTTGATTTTATTGAAATTATTTCATCTAATTCTGATTTTAGTTTATTATTATGTTCTTCCATTTCATTAATTTTAATATCTTTTATTTTTATTTCTACTTCTATTTGTGCAGCATTAATTCTTTCTTTATAGAGTTCTTCTGCTATTTTTTTATTTTCAGCCCGCATTTCAAACAATTCTGCCCGCACTAGCTCTAATGTTGATTCTAAAGCTTTTGCTCTATCCTGTGATAATTTTTCAAATTTATCAATCAGGTTATCAAAGGAATCCTTTTCCATTGATATAAGATGATATCCCTCCGATTCATCTATTATTTCAGCTTCTTGGGGTTCAAAATTTTGTGCTGTTCCATGTCCGGTATAGTACTGATTAAATATTGGATCATTATCATCAAGAATAATTTTATAAACCTTCCTATTATTAAATGTTTCCTCTATTGCATCTACCTTGCCCGCACGGATATGTTTTCTTACCGTACTTTCATTTATATCTAATAATTTTGCATACTCTGGAACACTAAGTTTTTTCATTGTTTTAGCCTTTTATTTTTAAGTGCTTCATGGGTGCGGTTTGTAATACTTCACCAGTGCGTTTTATGCTTCTCTTGACTACATATAATATAGCAGTTACATTTGTGTAGTCAACAAAAAATAAAATAGCCCCTACATATGTAGAAGCTATACAAATAAAATTATTAATAGGTTAGTTTAATAATAGCTTCTAATTGTTGGGTTGTCAAATGGTGCGCACTAATAATTTGCAATTTAATATGAAGATTTGTAGTTATTATTACTTCAAGTATTGTTGGGGTGTAAATGTTTTTTGTTAAGATACTATAACACGGTACTCCATGCAAAACCGTCTATTTAAAACAGATATAGAGTTAAAACATCCTTAAAATTGTTAAAAATAAGTAATAATGATGTATTTTAAATTAATAAGAGCCTGTTATTGTTAAATATTGATAATATTGATTCATAATAAACTCCTCCAAATGGGAGTATGTAGTATTTGTCAATAAATTTTTTTCTAATATTATAGCTATGATAAACACAAGCAAGCTTATACAGATTTAGTAATAGTAATATTCTAAATAAATTCAAATGTTTATTTAAATATTAAAAAGAACAAACACTATATATAGCGTATCCAGATAAAAATTTAGTATGTTTTGGTAATAATTGTATCTTTTAAAGGCTTTAATAATAATTTTTACATAATATGTATTATATGACTGTATTGAACTGATATAGAATTAACAGTAATTTATATTTAAGTAATATACTAAGATAAAGTACATTTATTAAGTTATAAAATTTATGAACAAAAATACTTTAAAAGATTTACTAGAAGGCTGTAATAGAAAAATAAACATATTATTAATAGCATTTTTTATATCAGGTTGCAGTGCTTTAATATATCAAATTATATGGGTAAAAGAATTAACATTAATTTTTGGATCACAAACATTAGCAGTAAGCACAATATTAGCCAGCTTTATGGGAGGGTTATCTCTTGGTAGTTTTATAATATCAAGGTATGCAAATAAAATTACAAATGTTGTTAAAGTTTATATTATATTAGAAATAATAATAGCCTTATATGCATTAATTATACCGTTTATATTTATTATCTCAGATAATCTTTATCAATTAATATGGACATTAATTTCTGAAAATTATACTATCATATCTCTCTTTAGATTTGTAGTTACATTAATAATATTAATTATACCTACAAGTATGATGGGAGCAACATTACCACTATTAATAAAGCTTTATGTTAAACAAGATGATACTATAATTAGATATACCAGTATATTATATGGAGTTAATACTCTAGGAGCTGTAGTAGGTACGTTCATTAGCGGTTTTTATTTGATTGAAACTGTTGGAATTAACGGTACTAACTATATAGCAGTTTCATTAAATTTTATTGCAGCTTTAATAGCTTCAAGTTTATTATTTTTAGATTCTGAAAGTTCAATTAAAAATAAACTAATTTCAACTGAAATTAAAATAAAAACTATTAATCTTTCTGGTATAGAAAAATTAATTCTATTAACTATGCTGATTTCAGGCTTTTCATCAATGGTATTTGAAATAATCTGGTCCAGGCAACTTGTATTAATTTTTGGTTCAACTACATATGCATATACAAGTATGCTTGTAATTTTTCTTATTGGTATTTCCGTAGGAAGTATAAGTATTAATAGATTATTAATTTATAGTAAACAAACAATAAAATCTTTTGCAGTGTTTGAATTATTAATAGGCCTTTTAGTTATTTGGGGCACTTTTTATTATAAAGATCTTTTCTATTTATTTAACGTATTATCAAGAACTTTAGATTCTTCATTATATGTTTTTAATATAATTTTAATGGCGTTGTTAATAATATTTCCACCAACTTTTTTACTGGGTATAATTTTTCCTTTATCAATAAAAATATTTACTCAGGAAAGTAAAGAAATTTCTGAACGTACCGGGTTAATTTATTCTTTTAATACTCTGGGTTGTATTATGGGCTCATTTTCTACTGGTTTTATATTAATACCAATTATTGGACTACAAAATTCTATAATATTAGGTGCATCTTTAAACATATTATTAGCTGGTTTATTCTTTTTTATATCTACTGAAAACAATAAATCAAAATGGGTTAATATTCTTTCTTCAATAATTATAGTAATATTAATATTTGTTTTTCCTGCAAAATGGGAAAAACAAATAATTTCTACCAGCACTTATTTAAATAAATCTGGAAATGATAAAAAAACATATAATGATTATTACCAAAACCTTAGAAATTATAATATTGTTTATTATAAGGAAGGTCAAAACACAACCATTTCAGTGGTTGAATGGAGTTTAAATAATGATAAAAATTATTCATTATATAGTAATGGCAAAATAGAAGCGTCTACTTATTTTAAAGATATGAGAAATCAATCAATGATTTCTTATCTTCCATTGATTATAATGAATAAACCTAAAAAGGTGCTCATAATTGGTATGGGAAGTGGTATTACTGCTTCCGTTGCAGCAAGTTTTCCTATAAAATCACTGGATGTTGTTGAATTAGAAAAAGCAATATTAGGTGCCAGCAAGTTTTTTTCCAGATACTATGGAAATCCACTATCGAATAAAAAGATAAAATTTATTGAAGATGATGCCAGGAATTATTTGAAGGTAACGAATAAAAAATATGATTTAATTATATCTGAACCTTCAAATGTTTGGGTTAATGGTGTTGCTAGCCTGTTTACAATTGATATGTATAAAATAATTAAGAAAAAGCTTAATCAAAATGGTATTTTATGTCAGTGGTTGCAAATTTATGATTTGAAACCAGAAGTAATTAAATCTGTTTTAATGGCCCTTAAAAAAGAATTTAAATATGTATATATCTGTCATTCAAAGACATCAGAAGACTTTATATTTTTAGCCAGTCAGAAACCTATAATTTTAGATTTGAACCGTATTAAAAGGAATATTAATCAAAATGGTAAAATAAAAAGAGACTTGCTTAATAGATTTAACATTAGAAATGAATATGAATTTCTTAATCTATTTCTTGCGAACAATACTCAAATAGAGAAAAATGTTATTCGATGGATGAATAAAATACCTGTAAACTCTGATGATAACTCTTATCTTGAGTTTAAGGCGGTTAAAGATTTTTACTCTTCAAAAGCTAATTACTTTCAAGATGTTTACCCATCAAAAACTTTTAAGGCATATAAAGGACTCAAAATAAAAGATATTAAGGACCCTCCAGAAGATTTTTTCAAAAAAGTAGTTATTGCTATACAAAATCAATATAATGATTCTTCAAAACTTTTTGATAATAAGGAAAGTTTTGAAATGAATTTATATAGAGAACAAATATTAGTCTATTTAAAAGAATATTTGTATATTAACAAGGGTGATTACAATAAATTTGATTTTGCAGGTTATATATATCTATGTTTTGGGAATGATTTACTTGGAATTAAATATCTGGAAAAAGCTGCAGCTTTAAATTCTAAAGACCCGTCAACATATAAGCTTTTAGCAAGATATTATAATAAATTGATACTAGAAAAAACAGCTAAATTAGACCCTGATAAGGCATTAAAATATTCACTAAAAGCAATAGAACTGGTACCTGATAATGCGTATTCGTATTTACTTGTAGGAATAAGCTATTACAATAATCATAAATATGAAGAAGCATTAAAATATATTAATAAATATTATTCATTATCTGTAAAAAACCATTATGGTTTAGTAGATGAATATTATGATTATCGTAATAAGTTACTATTAGATCTTAAAGAAGAGTAATAAAACTTATAATATCTATTAACAAATATTTACCAAGATATTAAAATAGGTGAAAATGTTAAATTTATTTCCCAATCACCCTGGTCATTATTTGTGTTTTTAAATATATCACCTTCAAAATTAATACCATTAGATAAATCAATTGTGGCCTGGTATTTAAAATCTAAATAAGGGTTATCTTCTTGATCAGTTAGGTCAAGTCTGATTATCTTATTAGAAGAATACTTATATATTCCTGTGCCTCCATCATAGTTTTTAATAATACCATCTATTCTATAAACACCAGCTTCTCCATCGGGGGCACTGGTTTGTTTGTCATTTTGAATAATAATAATCTGATCTCCAGCTTTAATAGTAATTAAGTTATACGTTGAAGTATCACCCTGCCAGTAATGAAAATCATTTTTATCTGTTCTATAGCCTTCACCAAAAGCTATTTGAATTGTGTCATCGGCTGGGTCTGTTGATGAGATAATAGATTTTAAAGCATCTATTAGATATTGATTTATTCCATCAGCACCTGAAGTTTCAAACACTTCGTTTAAGTTATTTAATACTTCAGAAGATAAAACCACATTTCTTCCTCCAATATATAATGATGCAGAGCCATCTTGTGTAAATGATACTTTAGTACCTGAAATCATTATAGTGCTTCCAGCTAGTGGAAAGATTGATTTAACACCATTTGCAAACCTTTTGCAAATACTGACCTCTTTATTTATGAAATTAAACATATTTGGAATATTAAAACCTAGAGCAGACAAGATAATTAAAGCTCCTACAGAAATAAGAACAATTAAAACTAATAATTTTAAAATTTTTTGACCTATATTTTTCATACTTAATTTTCCTCACAAAAAAATAGGAATTATAATTAGTTTAAATCATAATTCCTATTGTAAATTGTATTTCAATAAATTTAAAATATATAAATAAAACTTATTTATTCTGCTGCAATTTCTTGCCAGGATTTTACTATAAAGGTTTTTGGTAACCAGTCAAAATCTTCAAGGTCATAAAGAGTTGTCAAAGAAAATCTACCCTGCATGTCAATAGTGCCCTGGGCCATTACTCTTCCATTGTCAAAGTCAGATCGACCATTTTGTGTAAAATTACCATTTAACCAGTAAAAACAGCCTGTATCCATAGAACCATTATGTCTTATGTCACCGCCAGCAGCAATTACAAAATCAATAAGACCTGAAGTGTTACCTCGATCTGTACGATCAGCACCATTAAATATTACATCTCCAGTTGTAACAATAACAGCGTTAGAAACAACACCACCCAGGCTTATATTTACACTTCCAACATTTTCATTATCAATAAAGATAATTCTTCCTTGATAATCACCTTCAGGTAAATATAAGCTTATATCGCCCTGGCCACCTTGTTGGTCGCCGCTGCTTCCATCGTCCTTACTTTTTCCTTTGCTTCCATCATCAGCTGGAGGATCTGTAGGAACAGGAGTTGGATCAGGAGCAACAGTAGGAACCGGTGTGGGTTCAGGAGCAACGGTAGGGACAGGAGTTGGTTCAGGTACTGGTGTAGGAGTAGGGTCAGTATTTCCTTTCCCTCCACCAAAAATATATTTACCAATATTGCCATTAATTGCGGTTAAATTATATGAAAGTGGTTTATTTATAAATTCAATATTATTAATGGTCAAATTAACCATATATTTTAAAGGGTTATTAACTATATCAAGTGAAAAGAAATTGTCAATAGAACTTGCAGAAAAAGCAATTATTGCTTTGTTAAAATTATTATTGAAAGCAAAATAATGCTCTTTTTTATCTGGTATATTAGAACTAAAAGTAACCAATCCTCTTAAATCAAGATCTTTACCAGTACCACCCATTAAAAAATCTTCAGAAAACATTAAATCATTATTTAAATCTGAAAAGCCAGCTACACCAGATAAATCATCTCCTGTATTTGGTTCGACAATCCATTCCATTGCATCCTGAAAAGCTTCAAAATCAACTTCAGGAACATCAACTTTTGGCCTGTAAACGCCATAATAATCTGTAGCACCAGCATATCCTCCTGGTGTGTCAGATTGAGTGGCTACAGAGCCATTTAAAGCATCATAATTATTTATATTACCTTTAAAATCAAGGCCAACATCAGTAACTTCTCCATTTCCATGAATGTCGAGACCATATGTAATGTTACCCGTATGGACTGTTACAGTATCTCTAGATAATAAACCAAACTCAAAAGAAGGATCTGTTTCATATGTGACTTTAGTCCTGATTTTTTTCTTCGCATATTTACTGCTGCCTATTGATTCAATAACAATTTCATCACCGTTATAAGTAAGTTGAACATAATATTCACCAGCACCAAGAACATCTGGTGATGCTTCAGTTGGCAATCCAAGATCTTCAGCTGTAGGGCTATCAAGAACTACAGTTTGAATGTTGTTTGTCATTGTATCAATAGCCTTATTAATACCAGCTTCAGCGGCATAAAAAGCCTGCAAAGAATGTTTGTTGTTAACAGCTTTAACAGTTTTGGTCGTTGAAAGCTGCATCATTGAAAGTGCAATAGCAAGAGCAGCTAATGCAATTAAAAATACTATTATTAATGTTGATCCTGTACTTCTTTTCATAAATACTTCTTCCCCCTTCAACTTTTAAGACAAAAATTTAATTGGGAACATTTCTCAAGAATATATCTGTAGATTGAATATTTTTTTCATCAATTGATGGCCCTTCTTCAGCAGAATGATAATATTTTTTACCATCTTTAGCAGCAAAAGCAACTTCAATTTTATTTGCAGATACAGGTTCTAAAGAGGAGGTATATGCAGAACCAAAGTTACCAGGCTTAGCGCCTTCAAAAATAATATTGGTAGATCCTGTTCCAGTCCAGTCATCTTCACAGGTTGAAGTTGGTTTTCTTGGGTCATCTGTATCAGATTGGCAATAAAATGTGTTAAAAGATTCAACAAAAACCTGGTCATTGCTCCCTGATTCATAATCAGTAGACATCATATATGATGGAATTAGTGCATATGCATATGCATTGAATTCAGTTTCACCAGCACCTTGAACTATATCCCCGCTAGAATCATAAGCAGGTATTAAAGCTATTATACAATTTTCTCCATTGGTGACAGGGTAAGCTCCCATCTCTGTTGGAATATTAACAGTACCATCATAAATATAAGAAGCTTCTTTTAGAATATTTGTCATTCTATTTAAAGCTAGATCAGCAGCTTCTTTAGATTCAACATTTTGTCTATTGTCATATTCAACCATAAAAGACCTATTTAATAGATCGATCATAGGAAAAAATAATATAGATATTAAAGTTAATGCTATTAGCATTTCTAAAATGCTTATACCGTTTTGTTTATTCAATTTATCTATCCCTTCTTAACATTGCTGTTATGGTAACTGCCTGGTCTGACTCTGTTAATGTGCTTTCTCCGACAACAGGTGCAACAGTAACTTCTAAATCAACTAGACTTGGAACACCATCATCATCAGTACTTTGAATTGTTAAATAAGTGGATAAATTATAAGTTCCACCTTCTGTATGCTCATTAGTAACATCTATTGGGGGGTTTTCACCATCTTCCAAAGATTCATATAATGAGGAATCATTTGCATATGTTGCTTTAACCTCTTCTATATATTTTTGAGCTAATACAGTAGTGGTTTCCATTTTATCAGTTCTGGTTGAAAGGCTTGCAGATGTTGGTATAGCTAATGCAATAAATGATGCAACTACGCCTAATAATAAAATTGAAATTATAATTTCAATCAAACTAAGACCTGATTGAAAATTACTATTAATTTCTTTCATGTTTTTGCCAAGAGTATACTGCAAATTAAACCTTTTTATGTAGTGCTTATCTAAAGGGTGCTATTATCCCATTCTATAAATATAGGATTACTTTACATTATAGATAATTTCAAGGCATGATTGTTATTATAAATTAAACTAAATTTTTGGTAATTTTATAACATCTAATCAAGTTTTTTATAATAAATTTACCAATTTATTATAAAGTGTATAGTAAAAATATAACAACACCCTAAATTTTGGCTAAACAAAAATTTACTTAGCATAATCGAATATTGGCTTAAGTTTTTTTAATAATTTGTTAAAATTTTAGATAGGGGGATACCTATTATTTTTAAATTGGTTTGATTTTATTACTTAGGCAAATCGGAGAGAGTTAATTATTATGAAAAAAAATGGTTTTACATTACTTGAATTGTTAGTAACAATACTAATTATCGGAATTGTTGTTGGTATAAGTACATTACCAGCATTAACACTGGTAGCAAAAAATAAATTAAATAATGCTGCTACATCAGTAAAACAAATGGTTCAAGAAGCTCAAAGTTATGCTACAACAAAATCAACTAATATTAACTTGATCTTTTCTGATTCAAGTATTAGCATTCAAACTGAAGATGGAACTGATTTGAATACATATAACTTTGAAGATAACATAAAGTTTGATTCTACAAATTCTGGCTTTGATAATAATACATTAATTTTTAACTATAAAGGTTCTCCAGTTGATGCAAGTGGAGATTCAAATTCTTTTTCTGCTGATGATTTGAAATTTACTCTTTGTTATCATAGTAGCAATAATGATACTTGTAAGTATTCAAAAACGTTGTATGTTGCTCCAATAACTGGAACTGTTAAAGAAGAATAGTAGTAAATTAGTAATATGTATACATTTATATGCATTATTAATGTTAATTATATTAATGTGGTCTAATAACAACTTGTACCATTGTCTATATTATTACCACTTATACATATAATAGTAGAATCAAAGTTTGTTATATTACTTGCATCAGGATGTAATATGGCATTAAGATTTTCAGTTGTAAATTTATTCCCTTTGACATCTTTACCCAATCCCCCCATTTGATCAGCTAAATTTAAAATTTCAGTGCTTAAAAAATTTATTATATTTAACAATTTTACTTCATCATCACTTAATGGATAACTAAAAGAAGTATTTATTAGATCTAATGTTTTATTGAAGTTTGTACGATATTTACCATTCAACAATGAATTGGCAGGAACAATAAATTGATCGTTTGGATTTAAGTTTGAATCTTTTAATAATTCAATGGCATTATTTTCAAGTTCTTTTTCAAAAGAAGCTAAAATATGACCTTGATTAGCTAATTGTGATACTAAATTAGCTGTTTCAATATCTGAAATTAATTCTGTTGCAGGTATAAGTTCATCAAGCATTGATGCTAAAGTAGAAGTGCCACCTGAAAAACTGGATGTTTCAACAAATTCTTTGAAATTTTGAGGAATATTATTAAAAACATATTCACCAAAATCTATTGAACAGTAGCCATCTAAGCATTTAATTTGTGGATTTTCAGGTGTGCCACTTAAATCACCTGCAGCAATTTCTATATTATTATCGGTAGAGTTCTTTGATTTTGTTGCAGGTGTTGATAGATTTTTATTCATCTGATCTTCTGTTTGTTTCATTACGACTTTATAATCATCTAATGATTTTGTAATGTTTTTACTCAGGCTAATAAATGAAGGAACTAGAAAAATCGCAATTAAACTAATTATAATTGCATATTGTGTTAGAGTATCACCTGAAATTATTTTTCTCATAATACAAATTCTATTAAACAACTTAAATATTATTATCGACAATATGTAAAAATTTCTCCAGTCAAATGTTAATTTTTTACTAATAATTGTATTAATAATTTAAATTTTATTACAATTAACTTTCAATAAGTCCATATTTTAAAGCTAAAACGGCAGCTTGTGTTCTATTAGCAACTTTTAATTTTTGAAACATTCGACTAATATGATTCCCCACTGTAATTTCATTAATATATGCTAATTGAGCTATTTCTTTATTACTATAACCTTTGACAATATAAGCTAATATTTCTTTTTCTCTCTTTGATAAGGATTCAAATTCACCATCTGTAAAATGTAAATCTAAATCTTGAAGAATAGAACTACTTTTCTTTCTTATATTAGCTTCAATTCTTGCAAGTAAAACATTCATACTAAAAGGCTTTACAACATAATCATCTGCACCATCGTATAACGCTCTTGTTTGAGACATTTCATCATCAATTGCTGTTAACATTACTACAGGCCAGTTTGAAGTATTAGATAATGATCTTATTTTTATTAATATTTCCCAGCCATTTGCTCCAGGAAGCATAAGATCAAGCAAAACCAAATTAAAGCTATCTTTTGAAGCTCTTTCAAGATAATGAATGGCATCATCACCTTTGTTAATATGGGTAACAGAATAGTTTCTAGATTCTAATGCCCATTTTAGAGGGCCACTAATATTATCATCATCTTCTATTAATAATATTTTTTGGGTAGGAGGTTTTAGAGACATAATTTTTCAAATTATTCCTTAATAATGCTATTCATTGATAAATAAAATAATATCATTTCTTACTTATTTTCAACTTAAACTATTGTTTTATTATAAAATAATTAATAATCTTTGGATATACAAAAATTTACCAATTCCTTTAAACTAAGATTTAAGTAATATTAAGCAATGAAAAATAAAAGAATAGTATTTTTATTAACATTTATAATTATTCTGATTCATGCATTAGGGCTTTTTGATGCAATAAATGATAAAATACTTGAAAACTTTTTTATTCTCAATAAACAAAAAGGCCTTAGCCCATATGTTGTAATTATAGAAATAGATGACAAAAGCATAAATAGAATTGGAAACTGGCCCTGGCCCCGTAAGGTATATGTAGAATTACTAAATGAAATTAAAAAATATCCTAGTGTTATTGGTTTTGTTTTATCATTTACAGATTTAACTTTATCTGAAGAGGATAATACATTATACGATATTTTACAAAGTACTAATAATATAGTTTTAGCCTCAAAATATACTTTTAAAGATTTTAACAATTTAACTTTAGCAGTTCCAGAAAAAAGTATTTTTCCTAATGTAGCCCAGGGACATTGTTTATTAGACTATTCAAAAAAAGGTGTTGTAGTAAGCATACAGCCAGAAAAAAAATATCCAGCATTTTCATTAGCTATTCTTGATATTTTTTTAAAATCAAATAATAAGGTGCTCTTTTCTTCCTCTCTTAAGCCCTTAATAGAAGGATTAAGAAATAATAAAACTTCCTATACAACAAATGAACACATACTTATAGACTACAGAAGAACTCCAAAACAATTTAAACATTACTCTTTTGTTGATATATTAAACAAAACTGTTAATCTGGATGAATTAAAAGATAAAATTGTTCTTATTGGTATTACAGATAAATATAAAGCAAATACTTATGTAACACCTTTTACTGGTTCCTGGACCAAAACAAAATCATCTACCGCTGTAGAATTACAAGCACAAATAATTGATAGCATGATAAATTATAGAAACCTTAAAGAATGCCCTATTTTAATATTAAATATTATTTCAATATTGATAACCATTATATTTTTTATATTAATTAAAAACAAAAGTATTATATTACAGGGTACTTATTTAATAATTTTTATACTTCTTATATGTTCAGCAGATTTTACTTTGTTTAAATTTTTTGCTTTGTGGTTACCACCTGCTTTTCCTTTAGCTTTATTAATTTTAAGTTTTGGACTATCTGAATATTTCACTTCTACAAAAATTGATAAAGCATTAATTGATGCTATTAATACACTTCAAAATGATAATAAAATACCTCTCAAAAAAATATCCACTGATATTATTAGTAAAGTTAATTCTTTAACTAGCTTACT
>JBFMGH010000253.1:0-2161 GCA_040752795.1 Cyanobacteriota bacterium
TCTAATTCTGAGTTTACATTCTAAAAAACTTAATAAGGCTTATGTATAAGCGTATAAGATTAGTTAACAGAGAAACAAAAGCCTAAAGAATCAATTTGTTGATTTAGCATCAAATTCTTAAAATAAACTTATTATAACTCCGGTAGAGCAAGGCGCCTCCAGTCACTGTATTGGTGAAAATAGAAGTGTTATGAGCTAGGAAGTATATGGCTGGATGGAAGAAACATTTAAAAAATTAAATTCAACACGCTCTGAATTGTTATTTGTCAATGTTTGAAGGGTAGAGAATATTATTAAAATATAGACTATGCCAGTTTTTCCTGATATTTAACTAATAATTGATTAATAATATCCTGCATTTTTTTTCTGGCGACTAAAGGAGATAAAACCTCGCAATACTGCCCATACCTCAGTAGTCTGTGCAGTAAAGTGTCAATATCAGCAACAGAAGCAGATATAGTTATTGAAGAAGGGCTATGGTCTTTATCAACAATTTCTTCGCCTTCATAGAGCCTATAGCCTTTGGCTAATTTACCAGTAAGCCTGAATGACACAGTGCTATCATAAATAAGCTGCCTGGACTTGCTTGGTAATTGTTTGATATTAAGGATATAGTCAAGCTGAAGGCACTGTTTTTGCTGAATCTTGGGGTTGTTGCCAGAGATATAAACCTTGTGATTGTGATATTCAATTTTTTCAGGCTCTATTATGATTTTTTGAATAAGTTCTTCATAAGGTGAATAAGTAACAAGTATTGATTGTCTTTCAATACAGTATTCTTCCAGTAGTTTAATTAGTTTGGCAAATTTACTATACTCATCTTTAATATATTTTAAAGACTCTTTTTTCATTGAATTAAATGATTTCAATGACTTTTCATCAATGAAGCGTTCAATTTTACTAATTGCTGAATTAAAGTTATTTATTAAATTTGGTTGATAAAGATAATTAATATTGTTTTGTATATAAGCTAATGCTTTTAATTCATCTTCAGAAAACTCAATAGTAAAAGGGGATTTTTCTAATTGATAATAGATATCACCTTCATGGTTAAATTTTTGTATATTGAAACCTGTAAACCTTAAAGTGCTAAAATATTTTGTTATTGTTTCTTTAGAAAATGCTCTTGTAACATATTTATCATTAGCCAGAGCCTCTATTAGCATATCTAGTGTGCATTTATCTTGATTTAATAAGTGCAATATTAGTAGTACTCTGTATGCAGTTGTACTAATTTTGATATTTTTTGTGCTTTTACCCATAATAATCCAACAGAAAATATGTATACCCTTAATATATTAATTTAGTATAAATATCTGATATGTCAAACTGTTACAATCATTGTTATATGCTTGTTTTATTAGTTAAATTTAAGCTGGCTTTTAGTGCTTAACAATTGAGAAATAAAATGCTTTTATTAGTATGCTGCATTTCAAATGCTTGAAATTTAATTTGCTGTACGGTTTAGGGAATTTTGATTTTTTGTCAGGAATGAATTATATTTAAAAGAACAATATTCGATCACAGGTATACAGAGTGCTTAAAAAAGAGTTTTCCAGCAATAGAAAAGTTTATAGAGAAATATTTTTAAAAACTAAAAATGAATTTCTGGCACTTGTTGACAATTTTAAAGGGAATTATACATGTATCAACTGTGGTAAATGTTCATCAATAATATATAAAGAAAATAATCCGGCTGAAATTCAGACTATTATAAATTCTGAAGGTGATAATTATGAATATTGGCTTAAATTTAGCTCTATTTATTCACCCTATGGTTATGAAGAAGCAATTGATTGGTTTGATATTGATTATGATCAGGAAAAAAATCATATATGGGCTTCAAAAATTAATAATGATTATGTAAAAAGAGTTAAAAAAATCTATCCTGATGCAACTTTTTATTTTCTTGATAAATATAAAAGCCTGCCAGAAAACCTGCCAGGTTTTCCATTAGCAGTTAGCTATCTTGAATACCCTCAAAAATTACTTACAATGTTTCATAAAAATTGCAGCTATTATAACTGGCAACTTCGAGTCAGAGAGTTTTTAGAAACCGACTTATCTAAACAAATTTATACTCAGGTAAACAAAATAGATGAATACCGAAAGCAGTTTGCCTGTAGTATGACAGGCACGTGTTGCAGGTTATCTAGCTCAG
>JBFMGH010000254.1:0-4660 GCA_040752795.1 Cyanobacteriota bacterium
GCACCAACGAAATCACAAGTCTATCCGGCACCCGCAAAACAACATTAAAATACACCTGTTAAGGGGGTTGATTACAAATTTAAATAATTTCAACCTCTAAATCAGAAAAAAACTTAATTATTAGATAAAAATTTTTGAATATATAATAAAATAGAATAAATAAAATTATAATTTGAGCAAAGGTATACCTGTTTTGCTAACAGCTGGTGAAATTGCTGGTCTAAAAAATGATTTAAGGGATTTTTATAATAACTTCCCTAAATATACCACTATTGGGTCTTTTTATCAGATTACAAAACTCTCTTCCGATTCCAAATATATTAAATATATTATGAAATATATTGAACCAGATATGAAAGTGCTGGATCTGGGTATGGGTTCCGGAATTATTACTATGGAAATTGCCAGAATAGCCAGAGAGGTCATCGGTGTTGATATTGCATCTAGAATTGTTGACTTTGCTGCAGCCTTAAAAAATATTGAAATAAAACGATATAAGCTTATTGAAGATTTTAAAAGAAAAAATTATAACACCAGCAACATTGAAAATGTTAGTTATCAGGTTGATGATGCTGAAAATTTAAGCTTCAAAGATAATACCTTTGACCTGATTATTTCACAGGATGTCATAGAACATTTACCAGCTCCTATAAGAGCTATTAATCACATGCTCAGGTGTTTGAAACCACGTGGCAGGTTAATTCTGGTTTTACACACCCCTATAATAGACACTAATCTTAATATTGACAGCTGGAAAAAAGATATCTCTAAAATGAAAAATAAAGATGCTGTGTCTAAAATGAATTACAATGTGCTACAAACATGGTTCAAAAGAAATAAAATAAAAATTATTGAATATGAAATTATATACAACTCTAAATTTGTTAACAATATAACTAATACTTTTAAGTTTTATAAGGGTGCAAAGTTTCTTGAACAATACGAAGATACTATCATCTTAGTTATTGAAAAGTAAAATATAACAATATAACAGACTTTTACACAACTTATTATGTGTTTTAACAACAGGCTAAGACAATCAATAGCCAACATTTTAGAGACCTCTGCATAACTCATACCAATCCACGGAAGTAAACGATATATGGCTTTAAATTATTCCAGGGTGTTTTGGCCTGTGTAGCAGGCCAAAACACCCTGCCCTCAATTCTCTAGAATCCATAGACTACTTTCAAGGATAAGTATATCTTCTATAAAAGGTTAACCCGAATTATTCACAAATCTGGAATCAGCAAGGAGGTTGCAGGGTGTAAATCCAGTATTTTTTAAAGATGTCATTAGAAGAAGGTTTTACCTAAATGAAACAAATTCATGAATTAATCAGGTTAAAAGCTTTTCAATTAGCCTTCAACAAGAACTGATTTTACAATAATTACATAATCATGATTAAAGAAATCATCTGGTTTAAAGTTCCATTGAAAAGTATTATCATCAACTATATTACCGTTAGTATTAGTAACTGTGCCGGGCATCTCTAGTTTATACTCGAAATTATATACGTTTAACATATCAAGGTCTGTATAATAAGCCCCAAGAGGGTCAACATTGTTAGCTTGTGCTACTACTAAAAATTCTTCTTTTATTAAATTTTTAAGCCTTCTAAACAATTCCTGTTTCTGTTCTGCATTTAATATCGCTTTTTCAAGATGAAAAAGTTCTATAAGTGTTGAATGTTCATCTAATTCAGAATCTTCGTTTAAATAATCTATAAAAGCATCTATTTTAATGCCTTTATTTAATTCTTTAAATTCATTTTCAATTATTTTCTTTTCACTTGGCCCAATAATATTAAACTTATTTACTATATTGTTAAATTTTTCTGCTTTTTCAATAAAAATATCTATTACTTTTTCCCCATCTTTTAAACTGAAATCTTTAACTACTTCAGATACCGTTTTAAATAGTTTTTTCGAAATTACACTCCTGTTAGTTTTAATATATTCTGTAAAACACCTGGAAAATTTTACTATATCAGATGAATCTCTATATACTTCCAGAAAATTATAATCTATAGAATCACCTCTTTCTGTCATATCAAAACTTACAAAATTTTGTGAGGCTCCATTAAATTTACTCTTTTTATAATAATCTGACTTTAATTCATTTATAGAAGCAAAAGTTTTTTCAGCAATAAAATGAAAAGAATCATCTTTTATTAATTGCTGAATTGTCCACTCAGGCTCACGCGGCAATATATAACCTTTCTCCAGAAGATCAGGCAACTTGTTATTAATATATTTAAGCTGATCTTCATTAGAAGGTGTAAAAATATATTCAATTCGCCTCAACGCTGAACCATCTTTATTTATTTTTGTATATATACATATTTTTAGCTTATCGCACCCTGAAACGAACAATATACACATCAACAGGGGTAAAAGTAAAAATAGCTTCTTAATAAAAATCTGTTTCATCTATTATCGTTCCTATTTTAACAGGTTGATTAGTAGGTGCTTTTAAGCTCTCCAGCGCTACAGATGCATTCCATAAAACATGATTACTTATAGCTTTTATATTTTGCTTTACAGTGTTTATATCACTGATACCCTTTTTATAAGTATCAGGAAAAGTTTTTAGAAATACTTCAGAATCTTTTTTAAACACCCTGACTGTATCATATGTCACTATTACAGGCATGTGCATTTTTATATTTATGAAAAGATCTTCAGCATCTTTAACAAGCATTCTAACACATCCATGCGAACTGAATTTCCCTACAGACTGTGGATTATCTGTGCCATGTATGCCATATTCTCCGCCTGAATCTTCTTTAAACCCTATCCATCTGGTGCCAAGGGGGTTTGCAGAACCTGCATTTATTCTTGAATAACCAAATGGCTTATATGGGTTTTCCCAGCCAGGTTGTTTAACCATTGTGATAACCTTAAACTTTCCAACAGGCGTTGGAAATTGTGCTCTACCAACGCCCACTGGATACGTCTTCTTAAGTGTTCCTTTTCTATAAAGATCTAAAGTCCTTGATGGTATATTTATTACTATACAATCTTCAGGTAATATATTCGCCTTTAGATCAACAGAAATTCCGAAAGTAAAAATAATAACTAATAAAGTAATAATTAAAGCTCTCACAGAGCCTCAAGCCTCCTTTATATAATTACCAATATCCTCTTACATAACCACCAGCTGGTGTTACTGGCTTCTCTACTGGCACTGGTTCTGGTTCTGTATAGATCGGTGTTTCCATTGGTTCATATGTTGAATATGTTGGCGCAGGTGTCGTTCTATAAATTGGTTCTGGCTTATCTTCATAAACAAAAGTGGTGTCATAATTAATAATATCTTTTAATACACCTGTGTTGATACTATTAACATCTGACGTTGGAACCTTTATTGTAAAATCTGTTATTCTGAATAAACCAGTATGATTGTTGCTGCCTTCTTGCTTTACAATATACCAAACATTCTTTTCTGCGGGATTTGAAAAATTCATTGGCACTACAACATCTGAATTTTTATCGACCTCTACTGATATGCTCATAATTGGCACTTCAAATTTTATTGCCTGATCACTTTTGTTTACTATTTTGAGATTCAGTGTTTCGCCGGTTGTAACATCAAAATTTAATGGTGATACTAACTCTTCACTGAATACATTTAACTTCATATCTCTTGTTTGTGCCATTACATTTACACATATACCAGCTGCCAAAGCCAGGGTAAATGCACTGATAAGCAGTCTTTTAAACATTTTTGTCCTCCCATTCCTCTAAGACATTTTTATTTTTTTAGAGCCTAATAATCTTAATTTAGCAGATTATATTATGTTTTGTAAATTATGTTAATAATAAGATGTTAAAATTTTTTCTAAAATTGATTAATTAAACACTGCATTAATAATTTTTTTTCCAGGTGTATCATTCTAATATCCTGAGTCTTGATTCATTCTGGCTTTTTTTTGTTGGTTTTATTTTTATAAGGTGTTTACAAAAACAACTTTAATAAACACCTGTCTTTCAATTTCTTTGAATCATATTTGTTTTACCCCGTTAATTCTTTTGTTACATTTACGAAAACCTGCTTCTAATGACATATTTTAAAATATTGAATTTACACACTTCAGATGATAGTTCCCTGTAAACTCCTCGCTGATTCCTGATTTGTGAATAATTCGGGATAAGTATAAATACTTTTATTTTCTAAAAAGTATTCATATTCCGAAAAACGGAGGAATATAAAAAAAATCATTACAAATGTATTGTTAATAAATTGTATTTAATACACCAATAATTAATCAATGAAAGCACCTCAGCTTTTTCGTTACTACAGGCTTAATCGAAACTTAGTGTGTTTTAAACAATAATTGTAAACAAGTGTAAATTTTACCCTTTAAACACTTCCTTTTTTAAAACGTATGAAATACACTTAAAATTGTCAGAGCAAACAATGAGTTTAAAAAAGTTTAATTAATAGTAAATAATATATTTCTTTCCCCAAATAAATCCCCAATTAAAATCAGAGTAATTTCCCCAATAATTAATCCCCACAAAAATCTAAAAGAAATATTTTAAACCTCTACCCCCCAAAAAGAGGTTTTTTTTTGTTTAAAATTTATATCAAGCAACGGAAGTAAACGATATATGGCTTTAAATTATTATAGGGTGTTTTTGCCTGCTGCGAAGGC
>JBFMGH010000255.1:0-2328 GCA_040752795.1 Cyanobacteriota bacterium
TTCGGATAATATCTTTAATGGTAATATTAATATTGATAATCAGACTAAAGCTATTGTCATAATAGATGAATTTTATAATAAAACCGGCACGCCATTTATAGGTAAACAGATTGGCACCGACAAGATAGCTAAGAATATTAAATTGTCTGAAAAAATTGCTAAATCATTATCTGCATCAATTATTCAGCATTATAACGGTAAAGACTATGTAGAGATGGTTATACCTCTTTTGAAAGATCCTGATTCTGATGTCAGGGGGATAACAGCAACATGTATTTCTAATGTTAATTCAAAGCAATATTTACCCGCACTGGAAGAAATCTATAAAACGGATTCTCAAGATTATGTTAAGGCTTATGCGATCAAAGGCCTTGGTTTATATGAATTCGAAAAATATAAAGAAGAAATAATCAATCTTTATGAAAATGGTGACCTGTTAAGCAAAACTATTGCTGCTGGTTTATTATTAAAAAATGGTGATAATAGAGGGCTGGATCTGTTAAGAAAAGCTATTAAAAATGAAAGTGAAATTTTAAACTTGAGGGCTCTGGAGTTTCTGGTTAGAAGCAAGACAATGATTGAAGAAGAAAAAATAATAGCATTTCTTAGAGAGGCCAGGTTGCTTAAAAATATTTATGCAGCAAAGCTTTTAGGTGTTATGCAAAAAGAAGAATATCATCATCTATTGCTTAAAGAGTACAAAAGTAATGAAAATAAAAATAAATTAGCTCTTGCTATAGGGCTTTTGGAATATGATGATCTGACAGGGCTTGATTATATTAAAAAAGTTATGATTTCTCCTGATTATTCAGAAACATTGTTTGCTACAGAGGCACTTATAGAATATTGTAATAAAAAGAATATGTGTATTGAAGAGTAATGATTGAGCTATGATTAAACAAAAAGAAACTTTTAGAATATTTATCGGGTCGTATTTAGATGATATGAGTTCATTTGAAAATTATGAGTCAATCAAATGTGAACTTGAAAATATGTGGAAACAAAAAATAAAGTGGGTATCACAAGAAAACCTGCATATGACCTGGAAATTTCTTGGTAATATAACTCAAAGTAGAATAGATAGAACTATTGATAATCTTGCTATAACATTAAAAGAATTTAAACCAATGCAGATTAATTTTAATATAATTACTATATGGCCAAAAGCTAATTCTCCCAGGCAAATAGTCTGGCTGGGGTCTGATTTAAGAAATAATATAGGTGATAATTTTAGGTTATTTGATAAATCTTTATCAAGGGTGGGCTTTGCCAGAGAAAAAAGATCATTCAAGCCACATATAACCCTTGGTAGATTTAAATTAAAAGATAAACTAAATGACCCACTAGAACCTGCTCCAGAGAATTTAATTGCTCCAATAGTGATGAATATTAATAAATTATCAATAATTAAAAGTGATCTTTTACCGGGTGGCCCTGTTTATACAATTATTAAAGAACTTGAAATTTAAATATTATATATTTAATAAGGTATAATCTATTTATATTGATGCCAGAAAATAACCTTAAATAAAACTGTTATCTTTTAATAATTGTCAGGCAGAATTTATATTGTTCATTGTCTTAAATGAAAATTAAAATGAAAGATTTATTAATCAAATCGATAAAGGATCTAAATTTTATAGCAATAATAGCAATTGCTCTGTGGTGTAATGCAGTAAATAACTTCGCTGACTTTGATTTCTGGAGCCGCTTGTATTGCGGATTAGCATACATAAACAATGGCTGGATTTTGACGCAAGATATATTTGCTTTTGCAGAAACCAAAGCCTATTGGGTTGACCATGAATGGCTCAGTGGAATTATTTTCTTTCTAATATTTAAACAATTTGGTTCCTTTGGAATACTTCTGTTGAAATGGTCAGTTGTTATAACCTGTATAACTTTCATTTACCTCTGCCTTAGATTAAGAAATGACTCAAATATTAATATAATTTATCTATTTATAATTTTATTCGGAATAGAAACAGCCTTTTTAAGCAATATAAGGCCCCATATATTTACATATGTATTTTTCTGTATATGGTTATTTATACTTGAATATTCAAGGTTAAATAATAGTTTTAAATACTTATATATTCTGCCGCTTTCAATTGTATTGTGGGTCAATTTACATGCAGGTTGCATTGCTGGCATAGCTTTATGTTGTGTATATGCCCTCTCTCAAATAATCGAGAAAAAAGAGTATAAATATTATATTATTGTTGCAGTAGTATCAGTATTATTAATGCTAATTAATCCTTACGGTTACAACTATTTTGGATATATATTAGCTGAACTAGCTGCTGAACATAATAATATCTCGGAATG
>JBFMGH010000256.1:0-7681 GCA_040752795.1 Cyanobacteriota bacterium
AAGTAACCAATGCTGTTCCCTGAACAATTATCCATACTTCACTTCTTTTATTATGGTATTGGAGACTTAATCTTTGTTTTGGTTTTACAATTATCCTTTTGACTTTATATGTTTCTTCTTCAAGCAAAACCTCATAACGTCCCCAGGGTCTTGTATCTCCAAATTCTTGATTCATTTCAGCTATTCCAAAAGAAAAATGTAATTACAATTTCTATTATTAAACCAAAAAAATTAACATCCTTCAAAATTTTAATATGGATTTAATAAACTTTTGATATTCTTAAAAACATGAGTTTGTTCTTCAAAAATATGATAATTTAAACTTTTGATTAACAAATTTTAAATACACTATAATTGTTTAATATAAAATTGTTATTAAAACTTACTTTTAAGGAGAAAATATTTTGTGCGGTATAGTTGGTTATATTGGTAAAAAACAAGCTCCACCGATTCTTTTGAACGGTCTAACCAGATTAGAATATAGAGGTTACGACTCAGCTGGAGTAGCATTATTCATTAATGGCGAAATTAAAATTTATAAAACCCCCGGTAAACTTGAAAACCTAAAACAACTCTTGTCTGTAAACTCATCAGAACATTCAGAATGTTCTCTTGGCATTGGCCATACTCGCTGGGCAACACATGGCATTCCTAATGAAGTCAATGCACATCCACATATGGGATGTGATAAATCTATAGCCCTGGTTCATAACGGCATTATTGAAAATTTCGTCGAATTAAAAAAAGACTTAATAGCAAAGGGACATAAGTTTATATCAGATACTGACACAGAAACTATTGTCCATTTAATAGAAGAATATAACAAAGAGACAAATGATCTTTTTAAATCAGTACAATTAACAATGAAAAAGCTTGAAGGAGATTTTGCCATTGTTGTAATGGATAAAAGATTTCCTGATAAAATAATCGTGGCAAGAAGAAATACTCCTTTAGTTATTGGTGTAGGAGAAGGTGAAAATTATGTAGCCAGTGATGTACCTGCCATATTAGAATATACAAAACAGGTTATTTATCTTGATAATGATGAAGTAGCAGAAATAAAAGAAAGTCATATTCAAATATCTAATCTTGATGGTAGAAAACTATTTAAACCAGTTGAATTTATATCATGGGAGCCTGTTACATTAGAAAAAATGGGATTCAAGCATTTTATGCTTAAAGAAATACATGAGCAACCAGGCATAATAAGGCAAGTATTGGCCGGAAGGCTTATAAAACCCGAACTTCCTGTAACACTTGAAGAAGTCAATCTTTCTGGTGAACAGCTTGAAAAAATTAATAGAATTCAGATAATAGCATGTGGAACTTCATATCATGCTGGCCTTGTTGGAGAATATGTTATTGAGCAACTTACAGGCCTGCCTGTTGAAGTTGAACTGGCTAGTGAGGTTATTGACAGAAGAAGTGTTGTTGATGAAAACACATTAGTAATTGCTGTTTCTCAATCGGGAGAGACAGCTGACACAAGAGCTGCTATTAATATAGCTCATCAGCAAAATGCGCATGTTCTTGTTATAACAAACCGTATTGATTCAGCCATGGCAAGAGAAGCCGATAGCATAGTTCACGTCAGGGCTGGTATTGAAATATCTGTTGCAGCAACAAAATCATATACTGCACAAATAATTGCATTCTATTTAATTGCAATATTCTTCGCTGAAAAGAAAAATTCTACTTCAATATCAGAACTAACAAAGGTAAAAGAAAATTTATTTGATATTTCTCAAAAATTAGAACAAATTTTAAACAATAAGGATGCAATTAAACATTGTGCGCGAACTTATTACGGCTTTAAAGACTTCATTTTTATTGCCAGAGGAATTAATTTCCCAACAGCACTGGAAGGGGCTTTAAAGTTAAAAGAAATCAGTTATATCAATGCTACAGGATATCAGGCCGGAGAAATGAAACACGGACCAATTGCCATGCTTGATAATACTATGCCTGTTTTATCTATAGTTACACCCGGTAAAGTTTATAAAAAAGTCCTTTCTAATGCTCAAGAAGCAAAATCCAGAGATGCACGAATGATTGCTATTGCCAATCCTAAAGATGAACTGGTAGAATCAATATTTGATAATATAATGACAGTTCCTAAAGTAGATGAATTACTTTCACCTGTATTAAATATAGTACCCTGTCAGCTTTTAGCTTACTATATTGCCGAATTTCTAGGCAAAGATGTTGATCAACCTCGCAATTTAGCAAAAACGGTTACTGTTCTTTAATTATGAATTCAAGAATTTTAATTTCTATTTTAATATTAATAATTATTGCTATTAATTTTAATTATAATAGCAATAAAGTAAATGCTGAAGCAGTTACCCCTGTTTATGAAATTGAAACAATTGAAGCAATTCAACCAGATGCACAAACTAATCCCGCCGATTCGAGTAAGTCTCTTACTGAAGATAAAACATTCAACACTGAAATATTAAAGTTTCAATTAGCTGATCCCAAAGATATTAAAGTTCCTGAAAAAAATATAGATAAGCATCTTACAGAAACTAAGGAAAATAATGCTAAACTAAAACTTGCACCCGGTAATGATAATAATAAACATACATCTAAAAAAGAACCTGATACTATTGAGCCTGATAATGATAAAAAAGAAATAAAAACTAAACATATTGATAATAAAAAACATAATACTAATAATCATGAATTAACTGATAATAAGGAAAAAGAACCTGATAATAAAATTGATAAAGAAATAAAAGAACCCATTAATAACACTAAAAAAACTGAAGATAAAGATATAACTGACCCTAAAGACAACAAAGATAAAATAGATAAAAAAGTAGACCTTCTAAACTTTACCAAAGAAGATATTAAAAAATCATTAGACAATGCTGCTACTGATAAACCAAATAATCAAACCCCTAAAACAGAAAATATAGTTGAATCCGATAAAGATGTTGATTCAAATAAATCTGAAAATAATGGTGAAGATACAGATGATTCTATTGACTATTATCTGAAAAAATATGACTCCACTTTAATAGGCGAAGCCAACGTAAATGAATTCAAACATTCATTGGTTGAACCCTTTAAACAATCATTATTCTATGACGTTTTAAAAGAAAATAAATACGAAAACATTGAATTGCTAACTAGAGATATTACATCAGACTTTAAACCTGATGCTGTAGTATCTTATAATGTTCCATTAGGTGCACAAGGAGACTTTGCATGCCAACTAATGGTTTTGACACCATCAGATGCAGGTTTGTCAAAATTATGGGTTTCAGAATTAATTCCTGGCGAAATAGATTCCGTAATGATTCAAGATGTTAATAATGATGCTCAACTTGATATAATATCAGTCAGTACAACAGGCGGTGTTAGTTTATTAAAATCTATAAGAGTTTATTCTTACGATAAAGCTACTAACTCTTTTGATACAATATTCGCAATGAATAATATTATGGAAGGAATAGTTAACGTAATGCCAGGAAAAATCCTTATCTCTGAAACATTTCCTGGTGGAATAAATAGAGCAGCACTTTATGTTTGGAATGGCGAAAGATTTGAGCGATTGGAATTATAAAATTACCTCTAAAAAAATAGTGGTTGATATTCCTGATCATTTGTCTTTAAATTATTTTGAAAACAAGTTAAAAGTTTTAAACACGATTATGCTAAAATGGGCAATAATAAGTGTATTAGAAAATAAGTATGTAATTTATGCAACATATTTAAAAAGAGAGGAATAACCCGATGGCAACAATTAGTTTTGATTATTCCAATTCAGACGTTTCTGCAGTTGGAGAAGAACACGGAATTAATTTAAATGAAGCTTTTAAATCATATGAATCTAAAATGAGTCAATGGGTTTCAGAAATATGGGAAGATAGCAAAGTTAAAGGTAAATGGTTAGCCTGGATGAATCTGGCTGATAATGATAAGTTATTAACTGATATTATAGCTTACGCTGAATCTGTAAAAGGTAAATTTGACAATGTAGTTATTTTAGGGATTGGAGGCTCTGCATTAGGCGGTATAGCTGTGGCAGAAGCACTGTTAAAGCCTTTCTGGAATACATTATCAAAAGAAGAAAGAAATGGTTATCCTAAAATATTCTTCCTGGATAATATTGACCCCGACCAAATTAGCGGCTTAATTGAAGTGCTTGATTTTAAAAAGACCCTGGTTAATGTTATTTCTAAATCAGGTACTACAGCTGAAACAATGTCACAATACATTATTTTTCATAAACTTTTAAAAGAAACCTGCAAAGAACATTATAAAAAACACATTGTCGTAACAACAGACAATGAAAAAGGTGTATTAAGAAGACTTGTAGATAAAGAAGGTTTTGTATCATTTCCTGTGCCCGATGATGTAGGTGGAAGATTTTCAGTATTTTCTGCCGTAGGGTTGTTACCATTAGCTCTTGTTGGTATAGATATCACAAAACTATTCGAGGGAATTAAAGCTATTGTACCAATGATGAAAGATGGAAATATCAAAAATAACATAGCTGCTCAAAATGCCTTAATTCACTACTTAATGGATACCGAAAAAGATAAATCAATTTCTGTATGCATGCCATATTCAAGTAGATTACGCTACATATCTGACTGGTATTGTCAATTATGGGCTGAATCATTAGGAAAAGAAAAAGACCTTGACGGAAATACTATTAATTGTGGGCAAACACCTGTAAAAACACTTGGGGCAACAGACCAGCATTCTCAGATTCAACTATATAACGAAGGCCCTAATGACAAAATTATTACTTTTATAAGAGTGGGTAATTTTGATAATAATCTGGTTATTCCTTCTACAGATGTGCCTGAACTTGAGTATATGTCTGAAAAAACTGTGAATGACTTAATCAATGCAGAGGCTGATGCAACAAGAGTTACTCTTACTGGCTACAATAGACCTAATATTACAATAACTTTACCACAGGTTAATGAATATTATTTATCTCAGATTATGTTTATATTTGAAGTTCAAACAGCTTTAGCTGGTAAATTATATAATATAGACCCGTTTGATCAACCTGGCGTTGAACAAGCTAAAAACTATACTTATGCTTTAATGGGTAGAAAAGGCTATGAAAAAGTAGCTAAAGAACTAAAAGGACTTTGTCTTAAATCCCATTAATTATACAAATTATTTTTATATAAAAGGGGTAAATAATATTACCCCTTTGTCTTGTCTTTAATCGTAAATTAAAGTGAACATATTCACTTTAAACACTAGTATATTAGTAGCTTTTATACTATATTAGTAACTAATATTAAAGTTTATTTACAACAGGGAGAGATTTAGGCAACTTTTTATTTTGAGGGGAGTTAACCTAGTATACCCGATGTATGGTTACTTAGATTTGCGTTAGAGAAATATGAGTATTAATTCAATTTTTTCAAGCCCAGTATTAACAAAATTGGCAAGCAATAAAGGGGTTCAACGAGCATTATCTGACCTTAGTAATGAATCAAAATTGTTGCCAATTCTATTACTTGAAACCAGCGTTATAGCTGGAAGAAGTTATCATGCGCAAAAACGTGGCGGATATTATGAATTTAAAGAAACAATTATAGAAAATGTTTTAGCTGCTCTCGTATGGATGGGAGGAGTTAAAATACTCAATAAAGTCGGAGATGCGTTCTTTAAAAACGTAATGAATATTAATACTAAGATGGACTGGAAACAAGTATTTAATGAAGCCAAAGGACGTATCAACTCCAAAGAGTTTATATCAAAAACCTTAACTGCAAAATCTCTTAAATTATTATTTAGTGTTGCTGCCAGCATTTATACTGTAGGTGTTATTTTACCTAAGTTTAAACAAAAATTAACTAAAGACAGTATTGAAAGACAGAAAAAAGAAGCTGCAGCTAAAAAAGCTCAAATGGGTGCAATAAATATAAATCAAAATAACAATACTATTAACAATAAACCAGTTAGTGGTGATAATTCTGGTATTTCTATACCTCAAAATATAACTTATAAAGATTTGTTAAAACTTGCCCAATCACCTATAGGTTCAGGTGTAAAGTTTACAGGCAAAGAAGATAAAAATAAATCTGCACAAAATGTTTATTTTGATGGTGGTACAGAAAAACCGGGTAAGGGTAAAAATGTCAGCTTTACTGGAGCTTTTGATATAATAAGCAGAATTGGCTATGCTCTAGAAAATGAAGCAGTGCCTCAATTAGCTGTTGTAGATTCTGGTATTACCGGTGGTAGAATTATTAATGCCAGAAACAAAGATGAAGCAATTGAAATTCTGTTTAGAGACGCTGCCTCATGTGCTACATATTTCTTTGCTGTTCCATTTATGACCAAGCGTCTTGCCGGTGCATTTGACGCCAAATTGGGTATTAATACACTTCTTGATCCTAAAGCATTAGACCCACTAACAAATGCATTTAATAAACGTATTATTGAAATCGCTAAAGCTAATAAAGGCATAATTGGTGTTGATGATATCCAAAGAGCTATAATGGGAACCAACAACGAAACCGTAGCAAGAGCTCTTAAAAACGCCCTTTTACAATCTAAAGATAAAGTATTAACACCTGATCAGGTTAAAAATGTAATTTCAGGCCTTGATGATATTTTAGCTAAAACAGTTACTGAAACAGCTGGTTTATCAAAAGGTCAACTTGTTAATCAGCTTAAAACATATCTGCAAAGCATAGGGCCAAGAGCTATTGATGTTGCAAAACAACAAGCAGATGTTCTTACATCTGGAAATATAAGAAACTTATCTAACCTGATAGATGATATAGCCAGAATGCCAGGAGCATCAGGGGAGATTAAAGCTTCAGCAAAAGCTATGACAGATTTAACAAAACAACTTTATGGCCAGGTACAAAGCGGTTCAAAAATAACTCCTGAAGCTTTAAAACAGGTTGAAGGCATTGTAGCAAAACTAAAAGGTTCTAATCTTGATGATACGATAATGAAAAAACTTATGGAATCATTACAGGCCGTTCAAACAAGTTCCAAATCAGCAGGTTATATAACACAGGAAGCCCTTGAAGAAGTAATCAAAGGTGGTTTGATTAAAGATAACAGATTCCTTAGTAAAGTTCTATCTAAAATAACCCCTGCAGTTAAAGATCCATTAGCTTATGTGGCCTCTTCTGAAAAAGCACATTTGCAAAAAACTGCACAAATGTATGCTGAAAGAATAATGAAAGAACTACAGAACAATGGTGCCATAAAACCAGGTGAAAATGTTGATATTAAAAAAGTCCAGGAAGTAATAAATAAAACACTCACCCAGACAAAAAACAAAAATATGCTCTTTAAAGGACTCTATCTTATAGCTGCAATGGCATTTGCTGTTTTATTGCTGGGCTGGATAATTCCTAAAGTTCAATATGCTATAACAAAGTTCAGAACCGGTAAAGATTCTTTCCCTGGTGTAGCCGGTTTAATAGACGAAGAAGATAAAACTAATAAAACACCACAACCTGCACAAGTTGCAACAAACAATAATAAAGGAACCCAACCAGCAACAGCAAGTAATGTAAGTAACAACACTAATAAAAACCAATCAAACTCAAATGATTACGGCTCTAATGCTTTTAATTACTTTCTAAATAATTATAAAAACCAGGCTTAACCTAGATTATTCACAAATCAGGAATCAGCGAGGAGGTTGTAGGGTGTGTTTTTGCTTGCTGCGCAAGCA
>JBFMGH010000257.1:0-3937 GCA_040752795.1 Cyanobacteriota bacterium
TGTTTGGGCTACAATAAAAAGTGTTGAAAACTTTATATTATTAAAAATTTGTGAATTGGTTTCCATTTTTTTACCTGATTCTTGTGTGTAGAACATTTAAAGGCTTAATATATATATAATTATTAAGTTTTATTACAATATAAATCCCTTTTACTTCCTATATATTACAATTTATCTGGCAAATTATAATACTCCAGCATAGGTATTAATTTATACCTATTTAGGGGTATTTAGTTTTATTGGATTTATATATTAATACTTTAATCGTTGAATCATCATTGTGTAACGGCCTTCGAGTTTATTGGCCCTTTTTTTCTTTAATGTTTCAGCACCAAGCCAGTTTTCAATATTGATAGTTCTATTTATAACCTGAGTTTGCTGTTGCTTTTTATTCAGGTTTAGAATCATATCTTTAGTACTTTCAACGTCATAACCTGTCTTTTTAAGTGTTTCAACTGCAATGAGATCTTTCTTGACTATAATTTCATAAGGAGGAATTAGTTTGAGCATTTTATTAAGCAGTTTTTTGGTAAGAAATTCTTTGTTTACATATAGGTTTTCAAGACTGGGTGATGCAAAATAATCAAGTGTTTCAAATGGATCAGAAAAAGGTTGTTTGGCTTTTTCTTCTTGATCTTCTGTTAACATGCCTGTACTAATTTCTTTTTTCTTCGACATAACTTCTTTTAAAGAACTTAATAAACTAAAAGCCTCCTGGTTATTAATAAGAGTTTCTAGCAAAAGATTTCTATTGATAGATCCAATTTCTCTTGCCAGGCTTGCTGCAAGTTGTGCCTCGTTTTCAATCGTTTGCAGGTAACCCTTGGTGATAAAAATATAACCTCCAGGGAATGTATAGATTCTTATTGCGGGCTCATCAAGTACTCCAAATGTATAATAATAGCCTTCTTGCCCATCAAGGTTAATTGCTGCTATTTTGCCAACACTTGCTACGTATTTAACTATTAATGGATCAGAGGTATAGAGTTTATGAGATGTTAAAAACTCGTTAACAAGTGCTGTACCAATTTTTTGTTGCTCTGAGAAGTTAAAATCATAATAGCTTTTTTTAGATAATTTTTTAATAATATCTTCTTCAGGCTTTAGCTGATCAATATGCAGTTTCATATCTTCAGTGAATTTTTTCAAATATTCAGGTGTTATTCTTTCATTAATATCCCTGACTTTCTCTAAATCAGTTTTATCTGATTGATTTTGTGCAATACATTGTATTCCTGTAATAAAATTTGCGATGAAAACCATAATAATAATTATTGCAAATCTTTTCATTATATAAGCCACCATATTTATTTCAACTTAAAGGTTAATAATCGATTATTGTAATTTAAACTTTTAATATTGACAAATATTGACTGGAATAAATGAAAAATACACAAAAATTTGAAAAGAATATTGAATTATTTTTAAGTGAATTTATTGGTAAAATAAACATTTAATTTAAGTGTAGGTATTTAGATTGTTCTTATTTTAAATTTTCTATTTAAAGACAGTCAAAATGAAGGGAAATTATGTAAATAAGTCACCGAAACAAAACTTAAACATATTTCTATAATCTATATAATTAGCCACCACAATTAAAAGAGGATTTACATTTTGAAAGCTGCTATTTACAAGGGAGATCATAAAATAGAAATTTCTGATATTCCTGATATAGAACTCCAAGGAAGAAAAGGTGCAATTGTTAAGACTATAGGGTGCGGTTTATGTGGTTCTGATCTGGTAAAAATTAAAAAAAATTTGGTTTCTCCTGGTACAGTATTGGGCCATGAAGTCGTTGGTTTAATAAAAGAAATTAATACAGACTTAAATGTTTCCTTTAAAATTGATGATAAAGTAGCTGTTGCACATCACGTGCCTTGTTATGATTGTAAATATTGTCATCAAAAAAGCTATTCAATGTGTAGTAACTTTAAAAATACTAATCTTGAACCAGGAGGCTTTTCTGAGTATATATTTTTATCTGAGCAACATTTAAAATATAATACTATAAAAGTTCCTGAAGAAGTAAATGATCTTAATGCCTCTTTGATGGAACCATCAGGATGTATATTAAGGGCTCTAGATACTGCAAATATTCAGTCAGAACAGAGTGTATTAATTGTAGGTCTTGGTTTTATTGGTCTACTATTTTTGCAGGCTTTAAAGATATATAATTGCTTCATTTTGGGTTGTGACATAAAAGTTGATCGCATTGAATATGCACTAGAGATTGGTATTGGTTGCGCTTTTAATTCTTTGGGCCTTGATAATAGTGTTGATATTATTAATAAAACTATTAATTTCAATGGTGTAGATCTTGTTATATTGGCATCAGGGTCAACTGAATCAATTGAACTAGCTTTAAAATCCGTTAGGGATGGGGGAAGTATATTGGTATTTGCCAGTATACCGGATGAAAATGTTGGGTATATGAATAACGATATATATTACAGGGAACTAAAAGTTTTTTCTGTGTACTCATCAGCACCTATGTATTTAATAAAAGCAATGGAACTTATTAAAACTGGCAAAATTAAAATGGATAAATATTGTGAAATAATTGATTTGGAAGATATTAATCTTGCAATAGATAAAATAGTATCACATCAGGCAATAAAGGTTTATTTGAAATTATGAGGAAAATGAAAGCAGTTCTATTTTATGAACCTGGTTCAATAAAATATACAGAAATTGAAGTGCCATGTGTCAGGCCTAGAGAAGTATTGGTAAAAGTTAACACAGCTTTAACATGTGGTACCGATGTAAAAACTTATAGACGGGGCCATCCTGTTTTGATAAAAAAAGTCCCCTCTGGCTTTGGGCATGAATTTTCTGGTATAATAGAAGAAGTAGGAACAGAAGTTGATAATTTTAAAGTTGGCCAGAGAGTAGTAGCAGCTAATTCAGCACCGTGCAATAATTGTTATTTTTGTAGAATCTCAAGACCAAATTTATGTGAAAACTTAGATTTGCTTAATGGGGCCTATGCAGAGTATATTGTGGTTCCAAAGCATATTGTTGAGCAAAATATGATTGTATTACCGGATAATGTTTCTTTTGAAGAGGCTGCATTTACTGAGCCTCTGTCGGTAGTGCTGCATGGTATTGAAAGATCAGATATCGATATTGGTACCACTGTTGGTATTTTAGGTATAGGGCCAATTGGTTTGTTATTTGCTAAACTTGCTAAACTCAGTGGTGCAAGAGTTATAGCAATGGGCAGAAACCCTTTAAAGCTAAAACTGGCTGAAGAATTTGGAGAGGCTGATGAGGTAGTTGATCTTACAAAACCTGTTGATCCAGTACAATATGTAAAGGGTTTGACCCCTGAGAACAAGGGTTTTGATGTTGTTATTGAGGCTGTAGGGATGCCAGAAATTTGGGAAAAAGCAATTTCTATTACCAGAAAAGGCGGAACGATTAATCTTTTTGGAGGGTGTGAATCGGGAACCAAGATACAAATTGACACAAGAAGATTACATTATGATGAATTAAAAATAATCAGTGTTTTTCATCATACTCCATATTATGTTTCAAAAGCATTTAGATTAATATCTAATAAGCAGATAGCTTTAAAGCATTTAATAACAAAAACAATGCCCCTTGAGAACCTTAAAGAAGCCCTTGAAATGCATGAAAATGGTGAGGCGATAAAAGTGGCAATAAAACCATAATTCTATAAAACATGTATTTTAATATTGTTGTTCTATAAATAATTGTTCATGTATTCTTTGAACAAGAGTTTAGAAAATTGGCTTTTAATTACATAATCATAAATATATTAATACTCAAATCAATAAAGAACCAGAAAAAGGGCTTCGGGTTTAAAAAGTCAGTTTAGAAGGCCTTTTAACCTGATTAATTCATGAATTTGTTTCATCTAGGTAAAACCTTCTTCTAATGACATATTTAAAAAATACTGGATTTACACACTGTA
>JBFMGH010000258.1:0-2441 GCA_040752795.1 Cyanobacteriota bacterium
TGATAAGCAAATTAAAAAGTTTTCAAAAAAATCCACAAAAAATTCAGAACTATTTTTCTGGTGTAAAAGTACATTATGCAAGTGCTTCTTAATCTTTTTGTCAAACTTTAGGAGGTCGGAGTAATACTACAAATCCAACAATAAATATATATTTAATGTTTGCTGGATTAAATATTGTATCTATAAATGAACTTGAACTATCCTGTCTTGATATTAAACCTGGTGAATACTCTATTTCAAACTTTTTGTTTTTCAGTATATTTTGATTAATAGAAACTTTCCATTGTTTGTAGTTTTCATTTTTTAAATTATAACCGCCTGGAAAGGTTTTTATTGCTTTAAATTTATACCCTTCAGGAAATATAAAACTATAAGTAGCTTTTTTAACGTCATATTTAAAATTGCCTACCCATCTTTCTTTAACTTTATTCATCTTTGAATTACCAGTAGGAATATTATACTGATCAAATTCCAGATAAACTGTATATTCTCCACTGGTAATTTTTTCAGGAAAATCATAGGATATTAAATATTCTTCTTTTTCTGAAACACTGAAATTCAAATCCCTTTCATACTGATCATAAACCTCAACATTCACTGGCTTATGATCACCAACAAATTTAAAACCACTCTGTTTTGGCTCGTCAATGTCGTAAGTTATTTCTAACACGACATGACAATCATTAAATTTACCTTTAGAATCTGGTGTAAGCTCGAAAGAAGCATCGTAATTACTTATGGTTGTAGCCAGGACAGTTGTGCTAAAAACTAATAAAAGTGTTAATACCCACACAAAAGCGAACAATCTCTTTAACATTAATTTATTCCCCCTATGGTTAAAATTAACGTTACATATATTGCCCCTCCACATTTTCAGGTAACTCTCCATTCTAATATAAGAATAGCATTTTTGAAAAAAGAAAATAAGCTTTTTTAGAATAATTGTTTCATTTATTTACTTTATTTTCTTTTTTCAAAAATTACAAATTGGTAAAATATCTATATTTTTT
The DNA here is from genome assembly GCA_040752795.1 of Cyanobacteriota bacterium. GTDB lineage: Bacteria > Cyanobacteriota > Vampirovibrionia > JBFMGH01 > JBFMGH01 > JBFMGH01. The sequence continues at coordinate 1,011 of JBFMGH010000258.1, forward strand.
ACTAGTGGCACTGGTTGCCAGTATCTTTTCCTTTTCCTGATGCGCAAATTAAAGCTGAATCAAAATTAGTTATTTTGCTGGCATTATAATTTTTCAGATCCCCAAAAGCACTAAAGTCATTGTCTTCTGCTGTATCCCAGGAATTTGGAGCTGTTATGGCTGCAAAACCAGTACCTACCTGATCAATATCCCATGTTAATTCCTGAATAATACCTTTCATAGAGTCAGGTATTGATTGATCATTCATAACTACGTCCAATTGATCAAAATATTCTCTTGCAAGAGGGTTAGCCTCATATCGTGATATTTCACCACTTTCAAGTCTATCTTTTATGTATTGAATTTCAAGGTCATTAGCATAATGTTCATAGTGATGGGGTTCATATTTATTGTATGTTTCATCAAAAAAGTCAGGTTTGGGCATATCATTTAAATAATTATTTGAAAGACAACCACCATCGTTTTTAAAGTTGCATTTATCAATAACAAGTTGTTCTATTTCCTTTTCGATAGCCCCAATATTATGAGTAGCTACAGCAAGTTTAATAACATTCTCGGCCTGATCATCAAGCCCCTGTGCTTTCAATTGCTGGGCTAGCTGCTTCATCAGATCAGCCATCATAAATGTTCCACCACTACTGGCTGAAGCCTGAACAAAATCATTAAAATTATTGGGCACTCCAGTAAGAACAAAATTGCCAAAGTCTATACTACAGGTATCTCCACTACAATGTTTAACTGGTGTTTCAGGGGTAGCTTTTTCTTCGTTAGAATCACTATTACTGTCTGCAATTATTTTAGTCTCTTTAAGATTCGGGTTTATTGTAAAGCTACCATCCGGGGAAGATTTATGCATATTACCTGTAGCTGCAATAAATTCAGAAAATTTATCATTTTTAAACATATAAAACAGCCCCAACCCTGCAACTAGAGCAATCAAGACAATCGGTATAACATACTCTGCAAGATTTGAACCTAACATTTTTTTCATAGACTCTCTCCAGCATTATATTATTGTGATTTTATCAGTTAAATAAAATGATATAAGGCTTATAGCAATAATAATACATGTAATTAAGTTGTAAAATAAATTATACTATTTAAGATAGATTTATTTTAGATATTTTACAATAGCATTAATTAGCTAATTTTCTATTTCTTATTAGCTATTTATAATATGAGAAAAATGGTAGCTTGGATTCCAGGTAATTAGTTCTTTTTGAAATTTTTACATAAAACATATAACAATGAATTATGCCCGACAGCCTTCTCAATAACTCCTGGTTAAAACACCTGAACGAACTCATTTTTTAATATCAGGTATTAACAAGTATGCTTAACCCGGTTAATTCGTGAATTTGTTACAAACTCTCAAGGCTCAAGTAATGACTTAAGTTAAAGATTTATGCATTTAACACACTGTAAATATTT
>JBFMGH010000259.1:0-9744 GCA_040752795.1 Cyanobacteriota bacterium
CTACTTTGCCTATTTGTTTAAATAAAATAGCTGCTTCTTTATTGCCTTCTTCCTCTGCTTCTTTGGCAAAAGTAGGATACATTTCAACAGTTTCATAATGCTCCCCTTCTATAGCAGCCATAAGATTAGCTTTTGTATCACTGATACCATTTAAAAGTTTAAAATGGTCTTTAGCGTGTTTCCTTTCGTTTTCGGCAGTTTCTTCAAATATTTTTGCAATATAGTGATAACCTTCTTTTTTTGCTGCTTCAGCATAATAGGTATATTTATTTCTAGCTTGAGACTCGCCTGCAAAGGCAACTTTTAGGTTGTCTTCTGTTTTACCCATGAGAATTTTCCTCCAATCAAAGAAAGTTTGTTATTGATATTTAATACTAATTAAAATATAAAATATAATCAAAAAATTTTCAGTTAAATTATAAAATTTTATTCAAGCCTTAAAGCCTCTATTGGGCTTAGTATAGATGCTTTATAGACAGAGTAAAAACCAAAGAAAACAATAATAAAGCTAGAAAAACTAAATGATAGTAATCTTAGCAAAGACTTTTTGGTAATAGTTATTATTATTGTTTCAATTAATTTTTATTTCATTAGTTTTTGTTAGATAATAGATATTTATAAGCTTTTTCTAAATAATATGTTGATATTTACTCAATTTTAGATTACAAATATCTCTTATATCTACAAGAATTTAAAAAAATGCACATTTATAACCAAATTTAATTACGCTTTAACTTTAATATAGTTAAAAAGGAAGAAATATAATGAAAATTAAAACATATATTTTATTAATCATCTTATCAGTTCTTACATTATTTGCACTTTTTAATCTGGATGAAAAAGCTCTGGCTCAAGTTAGACCAACAAACGAACAGATACAAAGCTTCATCAAAGATTATTTAAGAAGTCAGGGTAAATCAAAATACCCTGTAAAAGTAGTCGGTTTAGGTTCATGGATAACAAACTCAAATTACAGAGATCCGTTAAATCTTGATGCCGGAAAATTGCCGTCAGATCACGACTTAAGACTTATCATTCCTGATGATATGCCACAGGATCAAGCAATTAAAAAATGGAAGGAATTTCAAAACTTCCTCAGAAAGAAAATTGCTTCGAATTATTCCGGTGATCAGATGAAGACTGTACTCAATAGTGTAACTGTATATCCTCCTAATCAACTTATTGAAAACATAAGTAACAATGCTGAAGCAGTAGATCATTTTAATAATGTTTTAAAAGGCAAACCAAATATTGGTGAAGAGGCCATTGAAGGTTATTTTGGCAAACATAATGAACCCTTTCGCCAGCACTATGAACTAACTAAAGGCAAGGAATTTTATTTAGACGGCAAAAATGTGGTTAAAACAAGTACTGACTTACAACATATAGCTGAAGGAGGTTATACATCTTTTACAACCTCCAATCAGGCAAGATCAGCTGAAGATGCTATAGAGCATGTCAGTGATGTTATGAAAAAGAATGATATTGATGCTACCATCAAACAATTAGGCCGGGTTGATAAATCTTTAAAAAAAGCAAAAGACTTAAAAAGAATACCTCATCATAATAATATAGATGATGTTATTAAAAAACTAAAAGATCTTCCTCCTGGTGAAATACCTGCAGATTTTGTAGAACAAGTAAATAAAGTATTAAAAGATTCTAGTACTGAAGCCAAATTACTTCAAAATCTTGATCATTTCTGGAACAACAATTCGATCAAAGAAGCTCAACTTATAGCTGAAATGCTAAACCCTAAACCAACAAGTTTATCAGCTTCAATAAAGAACAAATTATGGGATTTAGCTGGTAAAATACCTGCTGATAAGTTTCTAAAAGTTGTTGAAATAGGTTTAGTCAGCTACGATATTTATGATGCAGTACAATCAGCCAGCCAGGAAGAATATGATAAAGCATATCGTTCAGCTTTAATTGGTGCACTGGGAGTAGCAGAAGTAGGTTTATTACCTTTAGCCCCTGCAATCATTGCTGATATATTTATAGACTATACTAAAGAAAAGGGCTATAACTTGATCGCTTCCGCACAGGATTGTGAAAACCTTATGGTTGGTATTTGTGATTCACCTGGAAGAGCTCCAGAAACAATCAACAAACCCATGCGTGACTATTCAGCTAAAACTATTTTTGAAAACGATCAACCTACTAATTCTCAAGAATATATTAGTATTGTACAGGATCATTTACAGCTTATGGCTCATCATTGCTCAGTCAGGGGTAATAACAGCAAAGATAGAAAAATCGAGCAACCTTTATACGATAGATGTCTCAAACAATTTTTAAAAGAATGGAATGAGTACAGAATTAAAAAAATGGGAGATGTGTCAATTCTTGAATCAGATTATATAAACAAAATAAGTTCTTCTACTTTAGGGTTAAGTGCTGAACCTGACCCTGCTAAACTGCCTGAAAAAGAAAACGGCAAAGAAAGCGAGGTCAAGGTAAGTGTATCAGCTGATTATAACCTTGACAATAAAGCTGCTACAGATATTTATACAAAAATGAATGATAATTTCAAAATTCTCGGAGGTAAATCACACCTTACACAAATTCAGATAGAAACAACCTATCTGTGGAAGCTTGATGGTAAAGAAATATCTATAGAAAGCTCATACTATTCAGGTGGAATATCCGGATTATTTGAAAGCGATAAAGCTATAAAAGAGTTTACATTTAATAAAGCCGGTGTTTATAAAGTCGATTTAGAGTTTACAATCAAAATTGACTTTGTTTCCGGCATTACGCCTGCTGAAGAAGATATAGTTAGAGATATTGTTGAACGTCTAAACATGGACCAAATAATTACTAAACAAACATCTATAGATATAACAGTAATAGATGACCCCACTCCACAGGGTAAAATAAAAATCACTGGCCCTGAAAAACTTAAAAAAGATGAAGTTGAAACTATTACAGTTGATCTTGAAGGTGAAATTAAACAATTAACAGACCTCAATATAAACTGGTATATTGACGAAAAAACCGGTGATCCTATCAACCTGGGGAAAGAATTCAAATATAGTGTTCCTAAAGACAAAAAGAATGTTACATTTTTTGTTACGGTTACTGATAAACCAGTATCTTCTATTATTCCAGTTACTTCAAAAACTACAGAAAAAGATAAAAAAGAAGAAATAAAAATCATCGCTGAAGACTCAAAAACTTTTGAAATAGGTTTTGATTCATTAAAAGATCAGATAGAAGAGGCTTATAAAAATAAAGACTGGAAAAAACTCTTTGAAATACATTCACAAAAATCCAAGTTTAAGGAATCTCTCAGCCCTGAAGATACTAAACTCTGTGAAGACTACCTTAAAAACTTGCTGGATGAATACATATCAAAATATCAAAAAGTATACAGTGATGTTGAAAAGAAACAAGATGAAGATATAAAAGCTTATGAATTATTTGTAAAAGAAACAAAGAAAAGTATTGCTGAATTGAACGAACAGAAAAAAGGCCAGCAAGCAAGAGAATTACAAATTTGTTTAGATAAAATTGATATTCAACGAGGTCAGGAAGAAACTAGATTTAAAAATACTTTAGATAGAATAAAATACTTTCTTGATAGTGTTAAAGATTATAACCCACAACACCCGCAAGACTATTATTTTAAGGATGCAGAAAAACTTCCTTTAAAACTGGATATTGATATTTCAAAACCAATAAAGATTGCAGATTATAAAGGTCTATGTTCTGATAAAAAAGCTTTAGAGAAATTAAATAAAGTGATAATATCTCTAAGAGCATTAAAAACAAAGTTAAAACCCGGAGAAATTGTAACTCTTGCAGCGGTAACAGACGGAAGAATGTCTATGTGCCCGGATGCAGAAACCTACACGTGGACAGGACACAATTTTGGTTCTAATAATACTTTTGAAGAAGTTAATGAAGTTGATTTTATGTCTTCTAAAGAGGGTGTGTTTGATATTGGTGTTACAGTTAGCTGTATGGATTCAACAATAGGTAGCGACTCTATAACAATAAAAGTGGGTGGAGCAGTCACTGGGAAAATACAGGGATTAGATAACGAAGTTAATTATAATTCCAAAAAGAATCTTTCAGTAAATCTGGATATACCTTCATCAGATATAGATACTTCAGGAATTAAAATAGTCTGGGATTCTTCGCCAAATTTAACTTTTGACCCAAAAGAAAGTAAAAATGGAGATACTACTGTTACTTTTGACAGAATGGAAGATCCTGTTAAAATATGGGCACAAATTTTAAACGTTGATAATGGTATTTCAACCACCCTGGGTGAAGTAGAACAGCAGGAAGTTAAAGTTATTCCACCTAAATTTACTATCGTTTATGACACACTTCAAAAAGATGCTAAAATTGGCACACCTGTGATAGCTGAAATCAAGTCAGACCCTGACATTGACAGCAATCTAATTGATTATAGATGGATTGAACCAACAGATCGAAAAGAAATTGACAATGGCAAAATAGAATTCGTTCTTAAAGACGATAAACCTATTAAACTTCAGGCAATTGCAAGAGTGCCTACTGTTGGCGATATTATTAACGATAGTATTAATGATACTTATAGTGCAGGTGCATATAAAGTTATAGCAAGGGTTATTGGCCCTAAATATGATACTCCTGTTAAGGTATGGAATAAGAAAAAAGGACTGGTTGAAGTTACTAAAGACTTTACAGTAGATCAGGAAATAATTATTGAAGCTGATATTGACGGAGCTAATAATATAGACATCCTTTATGACTGGAGTGTTGATCAAGACTGCTCTATCGTTGGTGTTGATAATAGTAAAGAATTAACTATTACCAAACATGAAGTAGGTGTATGCACTGCAAAAATAGAGGTTTATGATAAAGATAAAAATAAACTTGGTGAAGCTGAAGTTAATGTAGATATTACTGTTTCACAGGATATGATAGATCAAGCTTCCAGTAAAGGTGACCCTGACAAAACTGCAGATAAAGGTGTCACTGACAAAACTAAAGATAAAGGTGTCACTGATAAAACGAAAGACAAAAGCGTCACTGATAAAACGAAAGACAAAAGTGTCACTGACAAAACAAAAGACAAAAGCGTCACTGATAAAACTAAAGACAAAAGCTCTGATAAAACTAAAGACAAAAGCTCTGATAAAGCAAAAGAGAAAGACAGCAATAAAGAACTTGCTAAAAAGAAACTTAAAGAGGCTGTTAAAGATTACAACAGTTCTAAAATTGATGAAGCATTAGAAAAAGCTCAGGAAGCTGCAACGCTTGACCCTAAAAATTCAAATATAAAAGACTTTTTAAATAAAGTAAAATCTGAAAAAGAAAGATATTTAACTCTTGCCAATAGTGCTAAAGACCTTATCAATCAGAATAAATTGGATGATGCAAGAGCTATATTTTCCAGAATTCCTTCAAACTTCCAGAACTACCCTCCAATAAAAGAGATCTTTGATATGATTGCTCAGAAAGAAACAGATAAAAACAATCTAAGTTATCAATTAAGACAGGATCAGAATACTGCTTTAAAACTTTCAAGTGAGTGTAAATATGATGAAGCTATTGCAATGACTGAAAAAATTATAGAACAGGATCCTTTTAAAGGAACTTATAAAGAATTCAGAGATGCAAAACACTGGTTAGATCAGTTTACAAAGAATAAAGCTACAATGGAAGATCTTATTCAGAAAGCAAAAGTTAATATTGCCCAGAAAGATTATAAAAATGCTTATCAAAATGCGTTCACAGCTAATAGCATTAACCCTAATTGTCCTGATGTAGGCAGTTTATTAGCAGAAGCAGAAAAAAATAAAAATCAGCCAGCCCCTGTGCAGGCTCAATCCAATAATGTTGTACCAATAGCACCCGGGCCTGGGCCAGTTTCAACAGTTCCAATTGTGCCAATAACACCCGGACCCGGGCCAGTTTCAACAGTTCCTATGGTTCCTGTGGCGCCCGGGCCAAATCAGGTTCCAATTGTACCCATTGTGCCGATAGCACCCACCCCAGGGCCAATATCATCAACTCCAATGGTACCACAGGTTTACAATCCTGTTCAAACACCACCAATTTATAATACACCTGTTCAGGCCACACCAAAACCTAATATAAACGATGTTTTTGATTCTGTTATGGGTCAGGTGAAGACAAATAAGGTAACATATAACGAGAAAAGAAATACAAATATTTACAATAATCAGCAGCCCACACAATATCCACCCGGGTTGCAGGTCACAGAAGATTCTAATGACACTTCTTTAACCAGTACTAATACTGGTTCAACAAGTATGACAGATAGGTTAAAAGACTTATCTCAGCAAACATACATTCCAAAACCAAACGTAAATTCTAATCAATCACCCTGCACAACTCCATGTAATACAACTCAGAGAGTTAATCCCAATACGGTTCCAACAACCAATACTGGCTCAACACCCTGTAACACTCCATGCAACCAGGGGCCAGCAACTAGCAATAACTCAAATATTCTTGGATCCTGGAAGGTTGGAGCTATTACAAATGGCCAGAAACAACCTGTTCATCATGCACCATGGGTATTTAGCTCAAATGGTACTGTAGAAGCACCAGGATACTGGAAGGGGACCTGGAGAGATTCAGGAAACAGAGTATTAATGTCAATGACTTATAATGGAATTGCTAGCAACTGCGAAATAGCTGTTGAATCTGGCGGAAATGCTTTCACAGCCTATGAAAATGGTCAACCATTCAGGCATGGAACACGCACTGGTGCACAGATATCTAATAATACTCCCATTCAAAAAGCACCTGTTCAACAAAACTCAAATAGCCCTCCTGTTTCTTTAGCTGGTAAATGGTATGTAGTTGCATGTGGATACTCTGCTAATCTAGAAATTACAGGCAGCCCTGGTGCAATGGTTGGGAAAATCAATTATCATCAGCTTAATTCCTGGGAAAACATTGTAAATATTCAATATAATAGTTCAACTGGTCAGGTTTACTTTAAAAGAGAAAAATACCCTCAAACACACACGGGAACTGTCAGAGGAAATAAAATGTCCGGAACGATGACCAGAGATGACCTGCGTGGAAATGCAATGTGTAACTGGGAGGCAACCAGGCAATAATATTAAAACAAATTACAACTTTATATGTGATACAATGTTTTTTCGTTGGCTGGTATAAATAAACAATTAAAGCCCTATTGGCTGTTTTTAAAATTTGAACCTTATGTAATTATTTACTATACCCCAATTTTTATAAAGTATAAGTTTAATAGTTGTAGTAAATATTTTTTCACCTATAATGATTCTGTTAATTTATTTTTAAGGGAAAAAAAATGATTAATGATTTTCAAAAGTATTTTGCATCTGGTTTTGAGTATTTAAACAATAATCAATTAGAGAAAGCAATAAAAGAATTCAGAAAAGCCGAAGAAATAAATAATGAAAGCCCAACGCTTTATTATAATCTGGGTCTGGCCTATTATTTTAATGAAGACTATGACAATGCCGTTAATAGTCTTGAAATGGCTTTAGAGCTGGATGATACTATGCCTGAAGTTTATAATGAACTGGGTAATGCTTATTATGCACTTGATGATTATGTAAAAGCTGTAGAAAATTATAAAAAGGCTATTGAAGCGGATTCAGAGTATTTTGAAGCATATTTAAACCTTGGTAATTCTTATTTTTATAAGGCTGACTATGGTTTATCAATTGAAAATTATTCAAAAGTGCTTGAGTTAAATCCTGATGATGCAGAAGCGCATTTTTATCTGGGATTGACATACTTAGAAATAAGAAAATATGAGACAGGTAGAGAATATCTTCTGAAAGCTAAAGAACTTGATCCTCAGTTTGAAGATGATGTAAACATAATTATTGAAGAATTAGACGAGTATTAAATAGTCAAATTTACTGTTCAGACCAATTTGTAACCTATTAAAATTTTTTTGTCACGCTGAAATTGCTTCAGTGACATTTATATAATTTGATCAATGCTCAAAATAAATCAGTAATCCTGCCTGAGTTTTTTCTATAAATATACCAATCCAGAGACCTCTGCATAACTAATGTTTTATAAAATATCAGGGAACAGTGGTTAACGAGGCAAGGGCTTAAAAGGCCTGCGCAGCGGAGTTGTTAAACCCGACGCTATTTCTCTGCTACCTTAGCTATTTTGAGAATATATACATTTATGCACATGTCTTATCCATGTGCCTCTATAATCTATTATAATGAACGCATAAATAAAATAGACTTCAGGAAATAAAGGGTTCGGGTGTTATGCCCGCCGAAGGCGGGCATAACACCCTCATGATTTCCAGTTATGTCTCATAATTTCATGCGTTTACTATACTTTTCAAAGATCAGCATAAAATACTGAGATAAATTCAGTATGACATTGATTACAAGAAAGTATTCAAATTAATATACTAATAAATTGTAATAAAGTTTAATTTTGAAATACTATAGGCTCATTATTTAAAGCTTCAAGCATTTCAGCGATTAAAGTATCAATAATTTCTTTTACTGGTAAGATATTATTATATTTGCCAACGTTACTTCCGCAGAAGAATAAACCATTTTCATAATCACCACTTCTAGATAGATTTAGAGCTTTGATAATGCAATATTCTAGAGAGCAGCTTTTAAGGCACTTACAGCAATTATGAAGTTTGAATACGTCTCCCTCAATAACTTTCATAGAGAATGGAGTTCTGACTGCTCTGGCAGGCATGTTTACAGGTGATTTAATGATTATGGCATCTTCATCAGTAGCGTCTTTTAGTACCTGTTTAAATTTGTCATCAACATTACATTCTTCAGATAAAACAAATCTGGTGGCCATTTGAACACCGTCAGCACCAAGTGATAGCATTTCCACTATGTCATAGCCATTAGTGATGCCACCAGCAGCTATTAATGGTGTTCTTTCACTGCCATGCAAAGGAGAATCAACAGTATCAATAGCGGATCTTATTTCAGGGATGAGTTCTCTGATTGATTTATCAGTGCCCAGATGCCCTCCTGCTTCGCCACTTTCAACAATAATAATTGAAGCACCAAGTTTTTTTGCTAATACAGCTAATTTAGGCGAGCTTACAATGGGAGCAAATGCAATATTATTGTCTAAAGCTATTTTAAATATATCACGGCTAAAACCAGCTCCGCTGATAATTAAATCGACTTTTTCTTCAATACAAACATCTACCAGCTCTTTGAAAGCACTGGCAGCAAACATTATATTAACACCTAATAAGCCATGAGGGTTCTTAATGGCACTTCTAGCCTGGTTGATTTCTTGACGAAGTTCATCTGTAGACATTCCACTACCGGCAATAACTCCTATTGCACCACAATTAGCAACAGCAGATGCTAGTGTATGGGTAGAAACTCTTATAGCCATACCTCCTTGTATAATAGGAATGTCTGCTGTGAGATTGTTAGAAATCTTTAATTTGGGAATATTCATATAAATAAGTGGTTTATTGTCTTAAACTAAATAGACACAGCAGAGTTCGATTATGTAAGGTTGAAGTCTACAGGAGGTCTATTTAATAAAAATCTTATCACAGTTTTTGCTAAAATAGCAAAATAATTTGCTTTTCTTGTATAAAAACGAATCTTTTAAAATAATTGTTTACACTTATAAAAAAAACTGTTTTTATAAAGCTTCAATTTAATTAATTTTAAAGAGGAGAAAAAAGTTAATATTTTTGTGGTTTTTTAGCTTTTAAATTATAAAAAAAAATTAAATATATAAAATCTTGTG